>DATBGA010000088.1:0-17705 GCA_036558225.1 Candidatus Methylomirabilota bacterium | reverse complement strand
TGAGACGCTAGCCCGGCACTCGTCATGTGGAAGCCGCCCCAGCGCATCAAGCACGAGCTTCGCGCCCTCCGGGCGCCGAGCGCGGAGGATGCGGCGGCATCGAAGCTGTTCTCGCCGCTCGAGCTGGCGGCCGGGCTCACGCTCGCCGAGCGGACCTGGGTGCCGGCGATGGTGCCGTGGCGGGCGACCGAGGACGGCCACGTCACGCCCGAGGTGCTGGAGTGGTACGCGCGCTTCGCCGAGGGCCAGCCCGGCGCGCTGGTCGTGGAGGCGACGGGCATCCGCGACGTGCCGAGCGGCCCGCTCCTCCGCATCGGCAGCGACCGCTTCCTTCCCGGGCTCCGCCGCCTCGTCGACACCGTGCGGGAGCGGAGCGAGGGGCGCACGCGGCTCTTGATCCAGGTCATCGACTTCATCGCCGTCCGGCGGCGCCCCGAGCCGGCCACGTTCTTCGCGCGCTATCTCGCGATCGGGGACGGCCTCCGGCGGCGCCTCGCCGAGGCGCTCGGCGACGCGCGCTGGCAGGACGTCGCCGCGACGCCGGACGCCGAGGTGCGGGCGCACCTCGCCGGGGCCGGGCGCGCGCTCGTCGAGGCCGTCCTCACGGCACGCGAGCTGGAATCGCTCGACTACGGCTACCGCGAGCGGGTCGGGGACCTCGACCTGCCGCACATCCGCGACCTGCCGCGGGCGCTGCCGGGCCTCTTCGCCGAGGCCGCCTCGCGCGCGCGCCAGGCCGGGTTCGACGGCGTCGAGCTCCACTACGCCCACGCCTACACGATGGCGTCGTTCCTCTCGCGAATGAACCACCGGACGGACGGCTACGGCGGGGGGCGTCCGGCGCGGGCGCGGCTCCCCCTCGAGGTACTCCACACGGTCCGGAGCCGCGTCGGCGCCGACTACGTGGTCGGCATCCGCTACCTCGGCCACGACGTGGTGGCGGGGGGCAACGACGTGGACGACGCGGTGTGGTTCGGGATCCGCTTCGCCGAGGGACGCGCCGACTACCTGTCGGTGTCGAAGGGCGGCCGCTTCGAGGACGCCAAGCAGCCGAAGGTCGGCGAGGCGGTCTACCCGTACACGGGCGACTCCGGCTACGAGTGCATGCCCACCGTCATCTCCGACGCGCGCGGGCCGTTCGGCCGGAACGTCCCGCTCGCGGCCGCGATCCGGGCCGGCCTCCGGGCAGCGGGCCATCGGATCCCCGTCGTGACGAGCGGCGGCGTCTCGACCTTCGACCAGGCGGAGGGCATCCTGGCGCGGGGAGAGGCGGACATCGTGGCGGCCGCCCGGCAGACCCTTGCCGACCCGGACTGGTTCCGGAAGATCCGCCTCGGCTACGGGCACCTCGTCCGTCGCTGTGAGTTCACTAACTACTGCGAGGGCCTGGACCAGCGGCACAAGCAGGTGACCTGCAAGCTCTGGGACCGGGACCTCGCCCCGGGCGCTCCGGGCGTCAGGCTCGCGAGCGACGGGCGGCGCCGGCTCATCCCTCCGCCCTGGAGCCCGCCGACCGGGGCCGTCGGACCGGAGTGACGGCCCCGACCCGCGTGAAGTCAGCGCGCCGGCTGGCCGCATCTCGAGGACCGGGACGGATCGGACCGATCGAAGAGTCCGTTCACAGATCAGAGGGGGACCATCAATGGGGAGCTACTACGCGCCCGAGCATCTCGGGAAGTTCGGCACCATCGCCCAGGGGAGCCCGGACCTCGCCGAGAAGTTCTTCGCCTGGTACAACGCGGTCTTCGCCGAGGGCGCCCTCGGCGAGCGCGAGAAGGCGCTGATCGCCCTGGGCGTCGCGCACGCCGTCCAGTGCCCGTACTGCATCGACGCGTACACGACGACGTGTCTCGAGAAGGGTGCCGACCTCGAGCAGATGACTGAAGCGGTCCACGTGGCCTCGGCCATCCGGGGCGGCGCCTCGCTGGTCCACGGCGTCCAGATGCTCGAGCACGCGCGGCACGCGGGGATGGCGGAGTGACGCCGCCGGACGCGGACGCGCACGCCCTCGAGTTCGACCTCGCGAGCCCCGCCGCCGGCCCAAAGGGGACCCGGAGCCTCCGCGCCCGCGGCTCCCCGCTCGCGTCGACGGCGGCGCAGCTCCGCCTCCTCGACGCGGTGCCGCTCCCGGGCGGCGATTTCGACGCAGCCCTCGCTGGATGCGGCTGGGGCAAGCTCACGCCGGGGCCGATCGAGATCTTCCAGATCAACGTGGGCCGCCTCTGCAACATGACATGCCGCCACTGCCACGTCGACGCCGGGCCGGACCGGGTGGCGGAGAACATGGACCGGGCGACGGTCGACCTCTGCCTCATGGCCCTCGACCGGACGGCCGCCCACACCGTCGACATCACCGGCGGGGCGCCCGAGCTGAACCCACACTTCCGCTATCTGGTCGACCAGTCGGTAGCGCGGGGCAAGCACGTGATGGACCGCTGCAACCTCACGATCCTCCTGCTCCCGCGCTACGCGGACCTGCCTGAATGGCTCGGCGCGCGCGGCGTCGAGGTCGTCTGCTCCCTCCCCCACTCTCGCCGGCTCAACACGGACGCGCAGCGAGGGGCAGGCACCTTCGACCGGTCGATCGAGGCGCTGAGGCGACTGAACGCAGCGGGCTACGGACGGGGTGACCCCGGGCGCCGGCTGACGCTCGTCAGCAATCCCGTCGGCGCGTTCCTGCCCGGATCGCAGGCCTCGCTCGAGCGCGACTGGAAGGCAGGGCTCGCCCGCCACCACGGCGTCACGTTCGACCACCTCCTCACGCTCGCGAACATGCCGATCAGCCGGTTCCTCGACTGGCTCGTGGAGAGCGGCAATCTCCAGGCGTACATGGAGCGGCTGGTGGAGACCTTCAACCCGGCAACGGTGCCGGGGCTCATGTGCCGCAACACGATCTCGGTCGCCTGGGACGGGACCCTCCACGACTGCGACTTCAACCAGATGCTCGACCTCACGGTCGAGGCCCCTCCCGGCCGGCGCCCCCACGTGCGGGACCTCGACCCGGCCTGGCTCGAGGCCCGCCGGGTCCGCACCGCGCGCCACTGCTTCGGGTGCACGGCGGGCGCCGGGAGCTCCTGCGGCGGCGCCACGACGTGAGCCCTCCGCCGGCGCTGCTCCCGGACGACGCGCACAACCGCGCGCTGATCCAGAACGTCCACCCGCCCGGCTGGCGGAACCCGGAGCCGGCCCCGCGCTACAACCTGGTGGTGGTCGGCGCGGGGACGGCGGGGCTCGTGACCGCGGCGGTCGCGGCGGGCCTCGGGGCCCGCGTGGCCCTCATCGAGCGGCATCTCATGGGCGGCGACTGCCTGGTCACGGGATGCGTCCCCTCGAAGGCCATGATCCGGTCCGCGCGCGCCATCGGCGAGCTCCGCGAGGCCGCGGCGCTCGGCGTGAAAATTCCGGGCGGCGTCGCGGTCGACTTCGGCGCCGTCATGGAGCGGGTGCGGCGGATCCGCGCGGAGATCAGCCCCCACGACTCGGCCTGGCGCTTCAGTCGCGAGCTCGGGGTCGACGTCTTCCTGGGCGACGCGGCGTTCACCGGGCCCGACACGCTGGCCGTGGCCGGCCGGTCCCTCCGCTTCGCCCGGGCCGTCGTCGCCACCGGGGCGCGACCGGGGCACCCGCCGATCCCGGGCTTGGCCGAGACCGGCTTCCTCACGAGCGAGACCGTCTTCGAGCTGACCGAGAGGCCGGGGCACCTGGCGGTCGTGGGCGGCGGCCCGATCGGGTGCGAGCTGGCCCAGGCGCTTCGCCGCCTCGGCGCGGAGGTGACCCTCCTGACGGACGCGCCGCAGCTCCTGCCGCGCGAGGATCCGGACGCGGCCGAGATCGTCCGGCAGGCGCTCGTCCGAGACGGGGTGCGGCTGGTCCTGGGCGCCGCGATCGCCGGCGTCGCGCGCGAGACGGCGGGCAAGGTCCTGCGCTACCGGGACGGCGCCCGGGAGGCAGCCGTGGCGGCCGACGAGATCCTCGTCGCGACCGGCCGCGTGCCGAACGTCGAGGGGCTCGGTCTCGAGGCCGCCGGGGTCCGGCACACGCGCGAGGGGGTCGTGGTGGACGATTACCTCAGGACGACCAATCGCCGGATCTACGCCGCCGGGGACGTATGCCTCGGGTGGAAGTTCACCCACGCCGCCGACGCCGCCGCGCGGATCGTCGTCCAGAACGCGCTCTTCGGGCTCACCGGCCGCCGCCGGGTCAGCCGGCTCGTCATGCCGTGGTGCACCTACACGGATCCCGAGGTGGCCCGCGTCGGCTGGAACGAGCGGGAGGCGCGCGAGCGCGGGGTCGCAATCGACACCCTCGTGCGCTCCCTCGAGGACGTGGATCGCTCGCTCACCGACGGCGAGACCGAGGGCTTCGCCAAGGTGCATGTGCGGCGCGGCACCGACCGCATCGTCGGCGCGACCATCGTGGCCACGCGGGCGGGTGACCTGATCAGCGAGGTGACGCTGGCCATCGTCGCCGGGATCGGGCTCGGCCGGCTGTCGGGGGTGATTCACCCCTACCCCACGCAGGCGGAGGCGGTGCGCCACCTCGCCGACCAGCATCGGCGGACGCGCCTGACGCCCGTCGTGAGCGCGGCGCTCGGGACCTGGCTCCGATGGACACGGTGAGCCAGACGCGGCCCGGAGGCGCGGGACGGCTGGCGCTCCTCGCGCTCGGTCTCGTCGCGGTTGCGGTCCTCGCGTGGGCGCTCGGGCTCCACGAGTGGGTGCGGCCGAAGCGGCTGGTCCGCCTGAGAGCGGCGATCGAGAGCTACGGCGCCTGGGGGCCCCTGCTGTACGTGGGGGGATATGTGGTGGCGGAGCTCCTCTTCGTGCCGGCGCTCCCTCTCACGCTCCTGGGCGGCCTCGCGTTCGGACCCGTGTGGGGGACGGTCTACACGTGGACCGCGGCCACCCTCGCGGCGGCGCTCGCGTTCCTCGTCGCCCGGCACTTGGCTCGGGACACCGTGGAGCGCTGGCGGGCCGGCAGCCCCCGCATCGCGCGGATCGACGCCGCCGTCGAGCGCCACGGCTGGCGCATCCTGATGGTCACGCGCCTGGTCCCGCTCTTCCCCTTCAACCTGCAGAACTTCGCGTACGGCCTGACGCGGGTTCCCTTCTGGACGTACGTCGGCGTGTCCGCGATCTGCATGCTGCCGGGCACGATCGCCTTCACCCTGGCCGGGGGCGCGCTCTCCGGGGGCGGCGGCTCGACCCGGATCGCCTGGAGCCTTGCTCTTGCCGCCCTCCTGATCGTCCTCGTCTCGCTCGCGCCCCGCTGGCTCACGCGCCGGAGCTCCGCGGCCAAGGACCTCCTGGCCCCCGACCGCGGAGACACCGCATCGTGACGCTGTCGATCGTCATCCCCGTCCTCGACGAGGCCGACCGTCTCGAGACCCTGCTGGCGGAACTGGCCCGCGAGTGCCCCGGCGCGGAGGTGGTCGTCGCGGACGGCGGGAGCCGCGACGGGAGCGCGGGAATCGCCGCCCGCGCCCCGGGCGCCCGGCTGGTGTCGAGCGAGCGCGGCCGGGCGCGCCAGATGAACGCGGGCGCCGCCGCCGCGACGGGTGAGATCCTCCTGTTCCTCCATGCCGACACGCGCTTGCCGGCCGGGGCGGTCGACGCCGTCCGGCGCGCTCTCGCCGACCCCGCGGTCGCCTACGGCCGCTTCGACATCCGCTTCGACCATCCGGGAATCGCGTTCCGGCTGATCGCCGCGCTCATGAACTTTCGCTCGGGCCTGACGGGCATCTGCACGGGGGACCAGGCGATCTTCGTCCGGCGCGCCCGGTTCGAGCGGCTGGGCGGCTACCCGGAGATCCCGCTCATGGAGGACATCGAGCTGACTCGGCGGTTGAAGCGCGCCGGCCGCCTCGCCCCGCTGGGACTCCGCGTAACGACCTCCGCGCGGCGATGGGAGCGCGACGGAGTGGCGCGCACGATCATCCTGATGTGGACGCTGCGCTTCCTCCACCTCTGCGGCGTCGATCCGGCCCGCCTCGGCCGCTGGTACTACGGAGCGCCGCCGGGAAACGAGCCGGACGGGCGGGTCAGCTCCGGTGGTGCTTCACGGCGCGGCGACGCGCCTCGCGCCAGCGCCGCCACCGGCTCGTCCCCTCGACACGGCTCCCCAGGAGCACCGCCGGCACCGAGAGTAGGATGACGATCAGGAGAGCTGCCCCGAGCCAACGGTTGGCGTCGGGTCCGAACCACCAGACCGCGCTCTGCTGAACGACGAGCGCGAGCAGCACCGCGCCGGACCAGAACAGCGCTCGACGTCCCATGACTCGGCGTCCTCCCTCCGTCGGGAGCGTTCGCGGGCAGAGAGTCCACGGTAGGCCGCCCGTCCCCGATCGCGCAAGAGGGACTCAGGCGGGCGGGCGGTAGCGGCGAACGAAGCGCCGGTCGATCCGGTCCTTGAGCCACCACGCGACGCGCGAGTGGCTGACGACGCCGTGCCAGCGGAGGAGGGCCTTGCCGTCGGCGGTGTTGAGGAGGGACAGGAACGTCCGCTGGGGCGAGTAGGCCCTGGGCCTGCCGTCGCCGAGGGCGGCGCGAAGGCTTCGCGCGAGCGCCGGCCCCTGGCGGACGGCGTACACGCCCGCCTTCGGGGTGTCCGGGTGGTCCGCCAGCGTCACGCAGTCCCCCGCGCCCCAGACGGGCGCGTGACCGACGGCGCGAAGCGTGGCGTCGACGAGCAGGAAGCCTCGCGCGTCCAGCGGAAGCCCGGAATCGGCGAGCACGGCGGGGCCGGCAGCGCCCGCGAGCCAGACCACGAGGTCGGCGGCGGAGCGCGTTCCGTTTGCGAGCTGAACGGCGCCCGCCTCCACGCGGCTCACCTCGCTGCCCACCGCGACCGCGATGCCTCGCCGCGCGAGGATGTCCCCCGCCCGCCGGCGCACGGGCGCCGCGTAGTCCGGCAGCACCTCCGGGCCCGCCTCGACGAGCGACACCTCCGGCCGCAGCCCCGCCTCCCGGATGCGCCGGTGGATGGCCAGCGCCACCTCGACGCCGCCGGCCCCGGCGCCCACGACCGTGACGCGCACCGGGCCGCGTCGCGCCGGGCTCGCCAGGCCGTCGATCCGCGTCCGGAGGGCGACCGCCTCGCGCATGGGCCGGACGGTCAGCGCGTGCTCCCGCGCGCCCGGGACGTCGAGGCCCGCCGGCGCGGCGCCGACGTCGAGCGACAGGGCGTCGAACGGAAGGCGCGCCCCACCCGCGTCCACCGTGCGCCCGCCGACGTCGATCCCTCCGGCCGCGGCCTCGACGAGCCCCGCGCCGGCGCGGGCGGCGAGCGACGCGAGGTCGATCGTCAGGGCCGCCTCGGGATACGCGCCCTGGAGGAAGCCTGGCACCATGCCGGAGTAGTGGTGGAGGGTCGAGGGCGACACCAGCGTCGTCTCGACGCCGGGCAGCGGCCGGGCGGCGAGATCGGCCAGAACGCGAAGGTGGGCGTGGCCGCCGCCCACGAGGACGAGCCGCTTCACGGCCGGACGCGGGCGTCGAGGCCGAGCCCGTCCAGGGGCGCGTCCCTCAGGACGGCCCCGGGGGCAGGTGCTCCGCGAACCACTCCAGCAGGATCCGGAAGCGCGCGAGCCGGTGGCGCGGCCGGCCGGAGCGCGAGAGCTCGTGGTTCTCGTCGGGGAACCGCACGAAGCGGACCGTGCGCTTGAGCTTCTTGAGCGCCACGTAGAGCTGCTCGGCCTGCTCCATCGGACAGCGGAGGTCGCTCTCCGAGTGGAGGATCAGAAGCGGCGTGCGGATGTCGCGCGCGTACGAGAGGGGCGAGCGCTCCAGGTACCACTTGAGGTCTTCCCACGGCGGCCGACCGAGCCCGTGGGCTTCCTGGAACCAGAAGCCGATGTCGCTGGTCCCGTACATGCTCCACATGGCGTTGACGGCGCGCTCGGAGCATGCGGCCCGGAAGCGGCCGGTGTGGCCGACGATCCAGCTCGTCATGAAGCCGCCGTAGCTCCCGCCCATGACGCCGAGCCGCGCCGGATCGAGGAAGTCGAACCGGCGCAGGGCCTCATCGAGGCCGGCCATGACGTCCTCATAGTCACCGCCGCCCCAGTCTCCGACGACCGCCCGCGCGAACGCCTCGCTGTAGCCGCGGCTCCCCCGGGGGTTCACGTACACGACCGCGTAGCCAGCGCCGGCGTACACCTGGAACTCGTCGAAGAAGCGGTGGCCGTACTGGCTCGCGGGCCCGCCGTGGATGTTGAGGAGCACCGGGTAGCGCCGGCCCGGCTTCCGGTCGAACGGGGGCATGACCCAGCCGTCGACCGTGAAACCCGCGCGCTCGAACCGGAAGCGCTCCGAGCGCGCCAGCGCGACCTCCGCCTTCCACTCGCGATTGAGATCCGTGAGCCGGCGCTCGCCGGTCCCGTCGGCGCGACAGACGAACACCTCCGCCGGCGAGGCGTCGTCCGTGGCGGTGAATGCGATGCGCGCGCCGTCGGCCGAGGGAGAGAAGCCGGTGACCTGGCGGGTCCCGCCGATGAGACGCTCCGGCGCGCCGTCGCTCGTGGTCATGAGCCGGTAGACCGGCGCGTCGCCCTCGTCGTCCGCCTGGAAGAGGAGCGCGCCGGCCGGCCCGATCCACTGGGGCCCGACCGCGTCCATCATCGACTCGCAGTTCCGATCGAAGGCCGCAGTGCGACACACCGGCGGGCCGGCCTCCACGGGCACCGTGTACACCCGGGAGTGGCGCGACACGCCGCGCGGATCGGCGTGACCGAGGTAGACGATCGTCCGCCCGTCGGGCGAGAACGCCGGCGAGGACGCCGGCCCCTCGGTCCGCGTGAGCTGGCGCGGCTCGCCGCCGTCGACGGACACGACGAAGACGTCGGCCGCCCCGTCCTCGTCACGCTCGGCGTGACGGGCCGACACGAAGGCAAGGTGCCGGCTGTCCGGCGCCCACGTCGGGTGGCGATTCTCGAACGCGCCCGACGTCAGCGGACGCGGCGGGCCGCCTTCACGCGCGACCACGAAGATCTGCTGCGGCCGGTCGTAGACGAACCCCACCCCGTTGGACTTGTACTTGAGGATGTCGATGACGCGCGGTGGCTTCGACCGCTCGCGTTCCTCCTCGTCCGCCGGCTCCTCCCATCCACCAACCCGCGACACGAAGGCGAGCCAGCGACCGTCCGGCGACCAGGTGGGACTCGTCACGCCGGGCTTGAGGTCGGTCAGACGCAGGGCCTCGCCCCCGTCCGCCGGCATCACGTGGAGCTGGCCCTGGCTCCTCTTCTCCCGCTCGGACACGAAGGCGAGCCAGCGACCGTCCGGGGACCAGCGAGGCGCGGTGTCGCGCCGCGGCCCCCGGGTGAAGGGACGCGGATCGCCGCCCTCCACGTCCACGATCCAGATGGTGGAGAGATACTCGTCCCGCGCCTCGGACAGCGTGGTGACGACGAAGGCGATGCGCCGCCCGTCAGGATGGAGCTGGGGGTCGCCGACGAAGCGGATCCGGAGGAGGTCCTCCGGAACCATGGGGCGGCCGGTCGGCTCGGTCATCGGCGATCTGGGTGGTCGCCCGGGCGGATCGCAAGGGCGGCCGACGGCAGTCTACCACCGCCCGCGCCGGCCGACGGACGCACCGGGGCCCCGGCCGCGGGGCGCGTCGGTCAGGACGACGTGGGGACCGGGCTCAGTGGGACGCGACCGGCTTGACCTTGCCGCCGCTCTTCTCGTACGCCTCGACCGCCTTCTTGAGGTCCCGGTACTGCGAGCACGGGAAGAAGCAGAGCTTGTCGAGCTGTGCGAGGTGCTGTTTGGCCTTCGGCAGGTCGTCGAGGGTGAGATACGCCTCGCCGATGTACTCGTGGGCGCCGCGGTGCTTGGGATCGAGGGCCAGCGCCTTCTGGTAGATCGGGATCGCGGCGGCGGGATCGCCGTTCCGGCGCGTGGCGTAGGCGAGCCAGTTGTAGGCGTCCGGATTCGTCCCGTCCCGGGCGATCGCCTTCTGGAGGAGCGGGATCGCGGCGGCGTACTTCTCGGCCTCGATCGCCTTCACGCCGGCGGTGTAGTCTGGGTCCGCGGGCTTGGCAGGCATGTCGCTCGGACCGCCGCCACCGCCACCTCCACCTCCGCCGCCGGCGCCATCGGCGCTCGCTCCCGACGGACAGCTCAGGAGCAGCAAAGCGGCGAACCCCGCTCCCATGGCCCACGCTGCGAGCGTTCCCGAGGTCGACCATCGTCCATCCATGATGTGTCCTCCAACCGGACGGGCGCGCCTCCAGGCGCGCGGGTCTCCCCAGTGTAACGCGCCGGCCGACCGGGGCGTTCCCGCCCGCGCGGCTCGCGGCGACACGCGGTCGCGCCCGGCGTCACGCCCGGATCACGAACGCCGTCCCCGAAGGCGTGCGCCGCCTTGACCCGGGCGGGCGGCCCGCCCTACAGTCGCGACTGTCGTGGGACGCGTCACCGTGATGCGCAGGAGGACCGGATGCGCTTTCCCCTGACCGCGGAGCAAGAGGCCGTCCGGGCGCGCGCCCGCGGGCTCGCCGACCAGGAGCTCCGCGAGCGGGCGGCGCGCTGGGACGAGCGCGAGGAGTACCCCTGGGAGAACGTCAAGCAGCTCGTCGAGGCCGGGTTCATGGGCATGACGATCCCCGCCGAGTACGGCGGCCAGGGCCGCGCGCTCCTCGACGTGATCCTGGTGATCGAGCAGGTCGCGCGCGTGTGCGGCGTGACCGGGCGCCTCCTCGTCGACTCGAACCTGGGCCCGGTCGGCGCGATCGTCCACCACGGCACCGAGGCGCAGAAGCGGAAGTACCTGCCGCGCGTGGTCCGCGGAGACAAGCCGGCGATCGCCATCACCGAGCCCGCGGCCGGCTCGGCGGCGACCGAGCTCGACACGCGGGCCGAGCGCGACGGCGACGCCTGGGTCCTGACCGGGGCGAAACGCTGGATCACGGGCGCGGGCGTCTCCCACACCTACGTCGTCTTCTGCCGCTTCGACGGCATTCCCGGAGCCGCGGGGATCGGCGCCCTCATCGTCGAGGCCGACACTCCGGGGCTGGTCGTCGCCCGACGGGAACGGGCGATGGGCATGCGCGGCATCCCGGAGGGCGAGGTCGTCTTCGACCGCTGCCGGGTCCCCGACGAGAACCTCCTCCTCCCGGCCGGCGGCTTCAAGCACCTCATGGCGGCCTACAACGGCCAGCGTCTCGGCGCCGCGACGGTGGCGCTCGGGCTCGCCCAGGGCGCGCTCGAGGCCGCGGTCCGGTACGCGGGAGCGCGCGAGCAGTTCGGCCGGCCCATCGGGCACTTCCAGGGGCTCCGCTGGATGGTCGCCGACATGGCGCTCCAGGTCGAGGCCGCGCGGCAGCTCGTCTACCGCGCGGCGGCCAACGCGGGACACGGGCTGCCCGACATGGTGGAGGCGGCGATGGCCAAGATCCAGGCGAGCGAGATGGCCCTGCGCGTCACGAACGACGCCCTCCAGGTCTTCGGCGCGAGCGGCTACTCGCGCGACCTCCCGCTCGAGCGGATGGTGCGCGACGCCCGGATGTTCACGATCGGCGGCGGGACCGTCCAGATGCTGCGGAACGTCGTGGCGGGCGCCTGGCTCGGTCGCCTGGACGAGCCGGGTCTGTGACCCAGCCCAAACCGATGGACTCACGCACGGCCGCAGCCCAATGACCGCCGACGCGTACGGGCTCCCGGCCACGGCCGTCACGGCCGCCGCCCTCTCCCGGTACGACGAGGGGGTGCGCGGGCTGCTCGGCTGGGGCCGGGACGCGCTCGACACGTTCCGCGAGGCGGCGGCGCTCGATCCCGGCCTGGCCCTGGCCCACGCGGGCGCGGCCGTCTGCCTGTTTCTCGAGGAACGCTTCGGGCCGGCGCGGGAGGCGGCGGAGGCCGCGCGCGCCGCCGTGGCCACCCAGACGGCGCGGGAGCGGAGTCACGTCGAGGCCGTCGCGCTCCTGGTGGGCGGCCGGCCGGCCCCCGCCGAGCGGCAGATGCTGGAGCACCTCGCCGCGTGGCCCCGGGACGCCGTCGTCCTCCAGCGCCTCTACTTCGTCTGGTTCTGGCAGGGCCGCTTCCCGGAGATCCTCCAGCTGACGACCCGCGTCCTGCCAGTCTACGGCGGCGACTCCTTCGTCCTCGGACTTCACGCCTTCGCCCTCGAGCAGGCCGATCGGTGCCGGGAAGCGGTGTGCGCGGCGGAGACCGCGATGGCGCGGAATCCCCGGGATGCCTGGGCGATCCACGCGCTCGCCCATGCCCTCTACGAGCTGGCCGCGTTCGACGAGGGGGTGGACCGCCTGCCGCCGGCCATCCACCCCTGCCAGCACCTCAACTGGTTCCGCAATCATCTCGTGTGGCACCTGGCCCTGATGCACCTCTCGCGCGGGAGCTACGCGCGCGCCGTCGGGATCTCGCGGGCGGCCTTCGAGCGGGCTCCCTCGTCCATCGCCGGCGACCTCCACGACTCGATCGCGCTCCTCTGGCGCCAGGATCTGTTCGGGCTCCCGGTCGGCGCCCGGTGGCGGCCGTTCGCCGCGATCGCGCGGGAGCGGCTCGACCGGCAAGGCCTCCTGTTCCACGCCGCGCACCTCGCGATGGCCCTCGCCGGCGCCGGGGACTGGGCGACCGCGGAGACCCAGATGGGGATGCTGCGGCAGCGCGCCAGGAAGGACACCACCGGGCTCGTCGGCGAGGTGCTGATCCCGCTGGTCGAGGGCGTCCAGGCGTTCGCGCGCCGGGAGTACCGGACGGCCATCGACCGGATCGAGCCGCTCGGCCCGCGAATCGTGGAGCTCGGCGGGAGCCGAGCCCAGCGCGATGTCTTCCACGACACCTTGCTCGAGGCCTGCTTCCGCGCCGGCGACGCCGAGCGCGCGACGCGTCTCCTGGCCGAGCGCGTCGCCCGCCGCCCCGACCACTACTGGCTCCGCCGCGGCCAGGCGCCGGCCGCCTGACTGCTCGACCTTGACGGCTACCCCGGGACGCGCACGCAGAGCGAGGTGATCGCCCCCGCGCCCCGGTAGGGCAGCCGCACCTCCACCCGCACCGCGCGCGCGGGCGCGCCGCCCATCGCGAGCTCCGTCGCCCCGCCCGAGAACGCGAAGAGCGTCCGCCCCGCCCACGCCCATTCCGGCACGGGCCTCGCGCCGTCCGCCGCCCGCCACGCGCGCCCGTCGTCGGACAGCTCGACCCCGATGATCGCCGCCAGCCGCGTCGAGACCCGCGGGTGCTCGAGGCGGATCGCGGTGAGACGCGCCGGCTCCGCGAGGCGCCCTTCGACGATGTAGCGCGCGCTGCGGCCGTCCGGCTCGGGCGCCTCGGCCGTTACGCGCCAGTCGGTCGGCCGGCAGCGGCCCGACGTGGCCAGCGGCGCGGCGGGCTGGAACAGCACGTAGGACCCGACCGGCTCCGACGTGACGGGCAGACCCGCTCTCTCGAGCCGCTCGCGCAGCTCCGCAGCGTCCTCCGCGGGCACCAAGGCCGCGTCCGTCTCGCGGAGCCGGAGGCGCGCGAGGAGCTGCATCGGAGGCGAGAACCCGTGACTGTTGAGCACGCCGTTGGCCGGCAGGGTGGCGACCGCCCCCGCCGTCACGAGCGCGACCCGGGCGGAGACGACCGGGTCGGCCAGGAGCCGCGTCACGCCCCGCCCATGGACGAGGCGGAGGAGCGCCTCCAGGTTCACCCCCTGCTCCACCGGCGGGTCGACGGCCTCGTAGGCGAAGAGCTCCCCGACCATCCCCACCCCGACCGAGCCCGGCTCGACCGGGCGGATGCGCAGGTAGCGGACCCGCTGCGGCGCCACGTCCAGCTCGAGCCAGCCGTTGCGCGGCCGGAAGAGCGGCCGCTGCCCGACGACGAACACCGGCTGCGCGACCTGCGCCGGCGTGACGCCCAGCCGCTGCCACGCGCTCGCGTCCAGCGAGCCCGCGATCTCGAGCGGCACGATCAGGTCGGTCGTCGCCGTCGGCCAGACGACGAGGCGCGCGATCGACTGGGGCGCGCCGAGGTCCAGCACGAGCTGGCCGTTCTCCGATCGGTCGAACCGCCGCGCGGGCCAGGCGGTGCCGAGGTCACCGTCCGCGACCGAGGCCGGCGCGACATCCGGCTCCCCAAGGGCCCGCCAGCCCGCCCGGGGGACGAGCCGGTACGACCGGCTCGGGATCATGACGTTCTCGTAGAGCTGTTCCTCGCCGAACGAGGTCGCCGTTGCGGTCGCGCCGATCGCCTCGAGCTCGCCGGGGATCCGCGCGGCGCGTCGGGTCGCCAGGATCGCCACGCGATCCGCCGCGTCGGCCGGGGCCGCGGAGGGATAGTAGATCTCCGACGTGAGCGCGGAAATGCGCGAGCGGCTCAGGAGGAACTGCCAGCGGAAGCTCTCCATGGGGTCGTCCACGAGGAGCGCCTCGGCGGGCCGGGTCTGGAGGCGCTGGGCGAGCGCCGCCCGCGCGGCCATCTCGGCGGCGCGTCGCGCGCGCTCTGCCGGCCGGAGGGGCCAGAAGTAGCCGAGATTGGTCCACAGGTGGAACAGGAGGACGATCGCCAGCATCGCGCCAGCGGCCAGGCGCGATCGCCGCGCGAGGCGGGCGATCGCCGCGCCCAGGAACAGCAGGAGCGGGATGTAGGCCGGCAGGAGATAGCGGCCCCGCGACATCTGCCGGAGGAGGTTGAACGTGGACCCGTAGAGCGCCGCGTAGGTGGCGCAGAGCGTCAGCAGGAGGAGCCAGATTCCCCACGCGCGGCGCGTCGGCGTCCTCCCGCGGAGCGCGCGGAGCGCCTCCGCGCCCGCGAGAAGCACCGCCGCGAC
Organism: Candidatus Methylomirabilota bacterium; assembly: GCA_036558225.1. GTDB lineage: Bacteria > Methylomirabilota > Methylomirabilia > Rokubacteriales > DASRDR01 > DASRDR01. The sequence continues at coordinate 2,933 of DATBGA010000088.1, read as the reverse complement.
GTAGAAGGCGCCGCACAGCCCGAGGGCCAGGCGTCGGAGTGGCGTCTCGGGCTCCCAGTAGTACGTCCCGACGACGAGCGGCACGGCGTTGGCGAGGAACTCCGACATGCGGGCCCACGAGAGATCGATGTCCGATTCGAGGAACCGGCGCGCGGAGCCGAGGTTGCCCTGCCCCGGATCGGGCTGCGTGAGATAGAAGAGCCAGGCCGGGAGGTTGCCGACGACGAACCCGGCGGCGAGGAGCCAGCCCCCGCGGCGGAGCGGCAGGCGCGGGTCCCGCGCTAGCAGGAGCAGCAGGATCGGGCCCAGCACGACCAGCGTCTTCATGTTCGTCCAGCACGCGAGCCCCGCGACCAGCCCCAGGCACGCGAGAACCCGCACACGGCCGGGCTCGGTCGGCGCGTCGAGGGCTCCGAGGGCCAGCAGCAGCAGGACCACCCCGAACGTGTTCGTCTCGAAGTGCGGCTCCGCGACCGTGCTGTAGTACGTCAGGAGGAAGGGCGGCACCGCCGCGAGGAGAAGCGTCACCCGCGCCGCCGACTCGTCGTAGACCCGCCGCGCCAGGACGTAGAGGCCCAGCGGGAACAGCAGCGACCAGGCGACCGCGTTCAGCCGCACCAGGAGGACGGAGGGCCCGAACACGAAGAGCGCCGGCACCATGTGGAAGCCGTTCAGCGAGCCCATGTAGGCTTCGCGATAGAAAAACACGGGCCAGTTCTCGCCCCGCAGGATGTGCTTCGCCATCACGCCGACCGTCGCGTCGTCGCCGGAGATGTTCTCGTAGAACACCGCAGCGAGCCGCACGACGGCCGCCAGGGCGAGCAGCGCCGCGACCACGCTCCATCGCGCGCGCCGCGACGGCGCGGCGGGCGGTCGGGCGGCTAGCGCGCCCGTGGGGTGAAGCTCTTGACGGACACGTACTGGTCGGGCCACGGAAGGTCGAAGCCCTGCTCGCGGGCGGCGTGGCGCGTCCAGTAGGGATCGTAGAGGTGGCCGCGGGCGAGGACGCAGAGGTCGGCCCGCCCGGCGGCGAGGATCGAGTTGGCGTCCGCGTAGGTGGCGAGGTTGCCGACCGTCATCGTAGGGATCCCCGCCTCGTGCCGGATGCGGTCGCTGAACGGCGTCTGGTAGAGGCGTCCGTAGACGGGCTTCTGGTGCGCCACGGTCTGGCCGGTCGACACGGTGACGGCGTCGCAGCCGTGCGCGCGGAGCCGCGCCGCGATCCGGACCGCGTCGTCGGCGGTCGTGCCGCCCGCCGCCCAGTCGGTGGCCGAGATCTTGACCGAGATCGGCTTGCCGGCCGGCCAGGCGGCCCGGACCGCGTCGAAGACCTCGAGCGGGAACCGGAGCCGGCGATCGAGGACCCCGCCGTACGCGTCGGGGCGGAGGTTGGTGAGCGGCGAGATGAAGCTCGCCAGCAGGTAGCCGTGGGCCATGTGGAGCTCGAGCATGTCGAATCCCGCGGCCTCGGCCATCCGCGTCGCCTGGACGAACTGGTCTCGCACCAGGTCCATGTCGGCGCGGGTCATCTCCCGCGGGACCTGGCTGTGCGCGAAGTACGGGAGCGGCGACGCCGACACCAGGGGCCAGTTGCCCTCCGGGAGCGGCTCGTCGATCCCGTCCCACATCCGGCGCGTCGAGCCCTTGCGCCCGGCGTGGGCCAGCTGGAGGGCGATGCGCGCCGGCGTGTGGCGGTGGACGAAGTCGACGACGCGCCGCCAGGCGTCGACGTGCTCGGGCTTGTACATCCCCGTGCAGCCCGGGCTGATCCGGCCCTCCCGGCTCACGTCGGTCATCTCGGCGACGACGAGGGCGGCGCCGCCCGCCGCGCGGCTGCCGAGGTGGACGAGGTGCCAGTCGTTCGGGGTGCCGTCCTCCGCCGAGTACTGGCACATCGGCGACACGACGATGCGATTCGACAGGACCAGGTCCCGGAGCCGGAAGGGCGTGAACATCGGCGGGGGAGGCGGCGCCGGGGTGGGCGCCAGCGGGATGCCGCTTTGCCGCGCCGCGCCCTCCGCGAACCACCGGTCCACCGTCGCGACGAATCGGGGGTCGCGAACCTTGAGGTTGTCGTGGGTGACGCGGAGGCTCCGCGTGAGGAGGCTCATCGCGAACTGGATGGGCTCGAGGCGCTGGTACCGCTCGGTCGTCTCGAACCACTCGAGGCTGACCTGGGCCGCGCGCTGGAGGCTCTCGACCTCGGTCCGCCGCTCCCCCTCGTAGGCCGCGAGCGCCGCCGGGATCTCCCGGTGGCGCTCGAGCGCCCGGCTGAGCGCGATGGCGTCCTCCATCGCGAGCTTGGTGCCGGACCCCACCGAGAAGTGGGCGGTGTGGGCGGCGTCGCCGATCAACACGACGTTGCGTTGCGACCAGTGCTCGTTCCGGACCACCGGGAAGTTCCGCCAGAGCGACCGGTTCTTGAGGATGCGGTGGCCCTTGAGCTCGTCGGCGAACAGCTCCTCGGTGAACGCCGCAGTGTCGTCCTCGGACGCCTCGTCGAGGCCGGCGCGCCGCCAGGTGGCGTCGGTCGTCTCCAGGATGAAGGTCGAGTGCTGCGCGTCGTAGCGGTACGCGTGCACCCGCCAGAGCCCGTGCACGTCCTCCTTGAAGAGGAAGGTGAAGGCGGGGAACGGGCAGGTCGTGCCGAGCCAGACGAACCGGTTGGGCCGCCACTCGATCTGGCGGCCGAAGTGGTCGGCGTGGCGGGCCCGGATCGCGCTGTTGACCCCGTCGGCGGCGAGGATGAGGTCCGCCTCGCGGTACGCGGCGAGGTCCCGCACCTCCGTTTCGAACTCGAGCCCGACACCGAGGCTCCGGCAGCGGCGCTGCAGGATGTCCAGGAGGTGCTGCCGGGACATCCCGGCGAAGCCGTGACCCGTCGACGTCACGACGCTGCCGTGGACGTGGATGTCGATGTCGTCCCAGTGGGC
>DATBGA010000087.1:0-16715 GCA_036558225.1 Candidatus Methylomirabilota bacterium | reverse complement strand
CTGGACCGGGCGGTGATGGCGGAGCTCCTGGGCTTCGCCGGGGTGCAGGAGAACGCCTACGGCTGCATCGCCGCCGACGACTACCTCACCAGCGTGTACGGCGCGCTCCAGCTCCTCTTCGTCCATCTCGGCCGGCTCGCGCAGGACCTCAACGCCTGGACCGGGTTCGAGGTGGGGCACCTCCACGTCCCCGACGCCTACGTGCAGGTGAGCTCGATCATGCCGCAGAAGCGGAACCCCGTGGCGGTCGAGCACCTCCGCCTCCTCTGCTCGCTCGCCGCGGGGCGGGCGGGGGCGACGCTGGCGGTGCTCCACAACACGCCGTTCACCGACGTGAACGACGCCGAGGGGGAGGTCCAGGTGGCCGGCTACGGCGCGTTCGAGGCGGGCGGCCGGGCGCTTCGCCTCCTGGCCGGCTTCATCCGCGCCGCGCGCGTGGACGAGGCGCGCGTCCGCCGGCACATCGACGAGAGTTGCATCACGGCGACCGAGCTGGCCGACTCCCTGGTCCGCGCGGAGGGCCTCTCGTTCCGCCAGGCGCACGAGATCGTCTCGCGGCTCGTCCGGGGAATGCTCGACCGCGGCGAGCGCTTCCCGACGGTGGCCTATGCGGCGTTCGCCGAGGCGTTCGCCGCCGTCGCCGGCCGGTCGCCCCAGCTCGGGGAGGCCGAGCTCCGGCGCTACACGACGCCCGAGCACTTCGTCGCCGTGCGCACGCTCCCGGGCGGCCCCGCGCCGGGCCCGCTGGGAGCGAGCCTCGCCCGCTACCGGGAGGAGCTCGGGGCCGCCCGGGCCTGGCTCGACGACTACCGGGGGCGGATCGACGACGTGGACCGCCGGCTCGCAGCGCGCGCGCGCGGCCTCGGCGTCTGAGCCCATCCGATGGCGGACGGGCTTCCGCACCGCTCGCCGCGACGCGCGCCGAGCGGGGGGACGGCGAGCGGGTCACTCAGGGTACCCTGGTTGACGCCCGGTCTCCGCAGAGCGCCGGCAGACGCGATGACGACCCGCTTCCTCGCCGGGATCCTGGGAGCCGCCGTGGCGGCGGGCCTCCTCGGCGCGGCGCCGGCCGGCGCGGCCCCGGCGAAGGCGCCGCCTCCGACCGAGGCCCGGCTCGATCTCGACGCCGGCTCGGCGAGCCCGTTCCCCGCCGACTGGCTCACCGTGCCGGACAAGGCGCAGCGGACCGGGCTCAGGGTGGCGAATCCGCTCGCGCGCTGCGTCCCGGCCCGCTCGGTCTGCGACGACCTGCGGCTCCTCGCCGAGCTGGACGGCTTCGACCTCGACCCTCGGCTCGCGCTCCGCTTCACGGGCGCGATCGACGTGGCGAGCGTCAGCTCGCGCAGCGTCTTCCTGGTCCGTCTCGCCGCGGGCCCCCCCGAGCTCACCGGGGTGGACCGCATCGTCTGGGATCCCGCCACCTTCACCCTCTACGCGCGCCCCGAGAGCCTTCTCGAGCCGGAGACGCGCTACGGGCTCGTGGCGACGCGCGACCTCCGCGACTCGACGGGCCGGCCGATCGAGCCGGCGCCCGGCGTCGCGGCGCTCCTCCGCTCGGCGGGCGGGCCGGCCGCGCTCCACGAGCACCGCGCGGCCTTCGGCCTCCTCCGCCGCGCGCTCGAGCGGCGGGGCATCCGGACGGATCGGGTCGTGGTGGCCTCCGTCTTCACCACCGGGAGCATCTCGGCGTTCCTTGAGCAGGCGCGCGACGCGCTCGAGCGCCGCCCGCCGGCCCCGGCGCTCATGACGGCGCCCGAGGACGGCGGGCGCGCGTGGTTCCCGCGCGCGAGCCTGACGCGGCTGGTCCTCCGCCGTCAGGTCGGTCCCGTGGCGGCGAGCGGCGCCGCGCCCGCCGGCGACGGCGCGCCCGCGGGGTTCCGGGACGAGGCGCTCCCGCTGGACGCGCTCCCGCGGGACGCGGTCGGGGGAGTGGGGATCGGCTGGTACTGGTCGCCCTGGTACCTGACGCCCGAGCGCCGCATCGCGGAGCTCCCGACCCTCGGGCCCCGTCCACCGGCCGCGGTCGACCATCCCGTTCCCTTCGTCGTGGTGACGCCGGCGGGTCGCCCGCCCGCCGGCGGCTGGCCGCTCGCGGTGTTCGGCCACGGCTACGGCGGCGAGATGCTCTCGAGCGCGCTGCTCGTCGCGGGCGGCCTGGCGCGCCAGGGGATCGCGACGGTGGCGATCTCGGTGGTCGGCCACGGCGGCGGCCCGGGGAGTCGGCTCCTCGTCGCGCTGGCCGACGGGCGGACGCACGCGGTGCGCGTCCCCGGCCGCGGCGTCGACCTCGACGCGGACGGGCGCATCGAGTTGACCGAGGGGCTCGCGCCGCTGGCCGGCGGGCCCCTCGCGGCGCTGGGCCTCCGGGACGGCCTCCGCCAGCAGGTGGTCGATCTCATGGCGCTCGTCCGGGCCGTCGGGAGCGGGCTCGACGTGGACGGCGACGGCGTCCCGGACACGGGGCGGGCTCCCATCTCCTACGTCGGGCATTCGCTCGGGGGGATCTACGGCACGCTCTTCCTCGCGGTCGAGTCGCGCGTGCGGGTCGGCGCGCTCGCGGTGCCGGGCGGCCCGTTGCCCGAGGTCGCGCGCCTGTCGCCCGTCTTCCGGCCGCGCGTCAGGGACGCCCTGGAGCGCCGGGAGCCGCCGCTCCTGAACCTGGGCGGAGACTTCCGCGAGGACCTCCCGCTCCGCGGGGAGGGGCCGGTCCTCGCGCCCGCGGCCGGCGCGCTCGCGATCCAGGAGTATCTCGCGCGCGCCGAGTGGCTGGGCCGGCGCGCGGATCCCGTGGCGTACGCACGCCACCTCCGGCGGTCGCCGCTGCCCGGGCTCGAGCCGGCCCGCGTGCTCGTCCAGTACGCGCTAGGGGACCGCGTCGTGCCGAATCCGACGACGGCGACGCTCGTGCGGGCCGGCGAACTGGGCGATCGCACGGTGCTCGTGCGAACCGACCGCGTCGTCCGCGCGTCCGGCGCCGAGTGGCCCGATCCCCACGGGTTCCTCCTCGCCGTCCGCGCCCCGGGCCTCGTGGGCCGCGTCGCCATGCTGGCGCAGGAGCAGGTCGGCCGCTTCCTGCGCGACGAGGGCGAGGCCCTGTGGACGCCGAGCGGCCTCTCGTTCACCGGTCCCGACGACCGCTACCTCGAGAGCCCGGACGCCCGGCGCTGAGCCGCGCGGCTCCCCGGTTGAAGGCCCGCGGGGGACTGAGAGTACAATGGCCACGTTGATCGCGCCCGTGCGCCGGGGATCCTGCCGGCGCATCCGGTGACCCCGAACCTGCGAGGGCCCCATGAACGTCCTGCGAATCGTGCCGGAGCGGTGCACGGGCTGCCTCCGGTGCGAGCTGGCCTGCTCGTACGTGCAGACCGGCACGTTCCAGCCCGCCAAGTCGGTGATCCGCGTGTCGCCCTTCGAGGGCCACACGAGCTACGCCCCGTACACGTGCTTCCAGTGCGCCGAGGGCTGGTGCATGACCGCGTGCCCGGTCGGCGCGATCGTCATCTCGCCGGTCGGGGCCAAGGCGGTGATCGACGACCAGTGCGTCGGGTGCAAGCTCTGCACGATCGCCTGCCCGTACGGGACCATGTTCTACAACCCCGACACCCTCAAGGCCTTCAAGTGCAACCTGTGCGGCGGCGACCCGGCCTGCGCCCACGCGTGCCCGACGCAGGCCATCCTCTACGAGGAGGCGGAGACCGCGGACTGGCTGGGGGACTTCGCGGCGGCGCGGGCGGCCGGCACCCTCGTGGCGGCCGGCGGGAACGGGAGCCACTGATGCCGGCGCGCCACGTCGTCGTCGGAGGCGGCACCGCCGGCCACAACGCGATCAACACGATCCGGCAGGAGGAGGGCGAGCGCTCGACGATCGTCCTGGTCTCGGCCGAGCGGCCCTACTCGCGCATGGTCCTCCCGTACTACCTCGGGCGCACCATCGCCGAGTCGCACGTCTTCACGGCCACCCCCGCCAAGCTCGGCCGCCTGGGCGTGACGACGCACCTCGGGCGCCGGGCGGCCGCGCTGGACGTCAAGGCGGGGAAGCTCACGCTCGACGACGGGACGGCGCTCGAGTACGACGACCTCCTGGTCGCGACCGGATCGTCCGCCGTCCGGGCGCCCGTGCCGGGCGCGGACGGTCCCGGGGTCCACAGCTTCTGGACGCTCGAGCAGGCGCGCGGCGTGGTCGCGGCGATCGGACCGGGCAGCCACGTGGTGATGGTGGGCGCGGGCTTCATCGCCTTCACGATCCTGAACGCGATCCTCGCGCTCGGCGCGCGGCTCACGATACTCGAGATCGCGCCCCAGATCCTGCCGCGGATGATCGACGCGCAGGGGGCGTCGCTGGTCGACGCCTGGCTCCGGAAGCACGGGGTCGACATCCGCACCGGCGCGACGCTGGCGGCGGTGGAGCAGCACGCCGGCCGCCGCCGCCTCCGCTTCAAGGACGGCGCGGACCTCGACGCCGACGTGGTGATCATGGCCACCGGCATCCGCACGAACCTCGAGTGGCTCCAGGGCTCGGGCGTCCGCGTGAACCGCGGCGTCGTCGTGGACGACCACCTCCGCTCGAGCGTCCCGAACGTCTACGCCGCGGGCGACGTGGCCGAGGGCCGGGACCTCGTCACCGGGCAGCCCGACGTCCACGCGATCGAGCCGACGGCGATGGAGCACGGCCGGGTCGTCGGGGCCAACATGGCGGGCCGCGACGTCCCGTACCGCGGCAGCCTCCTCATGAACATCGTGGAGGTCTGCCACCTCGACGTGGCGAGCTTCGGCCGGTGGGACGATCCCGCGGCGGAGCTGATGCTGGCGGTCGACCCCGACCGGCCGGCGTACCGGAAGCTCCTCTGGCACGGCGACCGGCTGACAGGCGCGATGATCCTCGGCCCCTCGGGCGACATCTGGACGACGAACGACGTGGGGATGCTGAAGGGGCTGGTCCAGTCCGGCGTCCCGCTCGGGCCGTGGAAGGAGCAGCTTCGCCGGAACCCCTTCGACGTCAAGCGCGCCTACGTCGCCTCCCGCGCGACCCGCGCGCTCCTCCCGCAGACCGTGCTGGGCCGGCCCGCGCCCGCCCCCGCCGTCCTCTGGAGCTGAAAAAACGGGGTCAGGCCTTAACTTTGATTTCCAGACGACGTGCCCGGTGGGATGTCAAAGTTAAGGCCTGACCCCCGAAGTTTGACCCCGCAAGGAGAGCGTGGATGACGCAGCTAGCGACGAAAGAGGCGGCAAGGCGGGCCGATCTCCCCGGCGGGTACGCCGGGCAGCTCCTGAGGGTCGACCTCTCGGCCGGCCGCGCGTGGGGCGAGCCCTGGTCCCCCGCCGACATGCGGACGTACCTCGGCGGCGCCGGGATCGGCGCCAAGATCCTCTGGGACGAGGTGCCGGCCGGGGTCAACTGGGACGACCCGGACAACCGCCTCGTACTGGGCACGGGCCCGCTGGCGGGCCTGCCGGTCTGGGGGACGGGCGGCCTCACCGTCGTCACGCGCGGCGCGATGACGAACGGCGGCACCTCGACCCAGGCCAACGGCTTCTTCGGCGCGAACCTGAAGTACTGCGGCTACGACGCCATCGTCGTCCAGGGCCAGGCGCCGGAGTGGACGTACCTCCTGGTCCGGGACGACCGGGTCGAGCTCCGCGACGCGCGGCACCTCCGCGGCAAGGACACCTGGGAGACGCAGGACGCGCTGAACGCGGAGCTCGGCTGCTCCGGCCACATGCTGAGCGTCTACTCGATCGGCCCCGCCGGCGAGAGCCTGGTCCGCTTCGCCGCGATCCAGGGCGACTACGGCCACGTCGCGTCCAAGAACGGCGTGGGCGCCGTCATGGGCAAGAAGCGCCTGAAGGCGGTGGCGATCGTCCGGGGCGGCCGGTCGCTCCGCGCGGCCGACCCGCGCGGCCTCATCGCGGCCGCCGACGACATCGCCAACGAGCTCCGGACCAACCCGGCGTCCAAGACGCTCTACGAGTACGGGACCCTCCCCGGCGTCGTGAACCTGCTCGGGCTCGGCGCGCTCCCGATCAAGAACTACACGACGAACGTGGCGCTCCCCGGCGTCGACATGAAGCAGTGGGAGGCGCCGGCGCTCCGCCAGGGCTTCGACCACCGCGGCCACCAGTGCAACGCCTGCGGCATGCACCACTGCCACATGCAGGTCCTGCCGCGCGGCCGGCACAAGGGCGCGATCGTCGACGAGCCGGAGTACGAGGGCTGGTCGGGGGCCGGCTGGACGATCGGGTGCACCGATCCGGTGGCCGTCTCCTGGCTCAACACGCAGCTCGACCGGGCCTGCGTCGACGTCAACGAGTTCGGCTGGCTCTGCGGCTTCGTGATGGAGTGCCAGGAGAAGGGCCACATCACCGAGACGCAGCTCGGCTTCCGGCTCGCGTGGGGCGACGCCGAGGGGGCCAACCGGCTCCTCCAGATGATCAGCCGGCGCGAGGGGCTGGGCGACCTCTTGGCCGAGGGGACGAAGCTCGCCGCCGAGCGCCTCGGGGGCGGCGCCCTGGAGTGCGCGATCTACACCGGCAAGAACGCGTCACCCCGCGGCCACGACCATCGCGGGCGCTGGGAGGAGATGCTCGACACCTGCACCGGCTCGACGGGCACGCTCGAGACGGGCCCGCCGGTGTTCCCGGCGGAGCTCGGGCTGCCCGCCCGCATCAACCCGTTCGATCCCGAGCAGGTCGCGCGCCAGGTGGCCGCGCTGAACGGGCGGCGGAACTTCGAGGACTCGCTCGGGGCGTGCATCTTCACCACGCGGACGTACCTCGAGAACCTGGCGCGCACCCTGTCGGCCGCCACCGGCTGGGAGTACTCCCGCGACGAGGCGATGCGCTTCGGGCGGCGGATCGCCGCGATCTTCCGCGCGTTCAACCTCCGCTGCGGCATCGGCAACGAGCTCGAGCGGCCGTCGCGGCGCTACGGGTCGACCCCCGTCGACGGCCCCGCGAAGGGCCAGGCGATCGAGAAGCACTGGGACCGGATGCTCGACGTCTGGTACGAGGGCATGGGGTACGACCGCGCGAGCGGACGACCGACGCGGGAGACGCTCCGGGCGGTGGGGCTCGAGTGGATGGTCCCGGCCGTGTGGGGCGGCGAGCGGTCACGCCGGTGAGAGCGGCGCCGGCCGAGCTCCGCGTGGTTCCCGTCGAGGTCCTGTCCTGGGTCAACCGGCTGGTCGGCGGGCCGGGGACGGGGCAGGTGACGGTGGACGCGACGGTGCCCCGGGGCGCGAGCGTCCGCGCCGTGCTCCGCGCGATGTCGGAGCGCTACCCGGAGCTCGGCCAGGCCCTCTGGGACCCGACCCGCCCGCGCGAGCTCGGCGACAACATCGAGGTGCTGGTGAACAACGCCGTCCTGGGCGTGACCCACGACCTCGACAGCGAAGTGCTGGAGGGCGAGCGGCTCACGCTCCTCGGCCAGTACATGGGCGGCTCGCCGGGAACGGTCGGCGGTCGGGCCGCCCGAGTCAGGGAGGAACCCGCGTGATCGTTCCCGAGGCCTCGGTGCTGGGCCTGTTCGTCGTGGCGGCCATCGTGCTGCTCCTCACGCCGGGGCCGGCGGTGCTCTACATCGTCACCCGGAGCGTGGAGCAGGGACGGCTCGCGGGGCTGGTCTCGGCGCTCGGCGTCCACGTGGGCACGCTCGTCCACGTGGCGGCGGCCGCCCTCGGAGTGTCGGCCCTCCTGGTCTCGTCGGCGCTCGCGTTCGACGTCGTGAAGTACCTCGGCGCGGTCTACCTCGTCTATCTCGGCGTCCGGAAGCTCATGGGCCGGGACCAGTCCGCCGGAGGGCAGGCGCTCCCGCCCCGCAGCCTCCGCCGGCTCTTCGGCCAGGGCGTGGTCGTGAACGTCCTGAACCCGAAGACGGCGCTCTTCTTCCTGGCGTTCCTGCCGCAGTTCGTGGACGTGTCGAAGGGGGCCGTCGGCTTCCAGATCCTCGTCCTGGGGATGATCTTCGTGGCGCTCGGCGTGCTGAGCGACGGGCTCTACGCGGTGGCGGCGGGCACCGCCGGGGCCTGGCTCAAGCGGGAAGGGCGGCTCCTCCGCGCGGAGCGGTACGTCAGCGGGAGCGTGTTCGTCGGGCTCGGGGTGACCGCGGCGCTCGCCGGCCACGGCCGGAAGTAGCGTATCCGCGCCTCGCCGGCCGGAGCCGCGCCCGCCTGAGGAGACCACGCGCATGGAGCTGATCCGGGGGATCGTGGCCGCGCCGGTGCTGCCCATGACGGAGGACTTCGAGGTCGACTGGACGGGGCTCCGCGACTACCTCCGCTGGCTCGTGCCCCAGGGCCCGACCGCGATCGCGATGAACATGGACGCCGCCGAAGGCCCCGCGCTCTCCGCCGGGGAGCGCCTCCGGGTGGTCGAGGTGTCGCGGGAGGCGGCCGAGGGGCGCTGCCCGGTCTGGAGCGGGCTCATCGCGGGATCGACGAGGGAGGCCGTCCAGCAGGCGCGGGCCCTCGCCCGGGCCGGCGCGCAGGGGCTCGCGGTCTTCCCGCCCGTGCCCACCTTCATGGGCGAGCCGCTGCCGTGGCGGCTCCCGTTCGAGTACCACCGGGCGATCGCTGAGGCGGCGGGGCTGCCCCTCTGCCTCTTCCAGTTCGCGCGCGGGCTCGGCCCGTCCTACTCGAACGAGGCGCTCTGCCGCCTGGCCGAAATCCCGGAGGTGGTCGCGATGAAGGAGGCCACCTTCGACGCCGCGCGGCTCGTCGACACCCTCCAGGCCCTCCGCGACGCGCCGAAGCCCCTCGCGGTCCTGACCGGCAGCGACACCTTCCTCTGCGAGGCGTACATCCTCGGCGCCCACGGGGCGCTCATCGGGTTCGGCGCGATCGCGCTCGACCTCCAGGTGAAGATGTTCGAGGCCGTGCAGCAGCGGGACTACCAGCAGGCGCTCGCCATCTGGGACCGGATCGGGCCCATCGCACGGATGATGTGGGGCCCGCCGCTCCGGGACTACCGCCCGCGGCTCAAGGAGGCGCTGGTCATGCTCGGCGTCCTCCGCTCGGCGGCGGTGCGGCCGCCGCTCCTGGCGATCTCCGGCGACGAGCGGCGCACGATCCGCGGGCTCCTGGTCCGCGCCGGCCTCTTGCCGGCGTAGCGGCCCCGCGCATGGGCGCGCCGGCAGCGGCCGCGGCCCGGCGTGGGCGGTGGGTGGCGCGCGGCCAGACGGCGGCCGCCTTCGTCCTCATCCTGCTGGCCTGGCAGCTGGTCGGGCTCAAGGTCCCGCGCTACATCCTGCCCACGCCGCTCGCCACGCTGACGGAGCTGTACGTCCGCGCGCCGCTCATCGCCCGGCACGCCCTGACGACCCTCGGCGAGATCGCGCTCGGCTTTCTCCTCGGCGTCGCCGTGAGCGTGCCGTGCGGGATGGCGGTGGCGTTCTCGCGCTCCATCGAGCGGATGGTGATGCCGGTCCTCATCTTCACCCAGCTCGTGCCGAAGATCGCCCTCGCCCCGCTGTTCATCATCTGGTTCGGGTTCGGCCTGTTCCCCAAGGTGTTCATGACGTTCCTCCTGTCCTTCTTCCCGATCGTGATCGACTCCATCGCGGGGTTCCGCTCGCTCGACCGCGAGGTCGAGCACCTCATCCGCTCCATGGGGCTCCGGGCGTGGCCGGCGTTCGTCAAGGTGCGGCTGCCGCACGCGCTGCCCCACGTCTTCACCGGATTGAAGGTCGCGATCACCCTCGCCACGGTCGGGGCTATCATCGGCGAGTTCGTCGGCTCCGACCGCGGCCTGGGCTACCTCCTCCTGGTCGCCGGCGGGGATCTCCGGACGGAGCTCCTCTTCGCCACGCTCGGCGTGCTGACGGCGATCGGCCTGGTCCTCTACTACCTGGTGGTGCTGCTCGAGCGGCTGGCGATCCCCTGGCACGTCTCGCGGCGGGGGCCGCTCGGGGCGGAAGGCGGGCTCTGACGCGCCTTCCCGTCCCCGGGGCGGTGCAGTATGATCCCTTGGCATCGCGGGCCCGGCGGCCCGAGGAGGAGGCGCGATGATCACGAAGGCCACCGACCGGTCGACGTACCTCGACCTGGCGAAGATGGACTGGGAGCCGAGCGGGTTTCCGGGCGTGTGGAACAAGGTGCTCTACGAGGAGGCCTCCGGCCGGCGGACGGTCCTGACGCGGTTCGAGCCGGGCGCGACGCTCCCGCGCCACCGCCACGTCGGGCTCGAGCAGACCTTCATCCTGGAGGGCTCGCTGGTCGACGACGACGGAGAGTGCACGGCGGGGAACTTCGTCTGGCGGCGCCCGGGCTCCGTGCACCGGGCCTGGTCGCCGAACGGCTGCATCGGGATCGGGATCTTCGAGCGCCCGAACGAGTTCCTGGAGGAGCCGGGCCGGGCCTAGGCCCGAGCCGGCGGGGGAGAGCGACATGCGACGGAGCTGGCGTCTTCTGCTCGGAGGAGCGGGGCTCGCACTGGCGGCGGCCGCGGCGTGGTCGGCGGCGACGCCGGGCGCCCGGGCCCAGGACAAGGTCACGTTCCGGATGAACTGGTACTGGGGCGGCATCCACGCGCCGTTCGCCCTCGCCAAGGAGCGCGGCTACTTCGAGAAGGCCGGCGTGAGCGTGGAGATCCTCGAGGGCCGGGGGTCGGCGACCACGATCCAGCTGATCGGCACGAAGTCGGACACCTTCGGCTGGGCGGACGGCGTGAGCCTCACCCAGAACGCGGTGAAGGGCGTGCCGGTCAAGGCGGTCGCCACCATTCTCAACGTCCTCCCGTACGCCGTGGTCTCGCTCGAGGAGACCAACATCCGGACGGCCAAGGATCTCGAGGGGAAGACGCTCGCGATCACCCCCGGCGACGGCCTGACCCAGACGTGGCCGGCCGTCGTTGCGGCCAACAAGCTGAACGCCGACTCCATCAAGCTCATCCACATGGACCCGAAGGCCAAGATCCCCGCGGTGACCGAGAAGCAGGCCCACGCGCTCCTCGGCGGCGCCGACGATCAGGCCATCGCGATGGAGGTCAAGGGTTTCAAGGTGCGGACCCTGAAGTTCAGCGACCTCGGCGTGACCACGGTCGGCTTCACCGTGCTCGCCCACCAGGACACGATCAAGGAGCGCCCCGACCTGGTCCGCAAGGTGGTGGCGGCGAGCGTCAAGGGCTTCGAGGACGCGCTGAAGGACCCCGAAGCCGCCGTGTCGGCCCTGATGAAGCTCGCGCCGCTCGCCGACCGGGAGACCGTGCGCCGGCAGCTCACCGTTGACCTCGGCCTCCTCTTCAGCCCGGCGAACACGCAGAAGCGCGTCGGCTTCGGACCGCCGGAGGACTGGGCGGCGACGCTCGAGGTGCTCAAGAAGTACCGGGGCCTCGAGACCAACCTGCCCGCGACGGCGTTCTACACGAACGAGTTCCTGCCGTAGGGGGCGCGTCGCCGCCACCGGGCGCGGCGGCCGCCTCGCGGCCGCCCTCGCTGATCGAGGTCGCCGGGGTCTCCAAGACCTACGCGGCGACCGACGGGCCCGTCCCGGCGCTGGAGGGCGTCTCCCTGGACGTGCCTGACGGGGAGTTCCTCTCGGTCCTGGGCCCGTCAGGGTGCGGCAAGAGCACGCTCCTGCTGATGATCGCGGGGCTGCTCGCGCCCTCGGCGGGGGAGATCCGCATGGCGGGCCGTCCCGTGACCCGCGCCCAGACCGACGTCGGCATCGTGTTCCAGAACCCCGTCCTCCTCGACTGGCGGACGGTCGTCCGGAACGTGCTGCTCCAGGTCGAGGCGCGCGGGCTCGACCTGGCCGAGCACCGCGCGAGGGCCCGGGAGCTCCTGCGGGCGGTGGGCCTCGAGGGATTCGAGGACCGGTATCCCTTCGAGCTCTCCGGCGGCATGCGCCAGCGCGCGGCCATCTGCCGGGCGCTCATCCACGACCCGCCGCTCCTCCTCATGGACGAGCCGTTCGGCGCGCTCGACGCGCTCACGCGCGAGCAGATGCGGCTCGACATCGAGCGGCTCTGGCTCGAGCGCCGGAAGACCGTCGTGTTCATCACCCACTCGATCCCGGAGGCGGTCCTCCTCTCCGATCGCGTCGTGGTGATGTCGCCCCGCCCCGGGCGCGTCGACGGCGTGCTCGACATCGACCTGCCGCGGCCGCGGCGCCTCGAGGTCCAGGAGTCGCCCCGGTTCGGCGAGTACCTGAAGGCGATCACGGACCTCTTCCGCGCGCGCGGCGTGCTTCGCTACTGATGCCATCTCCGGCGCGGCTACACGGCGCCCGGCGGGTGGCGCCGGGTTGGACCCCGGCGCGGCGAGGCGGAGTGGGACCCCTTCGCGCTCCTGCCGCGAGGCGAAGCCTCGCGGCAGGGTGCGAACGAGTGATGCAGCCGAGCCGCGACCGGGGCAACCCGGCGACAGGCCCCGCGGCGCGTCGTGCGTCAGGAACGAGGAGAGACCGGTGGCGCGCCTGAAGTTCGGAATCTGCCCCACCGAGGGCGGTCACTTCGTCCGGGAGGCCTTCGCCGAGGTCGAGCGGGCCGAGGCGCTCGGCTTCGACTCCGTCTGGCTCGCCGAGCACCACGGCGTCCGCGATCACTACTGGCCGGCGCCGGTCCAGATGCTGACGGCGCTCGCCGCGCGGACGTCGCGCCTCCTGCTGGGCGCCAACGTCTGCGTCTTTCCCTTCTACCACCCGGTGCGGCTCGCCGAGGAGACGGCGCTCCTCGACGTCGTCTCGAACGGCCGCGCGGTGCTCGGGGTCGCGATCGGCTACAAGCCGGACGAGTTCCTCCTCTACGACGCCGCCCTCGAAAAGCGGGGGGCGCGCCTCGAGGAGGGACTCGCCCTGATGAAGGCCCTGTGGACGCGGGACGGCGTGACGCACCGGGGCGAGCACTTCCGGGTGGCGGACGGGCGGATCGAGCCGAAGCCCGTCCAGCGGCCGCATCCGCCGGTGTGGATCGGTGGCTGGGGCGACGTCACGCTCCGGCGCGCGGCGCTCCTGGCGGATGCCTGGCTCCCGGGGCCCACCGCCGACCTCCCGCGCCTCCTCCGGAGCCAGGCCGTGATCCGCGAGCACCGGCGCGCCGCCGGGCTGCCCGAGCCGGCGGAGTGGCCGGCGACGCGGGAGCTGGTGATCGCCGACACGGAGCGGGAGGCGCGGGAGCTCGCCGAGCGCCATCTCATGCTCGCCTACGGCAAGGAGTACGGCGGGACCTGGAAGCACCCCTTCATCGACGCGGAGACCGCCGCCGACCTCGACCGGCTGGCCGCGAACCGCTTCCTCATCGGCACGCCCGACCGGATCGTGCGGGACCTCGAGCCGTTCGTCCGGCAGTACGGCATGACCCACGTGATCTTCCGGCTGTTCACGCCGCGCATGCCGCACCACCAGGTCCTGCGCCAGATCGAGCTTCTCGGGCGGGAGGTCCTGCCCGCGTTCCGCTAGCTTGCGATCCCGGTCCGGGGGCCACCGCGGGCGCGGCGAAGGGCCGCTCCGGGCTGTCGCTCCCTGCTTCGGGCTGCTTGCCGGTGATGGTCGCTCACGATCGACCGGTAGTGCGTCAGTTTGAAACCGATGCACTACCGACCGACCCGGTCAATTGACACGAGACGTGAACACCCTCTACAATGCGTGATTCATGTGTGGGATTGCCGGGGCCTATCATTTCGCCACGGGGGCGCCGGTCCCGGAGGACCTCGCGCGGCGGATGGCCGACCATCTCGTGCATCGCGGGCCCGACGACCGCGGGGAGTACCGCGATCCCACGGGGTGCCTGGCGCTCGGCTTCACCCGGCTGAGCATCATCGACCTGGCCGGGGGCCACCAGCCCATGGCGAACGCCGACGGGTCCCTGTGGCTCGTGTACAACGGCGAGATCTACAACCACCTCGAGCTGCGCGCGCGGCTCGCGCACCGGACGTTCAGGACCCGCAGCGACACCGAGGTCATCCTCCATCTCTACGAGGAGGAGGGCCTCGAGGCGTTCCGGCACCTCCGCGGCATGTTCGCCATCGCCTTGTGGGACCGGGCGCGCCGCCGGCTCGTCCTCGCCCGGGACCGGCTGGGAATCAAGCCGCTCTACTACGCGGTGGCCCCGCACCGCCTCCTGTTCGCCTCCGAGGTGCCGGCCCTGCTGCGCCCGACCTCGGTGCCGCGCGAGGTGGACCCGGACGCGCTCCGCCAGTACCTCGAGACCCGCGCGGTGCCCGCCCCGCTCACCCTGCTCCGCCACGTGCGCAAGCTCGTGCCGGGACACTACCTCGTCTGCGACGAGCGCGGCGTGGGCGCGCAGACGCCGTTCTGGAAGCTGACCGCGCGACCGCGCCCGGATGGGCCGACCAGCGAGGCCGACGCCGTCCGCGAGCTGCGGGAGGCCATCGACCGCACGGTCTCCGCGCACATGCTCAGCGACGTGCCGGTGGGCGCGATGCTGAGCGGCGGCCTCGACTCGAGCGTGATCGTCTCCGCCATGAGACGGTCCACGGCGGGGGAGCTCCACACCTTCAGCGTGGGCTTCGAGGAAGAGGGGTTCCACGAGTTCGAGTACTCCCGTCAGGTGTCACGCCTGTTCGGCACGCGGGCCCACGAGTATGTCCTGCGCCCGGAGGACTTTGTCGAGTTCCTGCCCCAGCTGGTGGTCGAGTTCGCCGATCCGGTCGCCGATCCCGCCGCCGTGCCTCTCCACTTCATCTCGCGGGTGGCCCGCGCGCACGGCATCAAGGTCGTGCTCTCCGGCGAGGGCAGCGACGAGCTCTTCGCGGGCTACCCCAGCTACCGGCTCGAGGCCGACGGCGGCGATTCCTGGGCCTCCCTCCGCCGGATCGCGCGGCGGACGCGCGCCCGCTGGCGCGCGGCGCGCGCCGGGGAGGGGAGGTCGTCGACCGGCCGCCCGCGGGACCGCTTCTACCCCGGCCACGCCGGGCTCCCCGACCCGTCTCTCGTCGATTCGCTCGTGCTCCAGCCGGCCGATCCCGAGCTCGACATGCTGGACGCGTACCACCGGGAGGCGGCCGAGGCGGGGCTCGATCGGCTGCAGACCATGCTCGCCATCGACCTGCAGACGCGAATCCCCGAGGACCTGCTGTGCCGCACCGACCGGATGACGATGGCGAACTCGATCGAGGCGCGGGTGCCGTTCCTCGACCACGAGCTGGTGGAGCTCGGCTTCTGGCTGCCGAGCGCCCTGAAGATCCGGCGCGGCGTGAGCAAGTACGTCCTCAAGCGTGCGGCCGAGGCCTGGCTGCCGTCGAACGTCATCTACCGGCCCAAGATGGGCTTTCCCACGCCGATCCGGCGCTGGCTCACCGGGGAGCTGAGCTCCCTGTTCCAGCGCGGCCTCGTCGAGATGCGCGAGGAGCCCGCCCTCCTCGACCGCCGGGTCCTCGAGCGACTGGTCGCCCGGCACTTCGCGGGAGACGGCAGCCTGAGCCTCCTGCTGTGGCGCGTGTGGTTCTTCCGCATGTGGTACGCCGTCTGGGTCGAGGGTCGCGCCCTCGAGGTCACGAGCGGGCGACGCGCGGTCGAGGTCGTGGGATGAGGACGCTTCCGCACGAGATCGGCAATCTCCGCACCGCTCCGGGGATCGTGCTGGGGCTGGGGCAGAACGGCCTGGCCACGGTGCGCGCGCTCGGGCGTCGGGGCGTGACGGTCATCGGGCTCGACCGCAATCTCGCGCAGCCCACCGCGCGGACCCGCTACTGCGTCCCGGTGAGCTACGGCGAGGAGCGGACCGACGAAGGGCTGATCGACACGCTCGTGGAGCTCGGGAAGGTCCTGCCGGTGAAGGGCGTGCTGTTCCCGTCCGGCGACCTGAACCTGCTCGCCATCTCGGAGCACCGGGCCCTGCTCGCGCCCTACTATCACTTCGCCCTGCCCGCCCCCGAGACCGTGCGGCTCATCCTGGACAAGCAGGACTTCTACGACTGGGCGCGGCTCCACGGCTTCCCCATCCCGCGCACCTGGGTCCTGGGGCCGGAGGGGCCGGGAGCCCTCGCCCCGGAGATCAGTTACCCGGCCCTCGTGAAGCCGCACCTGCGCGACAAGGGCTGGCGGGCCGAGCACGACGTGAAGCTCTACGAGGTGAAGTCGGCCGACGAGCTCCTCCGCACCTTCGAGACGCTGACGGCGCAGCACTCGCGGCTCCTCCTCCAGGAGCTGGTGCCCGGGCCCGAGAGCCAGCTGGTGTTCTCGCTCACGTACCTGGACGCGCAGCTCGAGCCGCTGGGCATGTTCACGGGCCGGAAGCTGCGCCAGTTCCCCCCTCGGTTCGGCACGTCCTGCATGGCGCAGAGCCGCTGGGATCCCGAGGTGGCGAGCCTGTCGCTCGACGTGCTCCGGGCGCTCCGGTACCGGGGCTACGGATCCGTGGAGTTCAAGCGCGACGAGCGCGACGGCCGCCTGCGCATCATCGAGGTGACGGGCCGCACGTGGTATCCGCACGGCCTGGCGACCGCGTGCGGGATCAACCTGCCGTATCTCGCCTACTGCGACCTGCTCGGAATCCCCGTCGAGCGGCCCACCCGCTTCGTCGAGGGCCTGAAGTGGATCGACGAGGATCGGGACCTGCGCGCGGCGCTCCGGTACCGGGCGGAGGGACGGCTCCGGCTCGGCGCCTGGCTCGCCTCGTATCGGGGGCGGCGGACCTGGGCGATCACCGCGCTCGACGATCCCCGGCCCGGGCTCCATCTCGCCGCGCGCTGGGTGCGGGCGGGCGCGCGGGCGATCATGCCCCGGCGCCGGTCGGGCGCGCCGCCGCCGCGCCCGACGGCGGAC
>DATBGA010000086.1:0-3025 GCA_036558225.1 Candidatus Methylomirabilota bacterium | reverse complement strand
GAGCGCGAGCAGACGCTCAACCAGCTCCTGGTCGAGATGGACGGCTTCGAGACGAACGAGGGCGTGATCCTGATCGCGGCGACCAACCGGCCCGACGTGCTCGACCCGGCGCTCCTCCGCCCCGGGCGCTTCGACCGCCAGGTGGTCGTGCCGCGGCCCGACGTCAAGGGCCGCGAGGAGATCCTGCGGGTCCACGCGCGCCGGATCCCGCTCGGCCCCGATGTCGAGCTGAAGGTGCTGGCCCGTGGCACCCCGGGCTTTTCCGGCGCCGACCTCGCCAACCTCGTCAACGAGGCCGCCCTCCTCGCTGCCCGGCAGTCCAAGAAGCTCGTCGAGATGATCGACTTCGAGAGCGCGAAGGACAAGGTCCTGATGGGCGTCGAGCGGCGGAGCATGATCATCAGCGAGGAGGAGAAGCGGACGATCGCGTACCACGAGGCGGGGCACACCCTGGTGGCGCACACGCTGCCCGGCGCCGATCCCGTCCACAAGGTGACGATCATCCCGCGCGGCCGCGCGCTGGGGCTGACGCAGCAGCTCCCGGCGGACGACAAGTACAACTACTCCCGCGACTACCTCATGAACCGCATCACCATCCTGCTCGGCGGGCGGGCGGCCGAGGAGATGGTGCTCCAGCAGCAGACTACCGGCGCCGGGGACGACCTCGAGAAGGCGACCGAGATGGCCCGCAAGATGGTCTGCGAGTGGGGCATGTCCGAGAAGCTTGGCCCCCTGACGTTCGGCAAGCGGGAGGAGCACATCTTCCTGGGCCGGGAGTTCGCCCGCCAGCAGGACTACAGCGAGGAGACGGCGGTCCTCATCGACGCCGAAGTCAAGCAGATCGTCCTCGACAGCGCGGCCCGGGCGCGATCGATCCTCGAGGAGCAGATCGCGAGACTCCACCGCCTCGCCAAGGCGCTGCTGGAGCACGAGTCGCTCGACGCCGAGGAGATCACGCGGGTCCTCGCCGTCGAGCCGCGCGGCGCGCTCGAAGGCGCCCCGGCATAGCGTCCGGCGGGGTCGCGTGGCCTTCGCCCGGACGGCTCGGGCTGGCCTGGCGGCGCCGTGGACGCGGCCGTGAGGCTCCGCCTCCGCGGGGTCGAGCTCGTGTGGGACCCCACGCGGCCCCGCGCCCTGATCATGGGGATCGTGAACGTGACGCCCGACTCGTTTGCCGACGGGGGCCGGTACCTCGATCCCGAGGCCGCCGTCCGCCGAGCGCGGGCGCTCGCCGCCGAGGGCGCGGATCTCCTCGACGTGGGTGCCGAATCCACGCGGCCGGGCTCGCCGGGAGTCCCGGCCGACGAGGAGCGCGCGCGCCTCTTGCCGGTGCTGGAGCGGCTCCTCGACGACCCGCCGTGCCCGGTCTCGGTCGACACGTCCAAGCCCGGGGTCGCCGAGCCGGCGCTCGCCCTCGGGGCCCACATGATCAATGACATCACCGGCCTGGCCGGCGGCCCCGAGCTCGCGCGCGCGTGCGCCGCGCACGGCGCCGGCCTGACGGTCATGCACATGCAGGGGACGCCCCGGACGATGCAGGCCGACCCGCGGTACGAGGACCTCCTGCGGGAGGTGCGGACGGGTCTCGAGGCCGCGGTCGCCACCGCGGAGGCGGCCGGCGTGGCGCCCGATTCCCTGTGTGTCGATCCCGGCATCGGGTTCGGCAAGACGGTCGAGCACAATCTCACGCTGCTCAAGCGGCTCGACGCGCTCCGCCCGCTCGGCAAGCCGATCCTGGTCGGGCCGTCGCGGAAGAGCTTCATCGGCGCTCTCCTCGACCACCTGCCTCCCGAGGAGCGCCTCGAGGGCACGCTGGCGGCCTGCGTGATGGCGGTGATGGCGGGCGCGCACATCGTGCGCGTCCACGACGTCGCCGCCGTGCGTCGGGCTGTCCGGGTCGCCGAGGCCATCCGGGACGCCCAGCCGGCATGAGCGGCGCATGAGGGCCGAGGGCTAGGGCGCATGTCCCACCTCTGGGCCGGGCTCCGCGTGCGCGACCTGCTGGACGTCGCCATCGTCGCCTTCGTCCTCTACCGCGTGCTTCTAGTGTTCCGCGGCACGGTCGCGATCCAGATGCTGGCCGGCCTCGGGCTCCTGATGGCCGCCCGCCTCGCCGCGCGGCAGGCGGACCTCCGGAGCCTGGCGTTCGTGCTGGAGAACTTCTGGGCGTTCTGGGTCCTGGCGCTGATCGTCCTCTTCCAGCCGGAGCTCCGGCGGGCGCTGGCCCAGGCGGGGAGGAACCCGCTCCTCCAGCGCGTGGCGGGGCAGGCGGGGGCCGCGCGCCGGCAGCTCCTCGACGAGGTCGTGCGAGCCGTGGAGGCGCTGGCCGTCAAGCGCATCGGGGCCCTGATCGCCGTCGAGCGGCAGGTAGGCCTGCGCGCCTACGCGGAGCTGGGAGTGCCGATGGAGGCGGTCGTGTCGGCCGAGCTCCTCGGGAGCCTCTTCCAGCCCGGGTCGCCGCTGCACGACGGGGCCACGCTCATCCAAGGGGATCGGATCACGGCGGCGGGCTGCTTCCTGCCGCTCTCGCGCAACCTCGGGCTCTCCCGCACGCTCGGCACCCGCCACCGCGCCGCGGTCGGGCTCTCCGAGGAGACGGACGCCGCCGTCGTCGTGGTCTCCGAGGAGACCGGGGTGATCTCGCTCGCGGTAGACGGGGTCATCGAGCGCGGGCTCGATCCGGAGAGCCTGCAGGAGCGACTGACCGCCCTCCTCAACGCGGGCGAGATCGCCGGCCGCCGCCGGTCGCTGCTTGCCGGCGTCCGCCGCCTCACCGCCCGGAGCAAGGCGTAATGGGCCTCCGGGCGATCGTTCTCGAGCACTGGCCGCTCAAGCTCGTGGCGGTCGTGTTCGCGGTCGCCCTCTGGGTGTTCGTCATGACCGAGGAACGAACGGACGCCGTGTTCACCGTCCCGCTCGACCTGGTCGACCGGCCCGCAGGAGTGGAGGTCGCCTCGGTCGGGGTCGAGACGGTCGTGGTCCGGGTGGAGGGACGCGAGACCCAACTGCGCCGCCTCCACGAGGC
>DATBGA010000085.1:0-70566 GCA_036558225.1 Candidatus Methylomirabilota bacterium | reverse complement strand
CCAGCTCCTGGCGCAGTACGTGCTGGACTCGATCTCGACCGGGGTCGCCATCGCCTTCGCGATGGAGTGTTACGAGCACGGCATCATCACGAAGGCCGACACGGGCGGCGTCGAGCTCGTCTGGGGCAGCGCCGAGGCCGTGGAGCAGATGGTGCATCTGATCGGCCGGCGGGAGGGGATCGGCGAGCTCCTGGGCGAGGGCGTCAAGCGCGCGGCGGAGCGGCTCGGCCGCGGCGCCGAGCGGTTCGCCATGCACGTCAAAGGGCAGGAGCTCCCGATGCATGACCCGCGCGGGAAGAAGAGCCTGGCGCTCGCCTACGCGCTCTCGCCCACCGGGGCGGACCACATGGAGGCGCCGCACGACCCCCTCTACGAGGGCTTCCACCCGGACGGGCACCCGCTCGGGGGGCTCGGGCTCATCGAGCCGGTGAAGATGCTCGACTTCGGCCCACGGAAGGTGCGGGCGTACTACTACACGCAGCAGGTCTGGAGCTTCTACAACTCGGTGGGGATGTGCGACTTCGTGGGGACGCCGCTCAACGCGCTGGGCCTCGAGCAGTTCATCGGCTACGTGAACAGTGTGACCGGCTGGAACATGAGCCTCTACGAGCTCATGAAGGTGGGCGAGCGGTCGAACACCCTCGCGCGGCTGTTCAACTGCCGCGAGGGCTTCACGCCCGCCGACGACGTGCTCCCGGCCCGGATGCACGAGGGGATCGGCAACGGGGCTCTCAAGGGCGAGCGGGTCGATCCCGACCAGTTCCTGGCGGCCCGGCGCCTGTACTACGAGATGGCTGGATGGGACGGTGAGAGCGGCCGGCCGACGGCCGCCCGCCTCGCCGAGCTCGAGGTGGACACGTCGGTTTTCCAGCACGCCTGATTCCGGCCCGGGCCGTGAGGCGAGGGGTCGCGGCGGACGCTGCGACCCCTTCGTCGTCTTCCGGATCCGGGGGGTTCCGGTGATGTCCCGGCCGGGCGCGGGGCGGCTCGTCGTCGGGCTCGGTCTCCTCGGCGCGATCGGAGTCGCGATCCGCGCCGGCGCCGCCGCCACCGCCTACATCTGGTTCGACGAGGCCACGATGGGCCTGATGGGCCGGGACGTCCTGCACGGCCAGTTCCCGTTCTTCCTCTACGGGCAGTCCTTCATGGGGGCCGTCGACGGCTACCTCCACGCCCTGTCGTTCGCCGTCCTCGGCGAGTCGGTGGCGACGCTCCGCCTGCTCGGCGTCCTCGTGACGCTGGCGCACGTCCCGGTAGCGGCGCTGCTGGCGCAGCGGGTCTTCCGGGCCGGCTGGTGGGCCGTCGCCCTGACCCTCGTGCCCTCGCCGTACCTCATGAAGTGGGCCGGCGACGCGCGGCTCGTCTACAGCCTCCTGCTCGTCCTCACACCGCTCTGCCTGCTCCTCACGCTTGCCGCGGTCGACGTAGACCAGTCGAGGTCCGGCCGGGCGCGAGCCCAGATCGTGCTCGGGCTCGTCGGAGGGCTGTGCTGGTGGATCAACCTCCTGATCGTGCCAGTGCTCGTGGCGTGCGCCCTGGCGCTCGTGGTTCAGCGGCCGCGCGTCGGTGGCGCGGCGGCTCTGGCCCCGCTCGCGTTCCTCCTAGGCAGTCTGCCGGTCTGGCTGTTCGCCGGCGTCTACGCGCGCCTCCCGATCGTGTCGGTCGCCCTCGTCCCCCCGAAGCAGATTGCCCATCACCTGCGGGACCTCCTGGGGAACTCCCTGCCGCGCGTCGTGGGCGTGCCGGATGCCTTGGTCCTGGCGCGCGTCACCGCGATCGCGGCGGTCGCCATCGTCGGGCTCGCCCTGGTCCTGGCCCTGGGGGACCCGCGTGGCGATCGCGCCGGCCGGCTCCTGCTGGGATTGGCGACGGCAGTCTCTCTGGCGGCGGTGCTGGTCACGGAGCGAGGCCAGGCCCTGGCCACCGAGGATCCGCGCTACCTCTTGCCGATCCTCGCGCTCCTGCCGGTAGTCCTGGGGGGCGCGCTGGGGCGTGTGGCGCGATGGCGCCCGGCCTGGGCTGTCGCCGCGGTCGCGGCACTGGTCCTCGCTCACGCCGCGAGCGACGCGAAAGCGTACCCGGCGCTGCGGTCCGTCGATCGCTGGCGCGCGTCGCGCGCGGCGCTGGCTCGCGCGGCCGCCGTCCCCGACGGCCTGGCCGCGCGCGGGCTCACGGAGGTCTACACGCACGACCCGGACGTGGTCAGCTTCACGAGCGGCGGGCGTGTCACGCTCTCCCACTTCTACCTGGCCGACGATACGGTCCGCGCGGCGCGGGTCGACGCGGCGTCGCGCGTGGCATACCTCGCGCCGGAGAGCGTCCCGGCCGGCTTCGTCGAGAGCCTGGCCGCCGCGGGGATCCGCTACGAGCGAGAGAGCACGCCCCTCGGGCCGCTCTTCACCGGCTTCCGGCTCGAGCCGTCTGGGCTCCGCGAGATCCCGCCGGCCGGGTGGACCGCCACCGCGTCAGTGCGGCCCGAACTGGCGAGCCACGCGATCGATCGGGACGCCGGGACCCGATGGCGAACCACGGGCCGGCCGGAGGGCGCCTGGCTCCAGGTCGACCTCGGACGCGTCCGTCCCGTGGGCATGGTGACCTGGCTGCCGGGGGGCTACCAGGAGGTGCCGATCGGCTTTCGCCTCGACACCTCGACCGGCGGCGTGGAGTGGTCCGTCGCGCGTGAGGTCCCGACCTACTACGGGCCCCTCTACTGGGCGGCGGGGCATCCGATGGGGCGCGTGCGCTGGGGCCGGGTGGAGGCGCGATTCCCGGTGCGGCCGGCGCGCTACGTGCGCCTCACGCACCTCGGGCGGGACGAGCGCTTCCCATGGACCGTGCGCGAGTTGTTCGTTTACGAGGCCGGCGCGCCGGCGGCCGAGCCCTCCGTCGACGCGCGGGCAGCGGCCAGCGCGCTCCTCGCGATGGGCGCGCGGCACGTCTACGCCGACCACGGGGAGGGGCCGCGGCTCGCCGAGGCGTCCGGCGAGAGGCTCGTCGCGCTGCCCGACAACGTCCGGGTCGACCGCTACGGCCTGGTGACGCCGCTCGAGCGGCTGCCGTTCCTCGTTCCGGGACCGGACGCGGCAGTCGCGTACCCCGCGACGTCCCCGTCGGGGCCGTCCATCGAGGCCGCGCTGCGGGACGCGGGCATCGGCTTCACCGCGGCCGACGTGGGCGGCTACCGGCTCCTCGGCCGGCTTGCGCCGCCAGGCTCGCCGGGCCGCGTTGCGCGCGCGTCGCCCGCCCGGGTCACGGCGGCGCCGGCCGGCGACGATCCGAGCGCCGCGACGGACGGGCGCGTGGAGACCCGCTGGTCGAGCCGAGTCCCGCAGGCTCCCGGCGAGTGGCTCCAGGTCGAGCTGGAGGCCGAGGCGGAGCTCGGCGGGCTCGAGCTGGACCAGGGCGGCGCCCCGCTCGAGTACCCGCGCGGCCTGGCCGTCCAGGTCGCGCGCGATGCCGGCTGGGAGAACCTCGCGGCGACGGTCCGCTGGGTGGGGCCGCTCGTGTGGGTGGGGACGCACGCGCTGCGCGCCGGCGTCGAGCGGATGGTCGTCACCTTTCCGCCTATCCGGGTGCGCGGGCTGCGGATCGTCCAGACCGGACGGGACGCCTTCCACCCGTGGTCCGTCGCGGAGCTGCGCCTGCTCGCGCCCTGACGACGTGGGAGAATGACGGGCACGGGCTCGCCCCCCGCGCCCGTCATCGGCGCGACCACGGCATGGCCGAGCCGATGTGCCGGGAGAGGAGGGTTCGCCGTGAGCGATCTGACGGCACCGGTCGAGACACTGCCGCGGTCCGACCTCGAGCGGCTCCAGCTCGAACGCCTGCGCGCTCTGCTGGCGCGCGCCGCCCGGGTGCCGCTCCACCGAGACCGACTCGCCGCCGCCGGGGTGAGACCCGACGCGATCCGCGCGCTCGACGACCTGCGGCGCCTGCCCTTCACGACGAAGGCCGACTTCCGCGACACGTACCCCTTCGGCCTCCTCGCGGTCCCGATGGACGAGGTCGTGCGCATCCACGCCTCCTCGGGGACGACCGGCAAGCCCACCGTCGTCGCCTACACGCGCGGGGACCTGGACGTCTGGACGGAGGTGATGGGCCGGACGCTCCGGGCGGGCGGCGTCCGCCCGGGGGACGTCGTGCAGAACGCGTACGGATACGGCCTGTTCACGGGGGGTCTCGGCTTCCACTACGGCGCGGAGTCGATCGGGGCGGCGGTCATCCCGATGTCGGGCGGGTTCACGGAGCGGCAGCTCGTCGCCCTTCAGGACTTCGGGAGCACCGTGCTCTGCTGCACGCCCTCCTACGCGCTGCATCTCGCGGAGGCGATCGAGGAGGCGGGCCTGCCGAGGGCGCCGCTGCGCCTCCGGGTCGGCTTCTTCGGCGCCGAGCCGTGGACCGAGGCCATGCGGACCACCATCGAGCAGCGGCTCCGCCTGATGGCGCTCAACATCTACGGGCTGTCGGAGATCACGGGGCCCGGCGTCGCCGTCGAGTGCTCGGAGCGCCAGGGCATGCACGTGGCCGAGGACCACTTCCTCCCCGAGATCGTCGACCCGACGACCCTCGAGCCGGTGCCGGCCGGCACGACGGGGGAGCTCGTCCTCACGACGCTCAGCAAGGAGGGGATGCCGCTGCTCCGCTACCGGACGCGAGACCTCACGGCGCTCGACCCGAGCCCGTGCCGCTGCGGGCGAACCCTGGTCCGCCTGGGGCGCATCATGGCGCGGTCCGACGACATGCTCATCATCCGCGGCGTCAACGTGTATCCCTCGCAGGTGGAGCACGCGCTGCTCCAGGTGCCGGAGCTCGCCCCGCACTATCTCCTGGTCGTGCGGCGCGAGCACACCCTCGACACGCTCGAGGTACAGGTGGAAGGCCAGCCGGGGGCGTCGGCGCCGGGCGCCGCGGCGACCGGCGCCTTGGCCGCCCGCGTCCGCCATCGGCTGCTCGACTCCCTCGGCGTGGCCGCCGAGGTCACCATCGTCGCGCCGAAGACGATCGAGCGGAGCGCCGGCAAGGCCAAGCGCGTCCTCGACCTCCGCGGACAGGGCGGCTGATCCGGCTCCCACCAATGGACCGGGGACGGCGTGGATCCCGCCGCCGCCGTCAGCGGGGTTCAGGAAGCACGCTCAGAGGTGACCCTGCTGGAGATGCCGGGCGAGGCGCACCGCCAGCGCGACGATCGTGAGCGTGGGTCCCGCCGTGCCCCCGGTCGGGAAGACGGAGCTTCCGGCGACGAAGAGATTCGAGACGCCGTGGACACGACAGTCAGGGTCGACTACGCCCTTCCGTGGATCCACCGCCATACGGGTCGTTCCCATGTGGTGCGAGAAGTAGCCGGCCCGGCCGCCGCCGAACAGAGCCTCCATGGTCGTCGCGATTCGGGGACCGTCGAGTCCGATGGCGTCGGCCGCGGCCTTCAGCGAGCGGGCGTGCCGCCGCATCTCCTCGTCGGTCACACGGAGCGCGAGCGCGACGCCCCGTCGACCGGAGCGATCGCGCTTCCGCGACAGTAGCACGCGGTTCCCCGGCGCCGGCGTCTGCTCCACCTCGATCCGGAGAGCCTGGCCTGGTGTCCCGTGTCGGCCACGGAGCTTCTGCCACGTCCGCCGCCCGACCTCGCGGGGGGCGCCCAGCGTCGCCCGTAGATCCCTCAGCGGCGTCGCCCCTCGCACCCGTCCGAGCAGCAGGTTCTTGAGCCGGATGGCCGAGGCGACGCTCGGCGTTGGCGACTCTGCCGCGAGGAACCACAAGGACAGGCCGGGCACGCGCTCCGCCCGCATGAAGCCCGCCGACAGCGACAGGTGGCCCCAGATCAGCGCGGGCCCGACCGGCTGCGCTCGACTGTGGAAGCTCACGTCCCGGTCGCGGCTCCAGGGGCCGATCGAGACGTCCACGAACTTGTGCTCCATGAAGAAACGGCCGACCAGATCGTGGCGGTTCCCGAGCCCGGCGGCATCCGAATCGGTGGAGTCCAGCAGGAGCCGAGGATTCTCGATCCCCCCGGCGGCCAGGACGAACACCCGCGCGGTCACGCGGAGCCGGCGCCCGCCGGCGACGGCGTGCGCCGCTCTCACGGTGTCGCCCCGGTCGTTCGTCTCGAGGTGGGTCACGCGGGCCCCGGCGGCCACCTGGACATTGGCCGCGTCGTGAAGGCGCCTCCGGTGGAGGGCGGCCAGCCTCGGTTGAGGGCACGTCTGCAGGACCCGGTGGACGAGGACGTCCGGCGGGAGATCGAGCGGCTGATGCGCGAGATGCGGCCGGCACGCGTCGAGGTCGTAGAGGCGGAAGCCGCCGAGGCCGAGCAGCTCCTGGGCCCGCTCGTAGAACGGCACCAGCTCGTCCCGGCGGAACGGCCAGCCGCTGTCCGGGATCCACTCCCGCCGCTCGAAGTCGTCCTGGTCCAGCGGGCGGCAGTTGCCGAACCAGTGATTGGTCGCGCCGCCGACGTACCCGACACGGTCGGGATCGACGTCGAGACAGGGCGGGGACCCGTCGACCACGCGATAGATCCCCTCGCGGCCGGGGCGGTCCGCCGTGCCGCCTCGCTCCAGCAGCAGCACCCGGATCGGAGCGCCGAGCAGCTCGAGCGCCACCGACAGCCCCGCCGCACCGGCGCCCACGACGCAGAGATCCGCCGTGATGGCGTCGCCGTCGCGAAGCGCTCGAGCATCCATGAGCACGATCGTGGCCCTGTCGAGCGCTCATCTTTTCGGACCGAGCGGAGCCCGTCAAGGGCCGGGGCGGTCCGACCTTGACTCGTCCGCGATCGCCTCTTAACGTGTCTGGCGGATCGTGAGCATCGCCTTCTCCCGAGGTGACCGCGTCCGTGCCCGTCGCGCCGGCTCGACCGGCCGGCTTCCCGATCGCCGTGTCGTGACGTGGCCGCGCGCTTCCCGCGGCGCATGACGGCCGCGCGGCGGCCGGCCTCGCGGCGGCCGCGGTTCACGGTCGTGCTCCCCGTCCACAACGGCGGGCGCTACCTGCCGGAGTGCGTCGACAGCATCCTCGCGCAGTCGTACGGCGATCTCGCGCTGGAGATCCTGGAGAACGGGAGCACCGACGGGACCGCCGAGTGGCTGGGGGCGGTGCGGGACTCGAGGGTCCGGGTGCGGACGGCTTCTCGCGCTCTGCCGATCGAGCTGAACTGGCGGCGCGCGGCCGCCGTCGAGAAGGGCGAGTACCTCTTGTTCGTCGGCCACGACGACCGGCTGGATCCCGACTACCTGGCGATCGTCGACGAGCTGATCCGGCGCTGTCCGGATGCCGCCCTGTTCACGACCCACTTCCGGCTGATCGACGCTCGCGGCCGCGTCCTGCGCCCGTGCCGGCCCATGCCGGCTCGCGAGACGATGGCCGAGCTCCTGGCGTCGCGGCTGGCCTATCGGAGAGACATGACGGGCATGGGCGTCGTGGTGCGCTCCTCGGCGTACGACGCCGTGGGCGGCATGCCCGCCTTCGAGGGTCTCGCTCACGCCGACGATGTCCTGTGGCTCGGCCTGCTGGACGGCTCCTGGAAGGCCACGGCACCCGACGAGGCGTACTCGTACCGGCTCCACGCCGCGAGCGCGTTCCACTCGCTCCCGTGGCGCCCGGCCGTCGCGGCCGTGGAGCGCTACGCGGGCTTCGTGGAGTCGCTGAGCGAGACGCGGGGCGATGTGTGCGAGGTCTGGCGGAGGCTCGGCCCCGCGTTTCTCGAGCGCCGCTATCGCGCCATCCTGCTCTTCGCCCTGCTCGGGGATGGCCCCCGCTCGGGTGGATTCGGCGCGAGCGAGCGCGAGGAGGTCCTGGCGTCGCTCGACCGGCTGAGTCCGGAGGCGGGCCGCCGCCTGCGGCGACACGCGTGGCTTCGCGTCGGCTCGTGGGCCCAGACGGCGCCGATGGGCGCGCCCCTCCTCGCGTGCTGGCGCGCGTACTGGCGCTCCCGGAGACCATGGCGCTGAGGGCCTCGCGCCGCTCTGTCCTGGTCACGGGAGCCGCCGGCTTCGTGGGCGGCCACCTCGCGACCCGGCTCGTGGCGGCGGGACACGCGGTGCACGGCGTGGTCCGGCCGGGCGGCCGCAACCGGACGCCGGCGGGCGTCGAGCCGCACGCCGTGGACCTCACCGACGCCGCCGCGGTCGGCGACCTCGCGCGGGACCTCCGGCCGGAGTGGGTCTTCCATCTCGCGGGGCGCGTGACCGGTGACCGCCGGCTCGACCACGCCGCCTCGCTCGTGCTGGACAACCTGGCGCAGACCGTCCATGTTGTCACCGCGCTGGCGCGCGAGGGCTGCCAGCGGCTCGTGGTCGCGGGCTCCATGGAGGAGCCGGGGGCCGGCGAGCCCGCGACCGCCACGCCGAGCTCCCCATACGCGGCGGCCAAGTGGGCGGGTAGCGGTGTTGCGCGGCTGGGCCACGCGCTCTACGACGTCCCCGTCGTCATCGCGCGGCTCTCCATGGTGTATGGCCCCGGCCAGGAGGACACGACGAAGCTCGTCCCGTTCGTGATCACCTCGCTGCTGCGAGGCGAGTCCCCGGCGCTCTCGAGCGGCGCGCGCGCCGTGGACTGGATCCACGTCGACGACGTGGCGCGCGGCCTCGAGGCCGCGGCCGCGTCCCCCGGCCTCGACGGACGGACCGTCGAGCTCGGCTCGGGACGGCTGGTGACGATCCGCGAGGTGGTGGAGCGGATCTATGGGCTGATGGGCGTGGCCGGCGCCCCGCGCTGGGGCGCGTTGCCCGACCGGCCCCTCGAGCGGCCCGTCGCGGCCGACGTCGAGGGCAGCCTGAGGCTCACCGGATGGGCGCCGCGGATGACGCTCGAGGACGGTCTTGCGGACACGATCGCCTGGTACCGGCGGACACCCGCGTACCGCTGAAGCGCCCGAGGACGCGACGGAGCGCCTCACGTGCTGAACCGGATCAACACGCCCGACCAGCTCCGCCAGCGGACGGCGTGCAACCGCGGCGCCCCGTCGGCCGACTTCGATCAGTTCGTCCTGGGGCTGCTCGCGCCCTCGCCGGAGGACGTGGTCCTGGATCTGGGGCCCGGCCTGGGGCGCCAGATGATCCCGCTGGCCAGCATGGTCAGGCGCATCGTGGGCCTCGACAGCTCGCCCGAGATGACCGCCGCCCTTCGCGCGCAGCTTTCCGGCGCGAACGTCGAGGTGCTGGCCGGCGACATGGACGACCTCGGCCGCCTGGCGCTGCCCGGTCGCTTCACGCTGGTCTACGCGGTGTATTCGCTCTACTACGCGGCACGGCCGGCTCGCGTCGTCGAGGCGGTGAGCCGGCTGCTCGACGGCCTGGGGGCTCGCTTCGCCGTGGTGACGCCGGACGTCGGGAACAACGCCGAGTGGTTCACCGACCTCGAGCGGCTCTACCCGGTTCCGGCCGACGTGCGGACGGTCTCGGAGGTCGGCCGGAGCGTCATCCTCCCGGCGTTCCACGATGTCTTCCGGAGCGTCGCGTGCTCCACGTTCTCGAGCACGATCCTCTTCCCGACGCTCGAGTCCGTCATGCGCTACTACGATGCCTGTGCGCCGTATTGCCGGGCGGACCGTCGGATGGAGGCCCTCGCCTACTTCCGGACCCGGGTGGACCGCGACGGGGGGTATCGGATCGTGAAGCGCAGCCTGGGTCTCGTGGGCCGTCGGTGATGGACGGGATCCGGTGGCGTGCCGATCCGGGGTCGCCGCGTCGCTGCGCCCGCGGGTCCTCAGCGAGCGGCGGGCACCTCGCGGAGGAGGTCGTGCGCGGCGAGGGCGTCGGCGGCGCGGGCGACTGCCTCGAACGCCAGCCCCGCCCGCTGCGCGATGTCCAGCAGGCTGTGGCGCCCGTCGGAGAGATTGAGGACCCAGAGGAGGGCGAGCTGCTCCGTCGCCTGCGCGCCGCCACCGATCGACGGATAGAGGCCGCGACGGCCCAGCTGCGGCTCGCCTTTCGGCTGGCGATTGACGAAGAGGCGATTCCGATCGAGCAGGTCGAGGACGGCCGTCGCGATCTCCAGCGAGTCCTCGAGCGCTTCCGGGCGGACGAGCTCGAGATCATCGGCCGACGTGTGGTACTCGGCGAACTGCCCGTGCGGCGTGCGCATCAGGCAGCCCACGGGCAGGTCGAAGCCCGGCGAGCAGTACTGCCGCTCGTCGTAGCCCCAGGGCGTGAAGTCGAGGAGCCGGTGGCGACCCCGCGCGGCGAGCACGTGCGCGGCGGCCCGGTCGATGACGGCGTCGCCCCGCCGGCTGCGCTTGTACGTGGGCGAGCCCGCGTCCCCGAGGCAGGTCAGCACCAGGCCGTGCGCGATGCGGCTCACCCGGGACTCGTTCAGCGCCAGCCAGGCGATCGAGCCGATGGTGCCGGGCACGAACAGGAGCCGGTAGGTGTGCCGCCGCCGGCGCGCGGCCAGCCGCTGGCCGAGGAACGCCGCGATCACCATTCCCGAGAGGTTGTCGTTGCAGAGTGACGGGTGGCAGACGTGCGTCGAGAGGAGGACCTCGTCCTCGACCTCGCCCGGGAGCTCGCACTCGCCGTAGGTGAGGCTGCCCGGCTCGAGGGTGGCGTCGATGCAGACCTCGTAGCGGTCGTCGGGCAGCGCCTGGAGCTGCCGGTCGGTCAGGCAGAAGCCCCAGCCGTCCGCATAGTAGGAGGTGCGATAGGGAATCCAGTCGGGGCGATCGGGTAGCGAGAACAGGTGAGGCCGGAGCTCCGCCAGCGTGAGGCGGGCGCGCACCGGCCGGCTGTACCCGACGACATGCAGCGTGGAGCGACGGGCGTCGACGACGCGCTCGCCACGCGAGCTCTCGATCCAGGCGTCGCGCAGGTTCCACTCCGGCGGCACGGTCCAGTCGAGGACACGCGTTCCCGACGGCACCTCCCGCACGGACAGGGGGAGGAGCTCCGCGAGCCGGCGGAGCGTCTCGCGGACCCCGTCGCCCGTGAGGCTCCGGCCAATGGGGTAGAGCTCCCGGATCCAGCGGTGAAGCTCGGCGCCGAGGCCTGCGGTCACGGGTAGACGGCCACGCGAGGGATCGGGACGACGAACTGCCCGCCCCAGGCCCGGATCCCGGCCATCTGCCCCATGATCTCCTCCCGGAGATTCCACGGGAGGATCAGGAGGTAGTCGGGCCGGGTCGCCGCGATGTGCTCGGGGGCGAAGATCGGGATGCGGCTTCCCGGGAGGAACTTTCCCTGCTTGTACGGGTTGCGGTCCACCGTGCACTCGACGAGGTCGGTCCCGATCCCGCAGAAGTTCAGGAGGGTGTTGCCCTTGCCGGGCGCCCCGTAGCCCGCCACGCGCTTGCCCGCACGCCGGGCGCCGATGAGGAACTCGAGGAGCGCCCGCTTGGCCTCGTGGACCCGCTCGCGGAAGCCGGCGTAGGCATCCAGGCACTCGAGCCCCGCCGCGCGCTCGCGCGCGAGGAGGGCGGGGACCCGGTCGCTCGCCGGGCGTCCCGCGCGCTCCCGCCGCTCGGCGTACACGCGCAAGGAGCCGCCGTGGGTCGGGAGCTCCTCGACGTCGAACACGGCGAGCCCGTGGGCGGCCAGGACTCGCGCGGCGGTCCCGAGGGAGAAGTACGAGAAGTGCTCGTGGTAGATCGTGTCGAACTGGCTCTCCTCGAGGAGGCGCAGGAGGTGCTGGAACTCCAGCGTCAGGACGCCGCCGGGCGCCAGCGCGAGGGCCAGGCCGGCGACGAAGTCGTCGAGGTCCGGCACCTGGGCCAGCACGTTGTTGCCGATCAGGAGGTCCGCCCGTCGCCCGGCGGCGACGAGCGCCTGCGCCGCCCGTCGCCCGAACATGTCGACGATCGTGGGTATGCCCCGCTCGGTCGCGGCGGCGGCGACGTTGCGGGCCGGCTCGACGCCCAGCGCCGGGATGCCGCGGGCGACGAGGTACTGGAGGAGGTAGCCGTCGTTGCTGCCGACCTCGACGACGAGGCTCCCCGGACCGAGCCCGAGCCGCGGCACGATCCGGTCGACGTAGGCGGCCGCGTGGGCGAGCCAGGAGTCGGAGTAAGAGGAAAAGTAGGCGTACTCCGTGAAGATCGCCTCGGGCCGCACGTACTCGCGCACCTGGACGAGCCAGCACCCGTCGCAGACGTAGGCGTGCAGCGGATAGTGGGGCTCCATGACGTCGAGGCGCTCGGCAGGGATGTAGGATTCGCAGAGCGGAGAGACGCCCAGGTCCACCAGGGTGTGCCGGAGCGGCGCGCGGCAGACGCGGCACGCGCCTCCGGGGGCCGCGTCAGGCGCGGCGGCGCTCATGACGCACCGGACGTCCGCGCGGGCGCCTCCGCCCGCCGACGCAAGCGGGCGTCCAGGGACCCGTCGGCCATGAGCTGGCGAACCCGTCGGACGCGGCGGAAGCGCGGGTCCTCGAGGTCGGCCCCCGTGAGGCCCGCGTCCCGGAAGGCGTGCACCAGCTGACCGATCCCCGCGCTCACCGTCCACCGCGGGACGAAGGCCGGCACGGCGCGCGCCAACTTGCCGAACTCGACGCGATAGCTGCGGGGATCCGGCCCCGCGCCCTCCGCATACTCGATCCGGGAGCCCGGTACCGCCCGGCTGACCATCTCGGCCAGGTCCCGGACCCGGTAGTTCTCGCCGGAGACGCCCACGTTGAAGGCCTGGTTGTGAACCGCCGCTCGCGGGGCGGCCAGGATCGCGATGAAGGCGCGCGCGATGTCCTCCACATGGACGAGCGGGCGCCACGGCGTGCCGTCGCTCCGCACCCGCACGCGCCCGGTGACGACGGCCCAGGCTGCGAGGTCGTTGACGACCAGGTCCAGGCGGAGGCGCGGAGAGACGCCGTAGGCCGTCGCGCTCCGGAGGAAGGTGGGGCTGAACCGCGCGTCGGCGAGCCGGGCCACCTCCTGCTCCACACGGACCTTGGAGATCGCGTACGGCGTGAGCGGGCGGAGCATCCCCTCCTCGTCCACGGGCGCGTCGCCCGTCGCGCCGTAGTTGCTGCAGGACGACGAGAAGAGGTATCGGGCGACCCCGGCCTCACGGGCGAGGCGGGCCAGGCGCACCGAGGCGGCGCGGTTGATCTCGTCGGTGACCTCGGGATCGAGGTCTCCCAGGGGGTCGTTCGACAGCGCCGCGAGGTGGATGATCGCCTCGACGCCCGCGAGGTCGGTCGCGCGGATGTCGCGCACGTCTGCCGCGAGCGTCGGGAGGCCGTCCGCGGCCGCCGGCCAGAAGTCGCACCCTCGGTAGAGATCCGAGTCGACGCCGACGACGTCGTGGCCGAGGTCCCGCAGGAGCGGCACCAGGACGGCGCCGATGTAGCCGCGGTGGCCGGTGACGAGCACGCGGGCAGGCGACCGGGCGGGCTCGGTCATGGGCTCATCCCGCCATGGAGTAGAGCATGCGCATGTCCCAGTTCGCGGCATCCAGGAGGCGGCGGCCCCCGAGCGCCGGCCCGGACTCGCCGGGCGACCGTGTCACCGCCCGCACGAGCACCGCCGTGCCCTGGGGCATCAGGGGGTGACGGGCGACGGGAAGGAACCCGCTCTCGCCGAGCAGCACCTCGACCTCCCGAGGGAGGCCCATCGTCCAGGTGCTCAGTCCCGCGAAGCGGCCCCAGTCGATCGCCGCCCCCAGGAGGGCCCGGCGGACATCCGGACCTGACGCCTCCCAGTCGACCACGTTGACGCGGCCGCGCCCCACCAGCCGGTAGGTCTGGAGGACGAGGTATCCCTCGAGCCGGTCGTCCCCGGCCAGGAGGAAGCGGTAGTCGTGGAGCGGGTTCGCGAACCTCCAGGCCAGGTACCGTGCGTCGCGGACGTGGCGGATGCGGCTGTCGTGACCGAGCCGATGGACCAGGTCGGCCATCGCCTCGGGGCGCGGCTCGGCAGTGCACCAGACCGCAGGGCCGGCGGGCAGGCGGCGGGCCATCGTGTCCAGGTGCCGGAACGGGTCGCTCCCGACG
This sequence comes from Candidatus Methylomirabilota bacterium, assembly GCA_036558225.1. GTDB lineage: Bacteria > Methylomirabilota > Methylomirabilia > Rokubacteriales > DASRDR01 > DASRDR01. Next base: position 56,652 of record DATBGA010000085.1, on the reverse strand, counting down.
CGCGAGGCGAGCCTGGCCAAGCGTCGCGCGCCCGGCCAACCCCGGACGCGCCTGGCCAGGCGCCAGGGGAGGGACGGCGCCCCCGCGCCGCGGGAGACCTCGCGCACCGAGCCCACGGAGCGCCACCCCCTGGCGAGGGACCCGGCCAGCGCCACCACCCCGGCGCTGAGGCTGAACGTCACCGGATACTTATGGCGGGCCAGCTCCGCGACCGTGGCGTCCATGATCCGACCGAACAGCCCGCGGTGGCGGTGATCGGGCGCGATGACGAGGTCGTCGCCACACGGGACCACGAAGCGCGTCGCGTCCGGGCCGATCTCCCAGCAGGACCCGAACATGCCGCGCATGCCGACCACCTGGCCCTCGGAGAGGGCGAGGCAGAGGAATGGATCCGGGAGGTAGGGGTTCTGCTCGTACTTCCACTCGAAGTAGGCGGTGTTGACGGCCTCGTCGCCGCCCCAGAGATGTCGCTGCAGCCGGGCGACCTCGCGCTTGAGCTCGGAGCGGTAGCTCACGATCTCGTACATGGCCGGAACCCTATCCGTGTCGCGACCGATGCCCGCCGGGACGGGCGGCGTGCCGCTGCACGAAGTCCAGGATCGCGTCGATGGAGTCCCATTCCACGGCGAGATCGAAGTCCGCGAGGTTCATCTCCCGGCCGATGCGGTCCTCGACCCACAGCGCCACGCTGACCAGGGTCGTCGACTCCACCAGCCCGGAGGCGATCAGCGAAGCGCCGTCGGACAGGCTCCCGTCCAGGCCGGGGCTGCCGTTGACGATGAGCGTCCGGAGCTCCTTCAGGAGCTTGGCCCGGTCGAGCCGATCGGATCTCATCGGCGCGGCCGCGTCAGCCCGCCGCCAGGTCGCGCGGGTCCACCGGATGGAGGCCCGCGCAGCGCGCCGCGACCTGGAGCCGGCTGACCTTGCCGCCGGCGGTCCGCGGGATCTCCTCCACGAGGAACCAGCGGCGGGGGAGCTGGTACCCCGCCAGGCGCTCGCGCACCCACGAATGGAGCCGCCGCAGCGTGGCGACGTCGGTGGCGCTCAGCACCACCGCCAGCGCCACTTCGTCCTCGCCCGACCCGTCGTCGTATCCGAAGGCGCAGGCGTCGAGGGTCCGATCGAACTGCTCGACGACCGTCTCGATGTCTGTCGGGTAGACCTTCACTCCTCCGCGGTTGATCTCGTCCCGCTGGCGCCCTCGGAGGTGCAAGCGGCCGGCCGAGTCGAGGCACCCGATGTCACCGGTGTCGAGCCAGCCCGCGCGGACCGCCTTGGCGGTCAGATCCTCCCGTCCGAGATACCCGCGCATGAGGGCGGGGGTGCGGACCCACACGGGTCCGACCGCGTCGGCCGCCGCCGGCCGGTCGGGCGGGATCTCATGAGGCGCGGCGGAGTCCGAACCCACCCTGAGCGTCGCGCCCCACGGGAGCCCGATCAGCCCGTCCTCGGGCGCCGTTCCCGGCGCGGATCCCGCCACCCAGCTGCCCGTCTCGGTGAGGCCGTAGACGTTGGAGACCGCGGCGGCTCCCGTCCACTCGGCGATGTCGCGCCACATCGCGGCCGACAGCGGCGCGGATCCGCAGAAGACGCGCCGCAGCGTCCCGGCGCGTGGCGCGCGGGCGGTCCTGAGGGCGAGCCGCCAGAGGGCAGGCACGGACGACAGGAAGGTGATCCCGTGCTCGTCCACCAGCGCGCCGAGACGCAGGATCGCCTCGGAGCGAAACGCCGGGAGCACGGCCAGGGCTCGGCCCGACAGCCACGGATAGAGCGCGTTGCAGACGAGACCGTGCCCGGAGTGCGTGGGCAGCACGCACAGGGTCCGCTCGAGATCGCCGAGATCCACGTGGGCCCGGAGGGCCGCCCACTTGCTCTGCAGCGACCGGTGAGTGTGGACCACGGCCTTGGGGGAGCCGGTGGTGCCGGACGTGAAGAGCACGAGCGCGTCGCGGTCCGGCTCCAGCGCGTCGATCGAGCGACTCTCGGCGCTCCGTCCACCCGTGAGGTCGCTGGCGTGGGGTGACTCCAGGACCGCGACGCCGAGGGCGGCCATCGCGGCGGCGACGTCGGCCCCCGGCGGCGCCGGCCACAGCGACGCGCGAGGGCGAGCGCTCCGCGCCAGTGTCTCGATCTCGAAGCCGGTGAGCCTCGGGTCGATGGGCGCGGCCGAGGCGCCCAGGGCCCACAGCGCCAGCAGGTCCACGAAGTGCTCGAGCGTGTTGCCGTGGTGCAGGAAGATCAGGTCGCCCCGCCGGACGCCCGCGCCCGCGTAGCAGGCGGCGCGCTGCCGCCACTGACGGCGAACCGTCGGCGAGTCCCAGGCGCGACCCGAGAGTGGCTCGCTCAGCGCGCCCGGATCGGCGCTCGTCATGACGTCGGGCGGAGGGCGCGGGGGTTCCTGCCGCCTCCCCGTCCCCCTTCGGTGTATGCTCGGGGCGGCATGGAGCCGGGCGGCCTCACCGTGAGGACTGCGTGTAGCCTGGGTCCCGGGCGCGCATGATCTTCACGCCCGCCTTGCTGCCCGGAGCGTTCATCGTGGAGCCGGATCTGCATCGGGACGTCCGGGGCTTCTTCGCGCGCACGTGGTGCCAGGAGGAGTTCACCGCGCACGGGCTGAACCCGCGGCTCGTGCAGTGCAGCGTGTCCTTCACCGAGCGCCGCGGGACGGTGCGCGGCCTGCACTATCAGGACGCGCCCCATCAGGAAGCGAAGCTGGTCCGCTGTGTTCGGGGGGCCATTCACGACGTGATCGTAGACCTTCGCCGGCAATCGCCCACCTTCCGGCGGCATGTCGCGGTCGAGCTGCGGGAGGGATCCTACCGGATGCTCTATGTCCCCGAGGGGGTCGCGCACGGCTTCCAGACGCTGGCGGACGGCACCGAGGTCGCGTACCAGATGTCGGAGTTCCACCGGCCGGAGGCGGCGCGCGGGGTTCGATGGGACGACCCGGCCTTCGCCATCCCGTGGCCCGAGTCCGTCCGGGTCGTCTCGGATCGGGATCGGTCGTTCCCGGACTTCGCCGAATGATCCTTCGCCTCGCTCACGCCCGCGTAGGGGAGCCGTGACCCGAGCGCCCCGGCCCGCCGCGCCGTGACCGTCGTCCTCTTCTGCGGCGGCCAGGGGATCCGCCTGCGAGGGCATGCGCCGGGCGTCCCGAAGCCTCTCGTGCCGATCGGCCGCGAGCCGATCCTGACGCACCTCATGCGGTGGTACGCGGGTCACGGGCACCGCGACTTCGTCCTGTGCCTCGGGCATGGCGGCCAGCGGATCGCGCGCCACTTCCTGCGGGAGTGGGAGCCCGTCGCCGCGGAGTCCCTCCCGGGAGGCGTGAATCGACTGCGGGTCCGCCCGGAGCCACTCGACGAGTGGACGGTGACGCTCGTGCCGACGGGCCTCCGCGCCAGCATCGGCGAGCGTCTCCGGGCAGTCCGGGGATACCTCGGCGGGGCGATGTTCCTCGCGAACTACGCGGACGGGCTGGCGGACCTCGATCTCCCGGACTTCCTCGCGCGCTTCCGGGCGAGCGGTGCGCTCGGCGGCCTGATCACCGTGCGCCTTCCCTCCACCCACCACTTCGTCTCGGTGGACCGCCGGGGAATGGTGGACGGCCTCCCGCTGGCCGCCGAGGCCGGCCTCCGGATCAACGGCGGCTTCTTCGCGTTCCGGCCCGAGATCTTCGACTGGCTGGCGCCCGGTGAGGACCTGGTCGACGGGCTCTTCTCGCGGCTGGTCGCCCAGCGTCGGCTGTTCGGGTACGCGCACGACGGCTTCTGGGCGTGCATGGACACGCCCAAGGACTGGCTGGCCCTGCAGGAGTTGGAGGCCGCCGGCAAGACGCCGTGGAAGATCTGGCGCTCTGCGCCCGCGGAACCGGTCGCGCCGGATGCCGCGTCCCGTCGGCTGGCTCCCAGCGATCGGGGAGTGTAGGGCCGGGCCGGCCGTCCGGCCCTCGGGCTGTCCAGCGTGATCTCGGCGACTCACGGGGCGGCCAGGAGCAGCTTGCGCGCGTGGAAGGCCTCGGCGAACCGGGCCCGAGCCTGGATTCCGCGCAGGCGCAGGCCACCGAGGAAGACGTCGCGGGTGAACCACGGCTTGCTCGCCTGGGACGGGTAGGCGTCGAGCAAGTACCGCACCTTCGTCTCCGCGATGTCGTCCTCGAGCGGCACCAGGAGGTTCGGCGCCCCGCCGGGCTCGGGGTCGTACTTCGGGGTCTCGTACTCGAGGATCAGATGGTCCCGGAACGTGCTCCAAGCCAGCTGGGCGACGAACCGGTGATCCTGATGCCAGTCCGCCCGGTAGGGCGCGAACACCACGTCGGGATCGACCCGCGTCTTGAGGGACTCGACGTAGTCCTTCACGCGCTCGCCCTGGTAGGGGAGGTAGCCGTCGCGAAAGCGCTCGACCACCAGCCGGCGCGCCGCCACCCCGGAGAGGAAGGCGTCGGCGGAGCGCTGGGCCTCGCGGGCGCGCGCGTCGTCGCCGCTCAGCACGACCCACTCCACCGCGAGGCGGGGAACCCGGCGCGCCAGCATGAGGATGGTGCCGCCGCAGCCGATCTCGATGTCGTCGCAGTGGGCGCCGAGGCAGAGGACGCGGAGGGGTCGGTCATGGACCCCGGCGAGCGAGAGCGGCCGCATCAAGCGGCGTGCGGGCGCCGGCCGCGCCGCCTCGCCCGATCACGCGCACGGCTTCCGCATCGCGGCGGACCGCTGCCCGCCCTGCCCGTGCCGATCGTGGAGACGCGCGCGGTTTCCTGCGCAGCTGGAGACGTGCCGGTCTGCATCGCCGCTCGCCCTGGAGGATAGCCGAGGCCGCGGCGCGTCGCCAGGGTGCGTCCTCGACCTCCGCGGGCAGGGCGGCGCCGCCAGGGGCTGAGGGCCGCGCTCGCCCGGCTCAGCCGGGCCTCTTCAGATCCCGATGAAACCCGGCATCACGGTCAGATTCATGGCGCCGGTCGCGGTGCCGTCCGCCGTGGTGATCGTGATCTTCGAGCTAACCGCCAGGGGCGGAACTGTGAACGTCACCTCCGTCGGCGACGAGTCGACGACGACCGCCGCAACCGACCCGACCTTGACGACGGGATGCGTCGCCCCCTTCTTGAGATTGGTTCCGCTGACGACGACCGTGCTGCCCAGCTCGGCCTCCGGGGGGAAGCCGGTGATCCTGGGCAGCATCTTGAAGATGGCGGTGCTCGTCGTCGTGCCGATGGCGTTGGTGATGGTCACGGGGCCGGTCACCGCGTCGATCGGGACCACCGCCTTCAGCGATGTCGAGGTCACCGCCAGCGCTCCGCTGAAGACCACGTCTCGCGTCTTCGAAACTTGAGCGATCATCGCGCCGTGACGCAGTGCAGCAACCGTGCCAGACACCTCCCACCGCAACTAGTCGAAAAGACATGACTACCTCGACGGATCCCTACACCCAATTCGGGTGCGAGGACAAGACCCGCAGGAATCCGCCCCGGTGAATGGGACCGCCCGCCGCGGTCGAGCCCGGACGATGACGAACGTCAGTGGCCGCCGCGGACTGCCGACGCTCGCCAGCGCAGGCCCCGCAAGTCTCGCCGGTCCGCCACGCTGAACGGGCACGCTACTTCATCGCTTCGACGGTGTCAATCTTTCGGGCCTCCGTGAAGCGGTTCACGAGTTCCGGCCTCCGCGAGGGGGATGGCCCTTGACAGGGTCGCGGCAACCTCGGGAGAATCGCGCCGTTACGGGGCGATGGTCGCGCCGCGGCCGGGCGTCGAGTGCCCCGCGCGTCAGCGCCGACCCACCGATGTCTGACTCGGCAGTGACTCGAGCCGGAGGGACGCCATGAGCCGACTGAATCGCCGGACCTTCCTCAAGGGTGCAGGCATGCTCGGAGCCTCGACGGCGCTCGCCGCGGCCGGAGCCCGGGCCGCGCGCGCCGACAAGCCTATCAACTTCAGCGGGTGGGTGTTCAAGCCGGACACCGTCAAGGACTACGTCGACTACTTCAACAAGAAGTACGGCGGCCAGGTGAAGTACGAGGCCCTCCCCTGGGCCCAGTACCATCCGACGATGGAGACCCGCGCCTTCGCCGGCGAGGTGGTGGACGTGATGTACTGCGCCCACAACTTCCGCGAGCGCTGGCACGAGAACGGCCTCCTGCGGAAGATCGACGACCTGCCCGGCGTGGACGAGCTCAAGAAGAAGATGACGCCGGCGAACCTCGACAGTCTCAAGAACAAGGACGGCTCGCTCTCGTCCCTGCCGTACTTCACGAGCCTGTTCATCCTGATCTACAACGAGCCGATGCTGCAGCAAGCCGGCATCAAGGCGCCCGCGAAGAGCTGGGACGAGCTCATGGACCACTCGATGAAGCTCAAGCGGGACAAGGTCAGCGAGACGCCCTACCTGCCGAACTGGAACAACAGCCCCTCCGGGACGATGCCGCAGTTCATGAGCGACTGCTTCTCCGAGGGGGCCAACGTCTTCGACGCGAAGAACCAGGTGATCGTCGACCAGGAGCCCGGCGCCGCCCGCGCGATGGAGCGCTGGCAGAAGGCGTGGAAGGCGGAGCTGGTCAATCCCGAGGTCCTCACCAAGACCTCGTCGACCGAGACCCACCGCCTGTTCTGGACCGGGCGCTACGCGTACACGACGACCCACTCCTACTACCTCAAGTCCAGCGCCGGTGAGCCCGAGAACTCGAAGCTCGCGCCCAAGAAGGCGAAGATGACGATGTACCCGGGCACCGGCCAGTCCTACATGTGGACGGACGGGTACACCATCAACGCCAAGACGAAGAACCCGGAGGAGGCCTGGAAGCTCACCCGGTTCCTGGGCGGGAACCTGAACGGCGACTGGTACGTCCAGCGGCAGTGGTGCCTGCTCGCGGGCCTGGACAACCCGTACCCCGAGATGTACGACACCCCCGAGGTCATGAAGTCCTACGACAACTGGATCGACCTGAAGCTCCTCAAGACCCAGTACACGAAGGGGAAGGTCATCGCGGCCTACAAGGAGCCGTGGTACGGGGAGTACGACACCAAGGCCATCCCCATCGTGCAGAACATCATTCGCGGCGCCACGACGGTGCCGCAGGGCCTGAAGGACCTGGCCAAGCTGCAGAAGTCGCTCGCCTAGGACGCCCGCCGGGCGAGGAGCTTGTGATGGGCGCCGACGGAGCCGGGGCGCCTGGTGCGCTCAGCATCGAGAGGGCCGGCCGGAGGCGGACGCGATCCGCCTTCAGGCCGGTCGCCCTCTCGGAGGCGCTGTTCGCGTGGCTGCTGATCGCGCCGGCGGTCGTCGCGATCTTCCTCGTCATCGTGTTCCCGCTCGCCTACTCCCTGTGGATGAGCTTCGCCGACGTGAACCTGCTCCGGGCCACCGGGCCGGCCATCGACCTCTTCGGCGTGCAGCTGCCGCTCTTCCGGTTCGTGGGCCTCCAGAACTACGCGCGGACGTTCGCCGACCCCGTGTACTGGAGCTCGCTCTGGCGCACCCTCTACTTCGTGGCGGCGTTCGTGCTCGAGGCCACGCTGATGGGGCTCGGGATGGCGCTCGTGCTCCACGAGCGCTTCGCCGGGCGCCCCCTGATGCGGAGCCTCCTCCTCGTCCCCTGGTCGCTCTCCCGCGTGGTGGTGGGGCTCCTCTGGATCGGGATCCTGGACTTCGAGTTCGGGATGCTCAACGGTGTCCTCCACCGGGCGGGGCTGATCGACGGGTACATCGCCTTCTTCAAGGACGGGTTCCGCGCGCTCAACGTGCTGGTCTCGGTCTACATGTGGAACCAGGCGCCGTTCGCGACGCTCCTGTTCCTGGCCGGCATGCAGTCGATTCCCGAGGAGCACTACATGGCGGCGGCCGTGGACGGGGCGGGGTACTGGCGGCGGCTCCGCTACGTCACGCTCCCGGCGCTCAAGCCCATCCTGTTCCTGGTCCTGGTGCTGAGCACTGTGAACGGCTTCCTGATGCTCGACCTCATCTACATCCTGACGATGGGCGGCCCCGGCCAGGACACCACGACCATCTCGTGGCTCGGCTTCCTGACGGCCTTCAGCTTCTTCAAGTTCGGCCCCGGCACGGCGATCCTGTACACGCTGACGGCGCTGTGCCTCCTCCTGACCTTCGTGTACCACTGGGCGGTGATGCGCCGGTTCGAGGCGGAGGCCTGATGGGCGGGTCGATCGTCGGCGAGCGGGGACTGGCGCGCCGCCTCCTCGTCTACGGCCTGGTCGGCGCGGTGACGCTCTGGCTCATCGGGCCCTTCGTGTGGCTGTTCGTCACGAGCATCTCGTACCAGAAGCACCTGCTGGCGCGGCCGCTCTCCCTCGTTCCGCCGGAAGTGACGTTCGACAACTACCGGATGGTCCTCGGGCTGGTGCGCTTCCACGCGGAGGGGCAGGCCGCGAAGATCCTGCCCTCCATGCTGAACACGCTGATCGTCGCGTCCTTCGTGACCGCGCTGAACCTCGTGGTCGGCACGACCGCCGGGTACGCCTACGCCCGCTTCCGGTTCCCGCTCAAGGGCGTATCGCTCTACGCCTTGCTCTTCACCCGGATGCTCCCCACGATCGTGCTGATCCCGGCCTTCTTCCTGATGTTCCGCGCGCTCGGGCTCCAGAACACGCTCACCGGGCTGACCGTCGCGTACTGCGCCTTCACCCTCCCGTTCACCATCTGGATCATGAAGGCGTACTTCGAGACGATCCCCCCGGAGCTGGACCGGAGCGCCCTGGTCGACGGGTGCAATCGCCTCCAGGCCTACTACCGGGTCGTCCTGCCGGTGTCCGGGCCGGGCCTCGTGGCGGGCGGCGCCTTCACCTTCATGCTGTGCTGGAACGAGTTCCTGGTGGCGCTGGTGCTGAACACGAAGCCCGGCACGACCACGCTGCCCCCGGTGATCGCCGCGATGAACGCCCAGATCAACATCGACTACTCGGTCATCGCGGCCTCGGGGTTCCTGGGGGCGCTGCCGGCGGTGCTGCTGGTCCTGGTCTTCCAGCGCTATCTCGTCCAGGGGCTGACGGCGGGGTCGGTGAAGGGGTAATTCGCGCGCCGCCCGCCGGGCCTCGGAGCTCGCCGCGGCGGCCGGTCTCGGGCGTGGGGCGGACGACCGGCGCCGGCCACCGTGATCGCGACGCCGGGCCTGCCTCGGCTCAGGGCAATGCAGTAGACTGGGTGCCAAGCGGGGACGGTTGTGAGACTGCCGGCCAGCAGGGTCATCGTCGGCGCGGTCATTCCGCTTCTTGCCGGACTGCTCGCCGCCGAGGCGCAACGGCCGCCGAAGATCGCGCGTGTGGGCGTGCTCTTGTTCAGCACCCCCGAGAGAGATCCGAACCTCGCGGCGTTTCGCCAGGGCCTGAGCGAGCTTGGCTACGTCGAGGGAAAGAACCTGACGACCGTGTACCGCTACGCGGAGGGCAATCCCGAGCGGCTCGCGGCGCTCGCGGTGGAGCTCGCGGCGCTCAAGCCCGACGTGATCTTCGCCATGGGAGGCGACGTCGCCCCGTTCGCCCGGACCGCGACCAACACGATTCCCATCGTCATGGCGGTCAGCACGGATCCCGTGCAAGCGGGTCTCGTGCCGAGCCTGGCGAGGCCGGGCGGAAACGTGACCGGCGTGACGTTCGTGTCGTCCGACCTGGCGGCGAAGCGGCTTCAGTTCCTGAAGGAGGCGGCGCCCCGGATCTCACGGGTGGGCGTGCTCTGGAATCCCACGCACGTCGATCCGGAGTACGCCGAGACCCAGGCCGCCGGGCGAACGCTCGGCATACACGTGCAATCGCTCGAGGTCCGAGCGCTTGCTGATGTAGAAGGAGCATTCCAGGCCGCGGATGCCGGACGCGCGGAAGCGATCATCGTGGTGTCTTCCCGGCTGATGACGTTCGGCCGTCAGCGAATCATGGAGCTCGCCGCCCGACGGATGCTCCCGGTCGTGTCGGGCTGGGGTCCGTGGGCTCAGGCCGGGGCTCTCTTGAGCTATGGCCCCGACGTCGACGCCATCGTCCGCCGGGCCACCGTGTACGTGGACCGGGTTCTCCGAGGGACCAAGCCCGGCAGCCTGGCGATCGAGCAGCCGACCGAGTTCGAGCTCGTCCTCAACCTGAGGACCGCGTCGTCCCTTGGGCTCACCATTCCGACATCGCTGCGGGCACAGGCGTCTCACGTCATCGAGTGATGGACTGACCTCGGCTGGCCACCGGCGCGAGAAATCGACGGTGACGCGTGCGAGCCGGGCGGGCGGAGCGGCGCGCTGCGATCCCGGATGCGGGCGAGGGCCCGCCGGAGGCGACGGGCGGCGCCCGACTCCCGGGGCCGGCCGCCGGACCGGTCCGCTCCCTGCCGCGGCTCCCTGCCGCGGCTTGACAGGCCGGGCGGGCCGCCCCGATCATGCGTCAACAGCCTCGGCCCGGATTCCTGCGGCGCCACCCGCCTGGCCGCCCGGGAGCCGCCGCCACACCGAAAGGAGTCGTGCATGAAGAGGATCACCTGGCTCGTCGCGGCGATGGTCCTGATCGCCGGTCCCGCCCTGGCGGCGACGCCCAAGGACACGGTCGTCATGGCCAAGCAGATCGACGACATCATCTCGCTGGACCCCGCCGAGTCGTTCGAGTTCTCGGGGAGCGAGGTGGTCGGCAACATGTACGAGCGTCTGATCAGCTACGACCTCGCGGACGTCTCGAAGCTCAAGGGCGAGCTGGCCGAGAGCTGGTCGCTCGGCGCCGACGGCAAGACCTACACCTTCAAGATGAAGAAGGGCGTCAAGTTCGCGTCGGGCAACCCGGTGACGGCGCACGATGCCGCCTACTCGCTCCAGCGGGCCGTCATCATGAACAAGACGCCCGGATTCATCCTGACCCAGTTCGGACTCGGCAAGGACAACGCCAAGGAGAGGATCCGGGCGACGGATGACCAGACGCTCGTCATCGAGACGGGCGACCAGGTGGCGCCCACGTTCTTCTACTACTGCTTGACGGCGGTCATCGGTGGGATCGTCGACATGAAGACCGTCCAGGCCCACGAGAAGAGCGGCGACTTCGGGAACGAGTGGCTCAAGACCAACTCGGCGGGCTCCGGGCCGTTCAAGCTGGTCAGCTGGAAGGCCAACGACTCCTACGTGCTGGAGCGGAACGACAACTACCAGGGGGCGAAGGCTATCGCGCGCCGGGTCGTCGTGCGCCACGTGGCCGAGCCGGCGAGCCAGCGGCTCCTCCTCGAGAAGGGTGACGTCGACTACGCGCGCAACCTGACCAAGGACCAGCTGGATGCCATCAAGGGCAACGCCAACATCGTGACCCAGCAGGCCCGGAAGGGCTCCATCTGGTACGTCAGCATGAACCAGAAGAACCCCAACCTCGCCAAGCCCGAGGTGCGGGAAGCCCTGAAGTGGCTGGTCGATTATGCCTCCATCGAGGAGAACATCCTGCGCGGGAGCTACGTCGTCCACCAGTCCTTCCTGCCCAAGGGGTTCCTGGGGGCCATCGACGACAAGCCCTACAAGTTCGACCTCGCCAAGGCCAAGGCGCTCCTGGCCAAGGCCGGTGTGCCGGACGGCTTCAGCGTGACGATGGACGTGCGCAACACCTCGCCGAACACCGACATCGCCCAGGCGATCCAGGCGAGCTGGGCCAAGGCCGGGATCAAGCTCGAGCTGCTCCCGGGCGACGGCAAGCAGGTCATCACGAAGTACCGGGCGCGGAACCACGACGTGATGCTTCTCCAGTGGGGGCCGGACTACCAGGACCCCCACAGCAACGCCGAGACGTTCGCGATGAACGTGGACAACACGGACGCCTCCAAGTCGAAGACGCTGGCCTGGCGCAACAGCTGGGACATCCCCGACATGACCAAGCAGACGGCGGCGGCGGTGAAGGAGCGGGACGCCAAGAAGCGGCAGGCGATGTACGAGGCGATCCAGCGCGAGCACCAGCGCGTCTCGCCCTTCATCATCATGTTCCAGGAGATCGAGGTCGCGGCCCACGGGAAGAACGTGGACGGCTTCGTCATCGGGCCGAGCTTCGAGAACAACCTCTACGCCGGGATCAAGAAGTAGCTGACGTCGCGGACGACCGGCGACCGGTGACCGGCGCGTCGGCCGGGACGCTTCCGCCGGGAGCGAGGGCGACCTCGCTCCCGGTTCGCGTCCTGTGGCCAGTGGCGCGGGTCGCCGGGACGGTCGCGCTCACCTTCCTCGGTCTCCTGCTCGTCACGTTCCTGATCGGGCGCGTCGTCCCGATCGATCCGGTCCTGGCGGCGGTGGGGGACCGCGCGCCGGTGGAGGTGTACGAGCGGGTCAAGCGCGAGCTCGGCCTCGACCTCCCCCTCTGGCAGCAGTTCTGGATCTACCTCCTTAAGGTGCTGGCGGGGGACTTCGGACGGTCGGTCCTGACCTCCAATCCGGTCCTCACCGACATCCGCCGGGTGTTCCCGGCCACGCTCGAGCTGGCGACGGTGGCGACGCTCATCGGCGCGGTGCTCGGCATCCCCCTCGGGGTGTTCGCCGCCGTGCGGCGCGGGGGGTGGGTCGACCAGGCCATCCGTGTCCTGAGCCTCTTCGGCTACTCGGTCCCGGTCTTCTGGCTCGGGCTCATGGGCCTGCTCGTCTTCTACGCGCGGCTCGACTGGGTGGCCGGGCCCGGACGCCTCGACGTGGCGTTCGACGACCTGGTGCCGACGGTCAGCGGGGTGATCATGCTCGACGCCGCGCTGGCCGGCGAGTGGGAGGTGCTCGGGAACGCCCTCCGTCACGTCATCTTGCCGGCATCACTCCTCGGCTACTTCTCGCTCGCCTATCTCGCCCGGATGACCCGCAGCTTCATGCTGACGGAGCTCGGACAAGAATACGTCACCACCGGCCGGATCAAGGGGCTGTCCGAGCGTCGGGTCGTCTGGCGGCACGCCTTCGGGAACGTGCTGGTCCCGCTGATCACGGTCGTCGCCCTCGCCTACGCGAACCTGCTGGAGGGGTCGGTGCTGACCGAGACGGTCTTCGCCTGGCCGGGCCTCGGGCAGTACATCACGAACTCGCTGCTCAACGCCGACATGAACGCGGTGCTCGGGGGCACGATCGTGGTGGGGACGGTGTTCATCGGGCTCAACCTCCTCTCCGACCTCCTCTACCGCCTCGTGGATCCGCGCGCCCGATGACGACCGCGGCCCAGGCCGCCGCGCTGCCGAAGTGGCGGGCCTGGCTTCTCGCCGAAACCCCGGCGTCACGCACCCAGGCCCGCCTCGGCCAGGGGTACGTCGGCTGGCTCGCGTTCCGGCGGAACCCGCTCGCGATGGCCGGCCTCGCGATCCTGGTGGCCCTCGTGCTCGTCGCCGTGTTCGTCCCGTACCTCACTCACCAGTCCCCGGTGACCCAGGACCTCGGGCAGCGCCTCCGGCCGCCGAGCACGCAGTACTGGTTCGGCACAGACGAGCTGGGACGGGACATCTACACGCGCGTGCTCTACGGATCGCGCATCACGCTGGTGATCGTGGGGCTGGTCGTCGTGATGGTCGCCCCGACGGGCCTCCTCATCGGCACCGCGGCTGGGTACATGGGGGGATGGGTCGACACGGCCCTCATGCGCGTGACCGATGTCTTTCTCGCCTTTCCGCGGCTGATCCTCGCGCTGGCCTTCGTCTCCGCCCTCGGGCCCGGCATCGAGAACGCGGTCATCGCCATCGCGTTCACGGCCTGGCCGCCGTACGCCCGCGTCGCGCGCGCGGAGACGCTGACGATCCGGCGGAGCGACTTCATCTCGGCCATCCGGCTCCAGGGGGCCGGGCCAATGCGCATCGTGCTCGGGCACGTGGTCCCGCTCTGCACCTCGTCCCTGATCGTCCGTGTCGGCCTCGACATGGCGGGGATCATCCTGACCGCCGCCGGGCTCGGCTTCCTGGGTCTCGGCGCCCAGCCGCCCGCTCCCGAGTGGGGCGCCATGATCGCTTCGGGCCGGCGCTTTCTCCTCGACCAGTGGTGGGTGGCCACGGTGCCGGGGATCGCCATCCTCGTGGTGAGCCTCGGGTTCAACCTGCTGGGGGACGGGCTGCGGGACGTCCTCGATCCCAAGACCGGATGATCCTGGCGTGACCTCGATCCTCACCGTCGAAGATCTCTGGGTCCGATTCCCAGGGCGGGTCGCCACCGTCGAGGCCGTCCGGGGCGTCTCCTTCGAGGTCGGGCGCGAGAAGCTCGGGATCGTGGGGGAGTCGGGCTCCGGGAAATCCATGACCGGGCGCGCGATCCTGCGCCTGGTTCCGCCGCCCGGCGAGGTCACCGCGCGCCGGCTCGTCTTCGAGGGGATCGACCTCCTGACCGCGAGCGAGCCCGCGATGCGGGACATCCGCGGCCACCGGATCGCGATGGTCCTCCAGGACCCCAAGTTCTCACTGAACCCCGTGATGCCGGTCGGCGACCAGGTCGCCGAGGCGTGGCGGGTGCACTCGGGCTCGTCCTGGAAGGAAGCCCGCCGGCGGGCCCTCGAGATGCTGGATGCGGTGCGGATCCGGAATCCCGCGCGCGTGTACGACGCCTATCCGCACGAGGTCTCGGGCGGCATGGGCCAGCGGATCATGATCGCCATGATGCTGGCCGCGGGTCCGGACCTCCTGATCGCCGACGAGCCCACCTCGGCGCTCGACGTCACCGTGCAGATGCAGGTCCTCGCGATCCTCGACGACCTCGTCACCGAGCGCGGGATGGGGCTCGTCTTCATCAGCCACGACCTCAACCTGGTGGCGTCGTTCTGCGACCGCGTGCTGATCATGTACGCGGGGCGGATCGTCGAGACGTGCCGCGCCCAGGAGCTCGCGGCCGCGCGCCATCCCTACACCAAGGGCCTCCTTCGCTCGCTGCCCCGCGTCGACCGGCCGGTCGCCGAGCTGGAGGTCCTCCAGCGGGACCCCGCGTGGCGGGACGGAGCGCCGGCGTGAGCCGCCGCGCCAGCTGGCCGGCCATCGAGCGATCGGGCACGGGGACCGGGCCGATGACGATCCGGCTGGCGCTCGCGAGCCTCTGGGGGCTCGCGCTTGTCACCTGGCCGACGGCGGTCGAGGCGCAGCCGGCTCGCCCCTATCGCGTGGGTGTCCTCATCCAGGGCGGGGGAGCGTGCGCCACGGCCGTCGACGGACTGCGGGCTGGTGTGCGCGCCCTCCGGCCCGGAGAGGTGGATACCCGGTTCTACGTGGCGGACGCGATGGTAGCCAGCCGGACGGAGTGGCTCATCGAAAGCGCGCTGTCGAAGCGCCTGCCGACGATGTTCCAGGAGCGCTGGAGCGTCGTCAACGGGGCGCTGGCCGCCCATGGCGAGAGCTATGACACGATCGGCCGGCTCTCCGCCAAGATCGTCCAGCGCATTCTGCTGGGCGCCAACCCCGGAGACCTCCCGGTGGAGCAGGCCGGCCGGTTCCACTTCGTCGTCAACCGCAAGACCGCGAAGGCCGTCGGCGTCGCGATCCCTCAGTCCGTGCGCGCGCGGGCGGACGCGCTCATCGAATGAGCGGCCGCGCGCCGGTAATCCTCGAGGTCGAGGGTCTCGACGTGCTCTTCGGGCACGGCGCGGGGACGGTGCAGGCCGTCCGGAACGTGTCGTTCCGCGTGGCCGAGGGCGCTGCGTTCGGCCTGGTCGGCGAGTCGGGCTCCGGGAAGACCACGGTCCTGCGCGCCATCGCCGGCCTGGTCGCGCCGGCGCTTGGACGGATCACCGTGGCCGGCCAGACGCAGGGGCCGCATCGCGTGCGGGCGTTCGCCCGCGTTTGCCAGATGGTCTTCCAGGACCCGTACGGCTCGCTCCACCCGCGCCATACGGTGGACCGGGTCCTCATCGAGCCCCTGGCCATTCACGGGCTCGCCGGGCGCGAAGCCGACCGGCGCGTCGAGCGGGCTCTCGCGGAGGTCGGGCTCGGTCCGAGCTTCCGGTTCCGGTTCCCGCATCAGCTGTCCGGCGGCCAGCGCCAGCGCGTGTCGATCGCCCGCGCCCTCATCCTGGAGCCCCGCATCCTGCTCCTCGACGAGCCGACCTCGGCGCTCGACGTGTCGGTGCAGGCCGAGATCCTGAACCTGCTCGCCCGGCTTCGGCGCGAGCGCGGCCTGACATACGTCCTCGTGAGCCACAACCTCGCCGTCGTGGCGCACCTCTGCGAGCGGCTGCTCGTGATGAACGGCGGGCGCGTCGTGGAAGAGCTGACCCAGGACCAGCTGCGCGCCGCGGCGCCCGCCGAGCCCTACACGCGCCAGCTCCTCCAGGCGAGCCTCGGCTACGACCGCCAGGCGGCCGCCCAGCTCACGACGTTCGACTGAGCGCCGACGCCGCGAGCCGAGCCGCTCGCCGCGAGTCCCGTCGCGGGAGCTTGCCTCCCACGCCTCGGCCGCCCCCGCCCGACGCCGCTACGGGGCAGCGTGAAGGGGAACTCGCTCTCGACGACGTGACCGTCGACTGAGAGGACGCGGAAGCGGACGCGGTAGGTGCTCCGGGCGAGCGGCTTCAACCCGACGCTCAGGCGCTTCGGGTCCTCGGGCTCGATCCGCGCGTCGGCGAGATCCATCTGCTGGCCGGCGGCGTCCCACACCGAGACGCGCGAGAACTTGGGCTCGATGGCCTCGTTGAACCAGAGCTGGACGCGGTCCGCCGCGGTAGTGAGCGTGGCGCGCCGGGCGAGGCTCGACCGCACCAGGGTGGCGTGCGGCCACGCGGGCGTGACCAGGAGCAGCACCCCGATCGCGGCGGCCGCGAGACGGCGTCGCCGGAGGGCGGTGATCGCAACCAGGAGGACGAGCCCGGCGCCGCCGAGGACGGCTGCAAGCCACCAGCCACGGCTCGCCGGCTCGACATCGACGGGGAAGGCGAGCGCACCGGAGCCGGCCGGTCCGGCGACGGACACGGAGATCCGCCACGGCCCGGCAGCGGGGAGCGTGAGGCTCGCGCGATAGCGCACGCCGAGCGGGTCGGCGTCGCGGCGCGCGTCCGCCTCCACGGGCGGGGCCGGGCCCGCGAGGGGTTCGGCGCGGACCCGGACCGCGGCGTCCGTGACGGGCACGCCGCCCTCGCGCATCACCGCGACGTCGACGTGCCAGGGGCCCGCCGTCGGCGGCGAGGGCTGGGTCCAGACGGACAGGGCGTAGGGGCCCGCGGCGGCGCGGTTCGCCTGTACGACCCCGCCGTGTCCGGCCCAAGCCGGCCCCGGCCCCGGACCGGCCAGGCATCCTATGAGGGTCAGCGACACTGTGACGCCCTGGACCAAAGTCCAATGCCCGAAGGTCCAACGTCCGAATGTCGCGAAAGACGCCCGGAGCCTCGTTATGGGCCTCAGAATACCCCAAATCGCGCCCGGAGGGTCGGGGCGGTAGGCCGCGGCTGTGGGCCAGACGCCAGCCAGATTAGCTAAATGTGACATCATGTTACGAGTGATAGTCACATCCGATACAAGCCAGTGATATCGGGGATGGTGATACTCCTGACAAGACCGTGTTTTCACTTGACGCGGGGGTCGGCCGTTGTACAATGCCGCCAGCTTCGTGGTTCAGTGGTTAGACAGTCGTGTGAAGGCAACGCCGCGTGAACCCGGGTTCACGCGGCGTTTTCCTTTGTCCCCCGATGTGGGGGAAGCACCGCCGCATCGGCGGGAACCAAGCAAGGAGGAGTACTGAGTATGGCGCAGGGACTAGTGAAGTGGTTCAACGACGCAAAGGGCTATGGATTCATCACCCAGGAGGACGGGCAGGACGTGTTCGTCCACTACTCGGCCATCCAGGCAAGCGGCTTCCGCAGCCTGGCCGAAGGTGACCGGGTCGAGTTCGAGGTGACCCGGGGCCCGAAGGGCCTCCAGGCGTCGAACGTCAAGAAGGTCTGAGTCAGGGCTTTCTAGCACCCGGCCCGGTTCCCCGGACGGGGAGCCGGGCCGGCGTGCGTTTGTCGCCCGCCGAGCTCGCCCGAGCCGCGGGCCCTTCCGCTGTCGTAACAGAGCTCGGCCTCAGGGCCGGCTGGCCGTGAGCCGGTCCGCCCGCCGCGCGGGCGTCCCGAGCGTGGCGAACACGCGGTCCACGATGCCGAGCGTCTCGTCGACCTCGGCCGCCGTGTGGACAGCCGAGACGTAGAACCGGCCGTCGGGGAGGACGTGGAGCCCCTCGTCCAGGGCGCCGCGGAGGAACCGGTCCAGGAGCTCTGCGTCGTCGTCGAGCGTGTCCCGGTAGTCCTGGAGCTCGGCCCGCCGGGTGAAGTGGACCGTGAAGGCGGCGCCGAACCCCGTGACGAGGGCCGGCAGGCCGTGCCGGTGGGCGCACGTTCGGATTCCCTCCATCAGCGCCTGGCCTGTGCGGTTGGCCTGGACCAGGGCCGCCCCGCCGTCCCGCGCGAGCTCCTCGAGGGTGGCGTCGGCGATCGCGAGCGACAGCGGGTTGCCGTTGAAGGTGCCGCCGAAGGCGACCCCCGCGCCGTGAAGCTGCTCCATGATCTCGCGGCGCCCGGCCACGACCGACAGCGGCGCGCCGCCCGCCACCGCCTTCCCGAACGTCGACAGATCGGGCGTGACGCCGAAGTGCGCCTGCGCGCCGCCGAGCGCGATCCGGAAGCCCGTGATGACCTCGTCCATGATGAAGAGCGTTCCGTGGCGGCGGCAGAGGTCGCGGACGCCCTCGAGGTAGCCGGGCGCCGGCATGAGGCAGCCGCTGTTGCAGAGGACGGGCTCCATCATCACCGCCGCAATCCGGTCGGGATGGCTGCGGAACAGCCCCTCCAGCACCGCGAGGTCGTTCCACGGCGCGACGAGGACGTTCTCGACGACGTTCGGCACCTGGCCGAAGGAGCCCGGGATGACGTTCGGCGTCTCACGGGGGCCGAGCCCTTCCCGCGGGTGGTAGCTCACCAGCGCGCCGTCGATCCAGCCGTGGTAGTGGCCCTCGAACTTCAGGATGACGTTCCGCCGCGTGAAGGCGCGCGCGAGGCGGTGCACGAGCTGCACGACCTCGCTGCCGCTCGAGCTGAACGCGACCCGCTCTGCGGAGGGGACGGCTGCCTGGATCCGCTCGGCCACCGAGATCTCCAGCTCGTGCTGGGCGCCGTAGGTGAACGGGTGCTCGGCGGCTCGGTGCGCGGCGGCGACGAGCGCGGGGTGGGAGTAGCCGAGGATCACCGGCCCCCAGGCCGCCGCGTAGTCGATGTACCAGTGACCGTCGGCGTCCTGGAGGCGGGGCCCCACTCCCCGCGTGAAGTACAGGGGAACCGGGGCGGTGCCGCGGACGGGGCTCGAGACGCCGCCGGCCAGCGACCGGCGGGCGCGCTCGAGGAGGGCTCGGGAGCGGTCGAACGTGCGCATGGTGGCTCCTATGGTCGGGGGCGGACCTGGACCTCCCGCCATTCTATGCCGGGCGAGCAGGCCGGGAAATGTCCCGAAGGCGAAGTCTGACCCCGGTCAGGGCCGGGGCACCCAGCGAAAGGCCGTCAGGAGGCTCGCGAAGTTGTCGGTCCAGGGCTGGGCGCCCGGCGGCGCGGTCGGCGCCTTCCAGAGCGCGTTGCTCCGGAGGGCGCCCAGGTCCTCCTCGCGTCGCGCCATCGCCACCCACTGCGACTCCACCCTCCCCGTCCGGCGCTCGGCGTCGTCGACGTGCACGTCGTCCCGGGTGCGCGCGACGAGGCCCGCCGCCCGCGCGATCACGCCGAGCACCGGCTCCAGCACGAGGTGGCGGTTCGAGATGTTGAAGAGCAGCACGCCCCCCGGGGCGAGCTTCGTGAGGTAGAGCCGCACGGCGTCGAGCGTGATGAGGTGCATCGGCGGTGCGTCCGAGCTGTAGGCGTCGAGGATGATGAGGTCGTAGGCCGCGTCGGGGGCATGCACCAGCGTGAGCCGGGCATCCCCCAGGATGACGAAGGGCTTCGGGGGACAGTCCCGCAGGAATGTGAAGAACGCCGTGTTCCCGGCGATGCGGAGCACGGTGGGGTCGATCTCGTAGAACGTCCAGCGCTGCTCGGGCTTCCCGTAGCAGGCGAGCGACCCCGCGCCGAGGCCGACCACGGCCACTGCCCGCCGCGGCACCGGGCCGTCGACCGCGGCGAAGAACTGCCCGAGCGGCCCGTTCGGATGGAAGTAGGTCAGCGGCTCCCGCCGGCGCGCGGGGGCGAGCCCCTGCATCCCGTGGAGCGTCGTCCCGTGCATGAGCATGTGGTACTGGCCGCTCGGGTCTCGCGTCACGCGCGAGACGCCGAAGAAGCTCCGCTCGGCGTAGAGGAGCTGTCCCTCCTCGCCGCGGTACACGGAGCCCGCCAGGAGGAGCGCGGCGAGACCGAGCGCGAAGCGCACGGGCCGGCGCCAGAACGCGAGGCACAGGAGGGTCACCAGTCCGATCGCCGGGCCGATCCACACCCCGCCGAGACCGGCGCGCTCGAGGCCCACGATCAGCGCGACGGTCACGGCGCCGAGGCCCAGGGGCAGCAGGATGTCCAGGACCTGACGGACGCGACCCTGCCACGCGGCGGCAGGGCGCGCCGGCAGGAGCGGGAGGATCGCGAGCACGAGGGGATACTCCAGGACGTTCGTGAAGACGACCGGGGCGAGCAGCGCCGTGAACGCGCCCCCGGTGACGCCCCCGACGGAGATCCAGAGATAGAACTCGGTCAGGTGGCGCGGGTCGGGCCGGTCCCCGACCAGCTCGCCGTGGCAGACCATCGCGGCGATGAAGAAGACCACGAGGTGCGTGGGAATCACCAGGGCGAGGGGCTCGTTCGCCCGGGCCACGAGGATGAGGACGAGCGGTAGCAGCGCGACCGGCAGGATCTCGACCCAGACGCGGTGCGGGACGATCCGCCGGCGGCCGAACACGAGGGTGAACGTCAGGAGGTAGATGGCCAGCGGCACGACCCAGAGGAGCGGGATCGCCGCGATATCTGTCGACAGGTAGGTCGTGACGCTCAGCATCAGGCTTGACGGGACCGCCGCGAGGACGACCCAGCGAGCGCGCCGGGCGGGCGTGATCGGCCGGCCCATGCCGTCGGGTCCGGCGTCGGCGGCCGGAGCCGGTGCCGTCTCCTGCCCGGGGGCCTCCGCGCGGCGGGCCGTCGCGGCGCGCCAGAGCGCGACGGCGCAAGCGGCGGCGAGCGCGACGAAGACCCCGTAGCTCCACGCCCAGAGCCGGCTCTGCGAATCCAGGCGGAGAAGGCGCTCGACGAGGACCGGATAGGAGAGGAGCGCCAGCATGCTGCCGAGGTTGCTCGCGGCGTACAGCACGTAGGGATCCCGCGCGGCCGGAAGGCCAGTGGCGGCGAACCAGGCCTGCACGACCGGGCTCGTCGCGGAGACCGCGAAGAAGGGCAGCCCGACGGCGACGGTGAGCAGCGCGAGGAGCCACGGAATGGGGCTCGCGTTTCCGGGCGGCGTCCAGCCGTGCGGCAGCGCGATCGGCAGGGCCACCAGCGGCAGGACCAGCACCAGGAGATGGAGGCCGGCTTGCCGGCGCGGCCCGAGCCAGCGCGTGCTGAAGTGGGCGTACGCGTAGCCGGCCAGCAAGACCGCCTGGTAGAACACCATCGCCGTGTTCCACACGGCCGGCGCGCCGCCGAGGAGCGGCAGCGCCATCCGCGCGAACATTGGCTGGACCAGGAACAGGAGACTCGCGCCGACGAAGATCGTCAGACCGAAGAGGATCAGCACGCCGCCCCCCGGCGCCCGACGCCGGGTGCCCCGGCCCGCGCGGTCCTCGCGGCCTGGTGCATACTGAGGGCGGACCGCGCGGCTCCGCGCGATCCTCGCGAGGAGGAGCGGGCGATGGGCTTCCTGATCCGGGTCGTCGTCAACGCCGTGGCCATCTGGCTGGCGACGGAGATCGTGACCGGCATCCAGGCGCACAGCGCCACGACGGTCGTCGTGGCCGCGCTGGTGCTCGGCCTGGTCAATGCCATCGTGCGTCCGGTCCTCCTCGTGCTGACGCTGCCGCTGACCCTCGTCACGCTCGGTCTCTTCCTGTTCGTGCTCAACGCCCTCTGTCTCTGGCTGACCTCGGTGGTCGTGCCGGGGTTCGAGGTGCAGGGCTTCTGGGCGGCCTTCTGGGGCGCGCTGATCGTGAGCGCGCTCAGCTGGGCCGTGAACGGCTTCGTGAGCGACAAGGGCCGCGTCGTCGTCATCACCGACCGCGACCGCGCGGCGCCTCGCCGGTGAGCCGTTCGGGGCGGCGAGTCGGCCTCACCACGACCGGGTCTCGCCGTGCCTCAGGATCCAGATCCGCTCGGGATCCAGGCTCAGCCGGCGCGCCTCCGCCTCCGTCCGGATCGGAGGCTCGCCGAGCGGCTCCTGCGCGAGGTTGAAGGTCCCCCAGTGGATGGCGACCAGGCGCCGCGCGCCGATGTCGTCGAACACCTGTAGCGCCTCCTCGGGCGTGAGGTGCGAGAAGCGCATCATGGCCCGGGGCATGTAGGCGCCGATCGGGATGGCGCCGAGATCGAAGGGGCCCAGGCGGCGGCCGATCTCCTGGAATATCGGCGCGTAGTAGCCGGTGTCTCCCGCGAAGTAGAAGCGCCGGTCCCGCCCGAGCACGGCCCAGCCGGCCCACAGCCGCCGGTTCTGGTCCCACAGGGTGCGCGCGCTCCAGTGCTGGGTGGGGACGCAGACGACCGTGAGGCCCTTGACGGTCCGGCTCTCCCACCAGTCGAGCTCGTCCACGCTGTCGATCCCGAGCTTCGCGAACCAAGCCTTGAGCCCGAGCGGGACGAGGAAGCGCGGCTGGTGGGCGGCCCACAGCCGCTCGACGGTCGAGGCGTCCAGGTGATCGTAGTGGTCGTGCGAGATGAGGACGAGATCGATCGGCGGCAGATCCTCGAAGCGGACGCCGGGCGGCATCACCCGGCGCGGCCCGGCGAACGACAGGGGGCTCGCCCGCTCCGACCACTGGGGATCGGTGAGAAAGTTCACCCCGTCCTGCTGGACCAGGACCGTGGAGTGCCCCACCCAGGTGATGGTGGGCGCGCCGGCGTTCTCCCGGAGGGCGTGCCCGTCGTTCGGGACGGCCGGGAGCCCGGCGTGGGCCGAGAAGGTCGAGCTCAGGAGGCGGGGAATGACGAACTTCCACCGCGTCCAGAAATCCGGCCGCGCGTACGAGGGGTTGAGGTTGCGGAAGCCCCCCTCGACGTGATGCGGTGGGCTGCCGGGTTTCGGGGAGCCCGGGCTCTGGCACCCCGTCCCGAGGACCGCGACGAGGCCCAGCAGCGCAGGGAGAGCGAGCCGCACGTCGCGAGTATACGCGAGCGCCCCGGCTTGACCGCGAAACCACGGCGGAGTATCGAGATGCTGCCGCCGGCTCCGTGGCTTCCCGATGGAGCGGTGGCGATTCCCGAATCTCCATGCCGCGCCCCGGCGTGTCGCGGGAGGTGCCAGTGAGCCGTCTCGGTCGGTTCCTGCCCGGTCTGGCGGTGGCCCTCGCGGGGCTCGCCGGCCTGGGCGTGCTCCTGGCCGGGCCCGGATATCGGGTCGGGTGGTGGAGTCTCGGACCGGCCTTCGCGCTCCTGCGCTGGGGCGCGGAGCTGGGATTGGTGGCGACCGTGGTGGCCCTCGTCGCCGTCGTCGTGGGCGTGGCTCGACACTCGGGCCGGCGACTGGGGATCGGAGTCCTCGCCCTGGCCGTCGCGCTGACCGCGTTCGGGATTCCCTGGCGGATGCAGGCGCAGGCGCATCGGGTCCCGCCGATCCACGACGTCACGACCGACCCGGAGGATCCGCCCGCGTTCGCGGCGGTCATCGCCCGGCGGGCCGGCGCCCGGAATCCGGTGGAGTACGCTGGACCGGCGGTGGCCGCTCAGCAACGGCGCGCGTTCCCGGACCTGGTGCCGCTCGACCTGGCTGCACCGCCCGATCGCGTCTTTCCGGCGGTCGAGGCGGCCGCGCGCGGTCTCGGCTGGGAGATCGTGGCGGCGGTGCCTGGGGAAGGACGGCTGGAGGCGACGGCCACGACGCCCTGGTTCGGCTTCAAGGACGACGTCGTCGTGCGCGTTCGCTCCCGTGGCTCGGGCAGCCGGGTCGACGTCCGGTCGCTCTCGCGGATCGGCGTCGGCGATCTCGGCGTCAACGCGGCGCGCGTCCGCCGGTTTCTCGATCGCCTCCGCGCGAGCGGCCTGACCCGGCTTGACAGCGCGGGACCGGGTGGCCTGAAGTACCCATCATGAACGGCCGAACGGACACGCGGGACGGGATCGCGTGCCGGCGCGGGTTCGTCGTCAGGGCCGGGACCCCGATGCGACCCGGCCCGTGAGCGGGCACGGGGATCACCGCCTCATCGAGGCGTGCGCCCGACCGGGGTGCCCCGTCTGCGGATGCCTCCTTGACGTGGCGGACCGGCACCTCGCCGCGCTCCTGAGGGAGCACGTCACCGATCCCTTGTCCCGCGAGCGGCTCGCCAAGGCCTGGGGCTTCTGCGCCGCCCACGCGACGGCGCTTCGCGAAAGGCCCGAGGCCGCCCTGGGGACGGCGATCGTCTATCACGCCCTCGTCGAGCGCGCGTGCCGCTGGCTCGACGAGACCGCGCGCCAGGTGGCGGTGCCGGGCCGGCGTCGCGGCTGGCGGGGCCTGGTCGGCGACGGGCGCGGCCGCGGGGCTCCGTCGCGGCCCCGGCGCGCCCGCTGCCCGGTGTGCGTGGAGCTGGTCGCGGCCGAGGCGTGCCATCTCGACGCGCTCCTCGGCGGCCTCGCCGGTCCGCCGCTCGGGCCGGCCTACGCGTCCTCGGAGGGGCTCTGTCTCCCGCACCTGGATCTCGCGCTCGCGCGCGGCGGCGCCCGGCCCGAGACGGCGCGCCTGGTTGCCCTCACGCGGGAGAAGCTCCGGACGCTCGCCGACGACCTCAAGCAGTTCGTCGACAAGCACGACCACCGGATCGCCCGGCCGAGCTTCACGGAGCGGGAGGCCGGCGCGTGGCGCCAGGCGCTCGCCCTCCTGGCGGGACGGATGGAGCTCTTCGGCCCGGAGATGGAGCGGGGCGGAGAAGGCCCGGCCCGGGCCCCGCGGGCGCGGAGGGCGCCGTGAGTCACGAGGCGATCCCCGGACTCCGGCGCGCGCTGATCGGGATGGTCCACCTCCTTCCGCTTCCCAGCAGCCCACGCTGGGGGGGCTCGCTCGACGCGGTGATCGAGCGCGCGGTGGCCGACGCGCGCGCGCTCGAGGCGGGGGGCTTTCACGCCTGCCTCGTGGAGAACTTCGGGGACGCGCCGTTCAGCCCGGGCCGCGCGGATCCGGCGAGCGTCGCGGCCACGGCGGTCGTCGCCAGCGAGGTCCGTCGCGCCGTGCGCCTTCCGGTCGGGATCAACGTGCTGAAGAACGACGCCCAGGCGGCGCTCGCGGTCGCGGCCGCGGTCGGGGCGGCGTTCGTGCGCGTCAATGTCCACGTGGGCGCGGTGGTCGCCGATCAGGGCGTGCTCCAGGGGGACGCGTACGGGACGCTGCGCTACCGGCGGCTCCTCGGGACGGCGACCCGCCTCTTCGTCGACGTGGGCGGGAAGCACGCGGTCCCGCTCGCCCCGGTCGAACTGGAGCAGGTGGCGAAGGACGCCGCCTACCGCGGGCTCGCCGACGCCCTGGTCGTCTCAGGGGTCGCGACCGGCGAGCCGACGCCGCTCGGCGACGTCAAGCGCGTGCGCGCCGCGGTGCCCGACCGCCCGATCCTCGTTGGGTCCGGCGTCGAGCCGGACACCGTGGCGGGGCTGCTCCAGGTGGCCGACGGCGCGATCGTCGGGACCTGGATCAAGCGCGAGGGGCGGACGACCGCGCCCGTCGATCCCGAGCGCGTGGCCGCGCTCGCCGGCGCCGCCCGCACCGACTAGCCGCGCCTCTCTCGTACCCCGATCATTACAATCTTGAAATATGATGGTACTTATATATAGTGTTTGACCGTGAGCTCGGCACCTATGGTCGGGGAGCTGCAGGCCTTCAAGGCCCGCTTCTTCAAGGCGTTGGCCCATCCGATCCGGATTCGTCTGGTCGAGCTCCTGTTGGAGCGGGACCGCTCCGTACAGGAGCTCCAGGTCGCCCTCGGCGCCGACCAGTCACTCGTCTCACAGCACCTGGCGGTACTGCGGACGAACCAGGTGGTGACGGCGCAGAAGCAAGGCACCACCGTGCGCTACGCCCTGCGCGATCCGCTGGTCGGCGAACTGCTGGCCGTCGCCCGCCGAATTTTCACGGGCCAGCTCGCGGGCACGCAGGACATGCTCCGCGAGCTCCATCGCGAGCAGCGGCGCCGCTGACGTGTCGCTCTTTGCCAAGATCTTGAGAGTTGGGCTCGCCACCGAGCCGCTCGAGCCGGGTGAGGCAGCTGCTGTCGACTTGGTGCGACAAGTGGAGGCGAGAACACGGCAGCTGCTGGGGCGAGCCCTCGCGATTCGCCAGGTCGACGCCGGATCCTGCAACGGCTGCGAGCTCGAGATCAGCGGCCTGACCGGTCCCGTCTACGATTGCGAGCGCTTCGGCCTCCACTTCGTCGCCTCACCGCGGCACGCCGACCTCCTGCTGGTCACCGGCCCGGTCACTCGGAACATGGAGGTGCCCCTGCTGAAGACATACGAGGCGACCCCTGAGCCGAAGCTCGTGGTCGCGGTGGGCGACTGCGCCAAGAGCTGTGGCGTCTTCCGAGGGAGCTACGCAGTCGCCGGTAGCGTCGACCAGATCGTGCCGGTGGACGCCTTCGTGGCCGGGTGTCCGCCCGAGCCCGCCGATATCCTCCGAGGCATCCTGGCCGCCCTCGATCGACTGCCCGGCCGCCCCTCGCGGCGATAGACGTGTCGCTCACGCCGTCGCTCTTCTTCGTCATGGTGCTCGGCCATCTCGGTGGCACCGTGGGTGCTCTCGCTGCCCCGAACGGTCGGAGCGCCCGCGGCGTCACAACCGTCGGGGCGATCGTAGGCGCTGGCGCCGGGCTCGCGCTCGGCCTGGATGCACTGCTTCGGGGGATCCCCTTCGAGCTCGAGATTCCGCAGTTGCTCGCGATGGTAGGCGGCGTCAGCCTGCGTCTGGACCGTCTGGGGGCCTTTTTCCTCCTGGTCGTTGAGGTCGTGGCCGTCCCCGCGGTGGTTTTCGGCGGAGCGTACAGCCAGGTCTATGAAGGCCGCGGGTCGCTTCGCTTCCTCGGGGCCATGCTTAATCTCTTCCTGCTGTCCCTGGGCCTTGTCCCGTTCGCCGACAACGTCGCGACATTCCTGCTCCTGTGGGAGGGCATGTCGGTCGCCTCCTATTTCCTCGTGATGACCGAATCCGACCGCCGGGAGACGCGGCAGGCGGCTCTCTGGTACCTGGCGATGGCCCACGGTGGGCTGGTGCTGCTGATGGCGGCCTTCCTGCTCCTGGCGGCGAGCGCGGCCTCTATGGGATTCGCCGATCTCCGGGCTGCTGCTGCGGCGCTGCCGCCCTCCACGCGCCATGCCGTGTTCCTCCTCGGGCTCCTCGGGTTCGGCTCCAAGGCGGGGCTGGTGCCGCTCCACGTGTGGCTCCCGCTCGCGCATCCGGCCGCCCCGAGCCACGTGTCCGCCCTGATGTCCGGCGCCATGATCAAGATCGGCGTCTACGGGCTGCTGCGACTCGCGCTGGACCTGCTCGGCGGCGGCCCGCCCTGGTGGGGCGGCACGATCCTGGCGGTCGGAGCCGTGTCAGCGCTGCTGGGCGTGCTCTACGCGCTGATGGAGCACGACCTTAAACGGCTGCTGGCTTATCACTCCGTTGAGAACATCGGCATCATCTTCCTCGGGATCGGCGCAGGGCTCATGTTCCGGAGCTATGGGCTACCGTCCCTCGCGATGCTCGGGCTCGTGGCCGGCCTGTACCACACCCTCAACCACGCCTGCTTCAAGGGGTTGCTCTTCCTCGGTTCGGGCGCGGTGTTGCACGCGACGCACACGCGGAACATGGAGGAGCTCGGCGGGCTGATCAAAGGCATGCCGCGGACCGCCTTCTGCTTTCTCGTCGGCTCCGCCGCCATCTCGGGGCTGCCGCCGTTGAACGGCTTCGTCTCGGAGTGGCTGGTGTTCCAGGCGCTTCTGGGAGGCCCACAGCTGCCGCGGCCAGAGCTCGGCTTGATCATGGCGTTCGCGGCGGGGATGCTCGCGCTCACGAGCGGGCTGGCGGCAGCCTGCTTCGTGAAGGCCTTCGGCATCACGTTTCTTGCGATCCCGCGGTCTGACCACGCTGCCGCCGCCCACGAGGTCCCGCCCACGATGCAGGCGGGGATGGGCGCCCTCGCCGTGGCTTGCGTGGCCCTGGGCGTTGTTCCCAGCCTGGTCATTCCGGTCCTGAGTAGGGCGGTCGCGGGACTGGGCGGCCTGCCGGCCGACCTCGTGAGCGGGATACCCAGACTGAGGCTCGAGGCTCCCGGGACCGCGGGCGTCATCGCGCCGGCGGCGCTCGCCGCCATGCTCGTGCTGGTGCCCGTGGCCCTGGCGGCGGCCTTCCGGCTCGGGGCGGCGGATCGGCGTCTCCGCGCAGGGGACACGTGGGGCTGCGGCCGCATCGGCCAGACGCCCCGCATGGAGTACACGGCCACCGCGTTCGCCGAGCCGCTGCGGCGAGTCTTCGCCGAGCTGTATCGCCCGACCGAGGACCTCTCGATCGACTTCCATCCCGAGTCGAAGTACTTCGTCCAGTCGATCGCCTACCGGAGTGAGGTACACCCCGGGTTCGAGCGGCTGCTGTACGCGCCGGCCGTCTCGTTCCTGCGCCGAACCGCCATCCGCGTGCGCTGGCTGCAGGCGGGATCGCTTCATCTCTACCTGCTCTACATGATCCTCGCGCTCATCGCACTCCTGCTGGTGGCTCAGTGGACGGGCTGATAGGCTACGCGATCGCGCTCGGACAGATCGCGCTGGCGCTGCTCCTCGCGCCCGGGGTCGTGGGGCTGATTCGCTGGATGAAAGCCCGCCTGCAGAACCGCCGCGGAGCGCCGGCCTGGCAGCCGTACCTCGAGCTGCGCAAGCTCTTCGGCAAGGAGGTCGTGGTCTCCCGGAACGCCTCCTGGCTCTTCCGGGCGGCGCCGTTCGTCATCTTCGCCAGCACCGTGACGGCGGCCGCCCTTGTTCCGGTGCTGGCGGCGCCCCTCACGTTTGACACGATCGGCGACCTGGTCGTTCTCGTGTACCTCCTGCTTTTGGGTACGTTCTGGCTGGCGCTCGCAGGGCTCGACCCGGGCTCCGCGTTCGGTGGCATGGGGGCGAGCCGCGAGGTGACCGTCGCGGCCCTTGCTGAGCCGACGGTGGCCCTGGCGGTGTTCGCCCTCGCGCTGAGCGCGGGCTCCACCAATTTGGGCCGGATCGTCGTGGCAACCCTGGCCGACCCCGCGAGCGCCGTGAGCCCCGGGCACCTGCTGGCATTCGCGGCGCTCTTCATCGTGACTCTGGCGGAGACCGGGCGGTTGCCGGTGGACAACCCGGCCACGCACCTCGAGCTGACGATGATCCATGAAGCTATGGTTCTCGAATACTCCGGGCGGTACTTGGCCCTCGTCGAGTGGGCGGCGGCGATCAAGCTCTTGATCTTCTTCGCCCTGCTGGGCAACCTCTTCGTGCCGTGGGGCGTGGCGCGAACGCTGACCCCCGAGGCGCTCCTCGTGGCCGTGGCGAGCTTCCTGCTGAAGATGATGGCGCTCGCCGTCACGGTCGCCGTCTTCGAGACCCGCGTCGCCAAGCTCCGCCTCTTCCGGGTGCCGGAGCTCCTGAGCGTGTCATTCGTGCTGGCCCTTCTGGCGGTCTCGTCCTCTTTCCTGTTGCGGTGACGCGATGACGGCGACGTTCTCCCAGCTAACCGTCCTCGGCTCGAGCCTGGCCCTGCTGCTCGGATTCATCCTCCTGTGGAGCCGTGGAGTCCCGGCCTT
This sequence comes from Candidatus Methylomirabilota bacterium, assembly GCA_036558225.1. Taxonomy (GTDB): domain Bacteria; phylum Methylomirabilota; class Methylomirabilia; order Rokubacteriales; family DASRDR01; genus DASRDR01. The sequence continues at coordinate 26,880 of DATBGA010000085.1, read as the reverse complement.
CGTGAATGCCTTCGCGTGGCAGTCGCTGGTCCTCGCCGGCGTCACCATCGTCGTCGCCCACTACGGCCAGCGGCGAGATCTGTACTGGGTCGCGATCCTGCTCGTGGTCGTCAAGGGCATCGCGATTCCGTGGTTGCTCCGGCGCATGGAGCGGCGTTTCCACACCGAGCGCGAGCTCGAGCCGTACGTGAACACGGCGACCTCGCTGGTCATCGCCAGCCTGCTGGTGCTGGTCGGATACGGGATCTCGCGCCCGCTGGTGGCGCTCAGCCGCCTGCCCACCCGGGCCGGCATGCCGCTCGCCATGGGCCTCGTCCTGGTCAGCCTGTTCGTCCTGGTCAGCCGCAAGAAGGCGCTGACGCAGGTGATCGGCTTCCTCATGCTGGAGAACGGGCTGGCGTTGCTGGCGGTCCTCGGCACGTACGGCATCCCGCTGATCGTGGAGCTCGGCGTGTTCCTGGACGCGCTCCTCGGGTTCCTGGTGATGCAGATCTTCGTCTACCAGATCCACGAGACGTTCGAGAGCATGGACGTCGAGCGCCTGAGCCGGCTGCGGCACTGACGCTCGTGCGCACCTTCGGGCTCCTCCTCGGTCCTCCGCTGCTGGCGGCCGCGCTCGCGCTCGTCGCGGTCCCGTTCCGGCGGGTTGTGGGATGGGTGAACGCCGTCCTCTCCCTCGTCTCCCTGGGCGCGGCCTTCGCGCTCGGATCTCAGGTCGTCGGCGGCGAGCCGCTGGTGGGGGGCTGGCAGGAGGTCCTGCGCGCCGACGCGCTGTCGGCGCTGCTGGCCGTCTGCGTGACGATCGTCACCGCGCTGGCGGCGTGGCTCGGCCCCGGGCTCGAGCGGAGCGACGAGCCCCGGCGCGCCCGCCGGTACCAGATCTTCGTCAACCTGTTCGCCTTCACGATGCTGTGCGCGGTCACGACCAACAACGTCGGGCTCATGTGGGTGGCGATCGAGGCGACCACGATCGCCTCGGCGATGCTAATCGCGCTGGACGTGAGCAAGGCCTCCGTCGAGGCCTCGTGGAAGTACGTGCTGCTGGGATCCGTGGGCATCGCCCTCGCGTTCGCGGGCACCGTGCTCGCGTATTTCGACTTCGTGCGGCTGGCGGATTCCCACGAGGCGGCCCTGAACTGGACCGTGCTCCGGGCCGCCGCCCCGGGTCTCCGGCCCGAGGTGATGCAGCTCGCGTTCGTTTTCATTCTCGTGGGCTATGGGACGAAGGCCGGACTGGCGCCGATGCACACCTGGCTTCCCGACGCCCACGCCGAGGCGCCGGCGCCCGTCTCGGCCATGATGTCGGGCGTGCTGCTGGCGGTCGCGCTCCACGCGATCGTCCGCTGGAGGGGCGTGGTCGCCGCCGCCGTCGGTCCGGCGTTTCCGAACCGGCTCCTCGTGGCGCTCGGGATCCTTTCGCTCGCGATCGCGGCGTTCAGCCTCCTTCTGCAGCGAAACTACAAGCGGATGCTGGCCTACTCGAGCATCGAGCACATGGGGCTCATGTGCGTGGGGTTGGCGCTGGGAGCGCCCGGCGCGATCGCGGCGATGCTGCACCTCCTGAACCACACGCTGGCGAAGGCCGTGATGTTCCTGCTGGCCGGCCGCGTACTCGGCCGATATCGGACGGCCGACATCGCGAGGGTGTCGGGGCTCCTCCGGTCGATGCCGGGCACCGGCGCGCTGTTCCTGGCGGGCACGCTGGCCCTGGTCGGCTTGCCCCCGTTCGGCCTGTTCGTGTCGGAGCTGGCGGTGCTCCGCGCGGGCTTCGCGATCGGTCGGCCGTGGCTGATGGGCATCGTGCTGACGCTCCTGACCGTCGCGTGCGTCGGGCTCGTCGCTCACGCGAATCGCATGCTCTACGGCGCGTCGCCGGCGGAGGTCGTCTCTGGGGACCGAGGGGCGTGGCGGCTCGCTCCGCTAGCTGTCTGCTTGGGTGCGCTTGTGGCCCTGGGGCTCTTCGTGCCCGCGCCGCTCGCGAGCCTGCTCCGGCAGATCGCCGAGATCGCCGGGCCATGACCGGTTTCGACCGCCTGCCGTCGGCCTTGGCGCGGGAATTCCCGGCCGGACTGGCCTGGATTCAGAGTCACGAGACGCGCGTGCTCCGGTGCGCGGTCGAAGCCCAGGTGGTGCCCGGGCTGGCACGGTGGCTGCGCGTGAGCTGGGGCGCCGAGCTCATACTGATGGTCGGCGTCGATCGCCGGCGGGATGTCGGGCGGTTCGAGGTGCACTATCTGTTCGCGCATGGCCGCGAGAACTGGTTCGTCTGCGCGACGCTGGCGGTCGCGCCCGATCGGCCGGAGATCCCGTCGTTGGCCACGTTCCACTATCCGGCGTCTCGCTTCGAGCGCGAGCTCTTCGATGTGCTGGGGATACGGGCCGTCGGGCACCCCGATCCCCGCCCGCTGGTCCGGCACGCCTTCTGGCCCGCGGACTACTATCCGCTCCGCAAGGATGCGGAACCGCGCCACTTCCGCGACGACGGGCAGGCCTTTCCCTTCCAGCAGGTTGGCGGGGAGGGAGTCTACGAGATCCCGGTGGGGCCGGTCCACGCGGGTATCATCGAGCCGGGCCACTTCCGCTTCAGCGTGGTGGGCGAGACGATTATCGACATGAAGTCCCGGCTGTACTTCACGCACAAAGGGACCGAGAAACTCTTCGAGGGAAGGACGCGGGAAGACGGGGTGGAGCTCGCCGAGCGCGTTTCGGGCGATACGAGCGTGGGACACGCGCTCGCCTACTGCCAGGCGATCGAAGCACTCGGCGCCACCATCGTGCCGGCCCGTGCACGGTACCTACGCGTGATCCTTCTCGAGCTCGAGCGGCTCTACAACCACGTGGGCGACTTCGGGATGATCGCGAACGACACCGGCTTTGCCGTCGCGCACTCGCACTGCTTCCGAATCCGGGAACGGCTGCTGCGCCTGAACAAGCGCCTGACCGGCCATCGTCTCATGCGGGGCATTCTCCTCCCCGGGGGCGTCCGGGCGGACCTGCCGCGCAGTCTTGATGTGGCGAGCGAGGTGCGGGCGGCCCTGGCGGATTTCGACGAGATCGTCGAAATCAGTCTCGGGAACTCGCTCGTGGCCGATCGGCTCGAGGGCACCGGCCAGCTCACGCCTTCGATCGCGCGCGACCATGGCGTGGTCGGTTTCGTCGCGCGTGCGTCCGGCCTCGACGTCGACACGCGCCGCGACCATCCGTTCGCGGCGTACCGGGAGCTGTCGTTCAGCGTGCCGGTGCTCGACGCGGGGGACGTGAAGGCACGGACGCTGGTGCGAGTGCGGGAGGCACGAGAGTCGGTCGGGCTGATCGAGCAGGCCGTGGAGATGCTACCGGACGGCCCACTCGTGGCAGCCCTGGAGCCCTCGCCGGCTTTCCAGGCCGCCTTCGCCCTGGTGGAGGGGTGGCGCGGACGGATCGTTCACTGGGTAATGACCGACGCGAGCGGCCGACTCGAGCGCGTGAAGGTCCTCGACCCTTCATTCCTGAACTGGCGGCCTCTGTCGTACGCGCTCCTGAAGAACATCGTGCCGGACTTCCCGCTCTGCAACAAGTCGTTCAACCAGTCGTACTCCGGCAACGACCTGTAGGCGTCGGATAGCCGAGGTTACCTCAGACGGAGACCCAGCCGGCCTGCGTGACCTGGCGGACCGCGTCGAGCACGCGCTGCACGGCGGCGCCGTCGTGGAAGGTGGCGGCCGGCGCGACGGGGGCGCCGTCGAGGGTGGCCTGGACGAGATGGTCCACCAGCCGCACGAACGACAGTCCCCACAGCGAGACGTACTGCATGCCCGGCGGGGTGGGCAGGGTCTCCGGCTCGGTCAGCTCGGCCAGCGGCTCGCCGAGCTTCCCGCCCCAGAGCCGGTCCGCCTCGTCGAGGACGAGCGATCCCGCGTCGCCCCAGACTTCGGTGCGCGGCCCGACCGTGTGGGTGGCGACGGCGCTGAGGACCACCGTGCCGATCGCCCCCGATCGGAAGCGGAGGGAGAACGTCGTGAAGTCGTCGGCGGTCACCCGACGCTGACCGCGACCGTCCGGCAGGGGCCGCTCGGAGATGAAGGCACCGGCGGTGCCGGTGACCGCGGCCACCTCCCCGAGCCAGTAGCGCAGGAGATCCACCTGGTGGGAGCCGACCGCGCCGAGCAGCCCGCCGCCCTGGGCGTCGTCGTACCACCAGCTCCAGGGCTTCGTCGGATCGTGCCGGCTCGCGTTGACCGCCGTGAGGAGGACGTGGCGCGGCGCGCCGACGAACCCCTCCTCGATGAGTCGCCGCGCCTTCCGGCGGTTCGGGTTGAAGCGCAGCTCGTGGTCGATCACGTGGACGCGCCGGGCCCGCTCCCCGTGCGTCAGCATGTCCTGCGCCTCGCCGGCCGACATCGCCATGGGCTTCTCGCAGAGCACGTGGCGCCCGGCGTCCAGGGACGCCAGCGCCATCGCGTGGTGCAGGCTAGGTGGCGTCGTGATGCTGACGAGGTCGAGGTCGGCGGCGACGAGCTTCCGCCAGTCGTCGAAGGCGTGGGGGACGCCGAGGGCGTCGGCCGTCTTCCGGGCCTTGCCGGGCGCGCCGCTCGCGACCGCGACGACCTCGACGCGAGGATTGGCGCGAAACGCCGGGATCTGGACGAGCGAGCCGAAGCCGGTGCCGATCACGCCGACGCGGAGCCGCGAAGCCATCGAGTGTCCTCCGGGGCCGGGGTTGGTCAGGTCGTTCGGAGCGCGGCCAGGATCGCCCGGCCGAAGGCGTCGACGCGCCAGTCCCGGAGCCCGGGGACGCGGCGTAGGCCGGCGGGGTCCGTCGGCGGGTCGAGCGCGAGGGCGTCGATCAGGCGCTGAGGCAGGAGGACGCCGGGGTCGAGACCCGATCCCTCGGCCGCCTCCGTCCGCCACTTCCGGAGCGCGTCGGCTCGCTGGCGACTGGCGTTGGTGACGACGGGGCGCGCCGGCCGAGGCCCCCGTGGCGGCTCCGGGGGCCCCGCCTCGATCCCCCGCGCCACGGCCGCCAGGAGGTCCTCTCCGTAGCGCTCCACTAGACGGGGGCTGAGCCCCGGCACGCCGGCGAGCGCCGCCGGCTCGACCGGCTGACGCTCGGCCAAGGCGATCAGCGTCTCCGGGTTGAGGACCTTGAAGGGCGGGCGATGCTCCGCACGCGCCCACGCTTCCCGCTGGAGATAGAGGACGCGCAGGATCCCGAGGCCGCGCGGCGCGAGCCGTGAGGCGCCCCGGATCCGCCGGTACCCGTCCTCGTCGGACGGGCGCTCGGGGACGGGGAGGGCCGCCAGCGCCTCGCACTCCTCCTCGAGCCAGCTCTCGCGCCCGATCGCGCGCAGGTCGGCGAGGAGACGGTCCCGGAGCGGGATGAGGTGACGGACGTCCTCGGCCGCGTAGTGCTCCTGCGCGGGCGTCAGCGGGCGGCGCGCCCAGTCGGTCTTCTGCTGCGACCGCGCCGGCGGGACGTCCATGTACTTTAGGAGCAGGCGCTCGAGGCCGAGCTCCCGCACGCCGAGGAAGCGCGCGGCCAGCATGGTGTCGGACAGACCGGCGAACGCGAGGCCGAACCGGCGCTTCAGGTACACGACGTCGTTGTCCCCGCTGTGGAGGACCTTCACGGTGGCCGGATCGGCGAAGAGGGGCCGCAGGGGCTCGAGGTCGACGAGGGCGAGGGCGTCCAGGAAGAAGGCGCGGCCCCGAGGGTCCGCGAGCTGGATCAGGCAGAGGCGCTCGGGGTAGTGGTGGAGGCTATCGGCCTCGGTGTCGAGGGCGACGGCCGGAACGCCGTGAAGGTCGCGGGCGAGGGCCTCGGCCTCGTCGGCTGTCCGGATCCACACCGGAGCGGGCCACACGGCCCCTAGGATATCAGGGGGAGGCTCTGCCTGGGTCGCCGCGGAGCAGCCGCGGGAGCGGGGCGGAATCCCTCGGCGGCGACGCGCGCGGCCGGCGGCGTTTCGAGTATCGTCGCGCCTACTTCGGGGTCACCCGCGCCGGGGGGCGTCTGCGCGCGCCGAGCGACCGTGGACCAAGAGAGCGGGGCGCGTGCGAGGCGTGGAGAACCGGCGCGTGCCGGCCGTCACGTCGGCCGGGCGTCAGTCCTCGGTCCAGCCCGCCAGGAGGCGGGAGCCCAGCGAGCGGTGGCCGAGGAAGAAGTACGTGATCATGGCCACCGACGCGAGGAGATTCCCGATCGCCACGTTCCACCAGGGGAGCACGCCGGCGAGCAGCGCGTCGAGCGCCTCCAGGAACCCGAAGAAGAAGACCTGGAAGCAGAGGAAGAGGACGAGGAGGCCGAGCAGGATCCGGGGCTCGCGCTCGGCCGCGAGCAGGAAGGCCGCGACCGCGATCCCGAAGACCACGAAGACGGCGAAGTGGAAGACGGTGTACCCGACCACGACGTCCAGCTGGGGGATGAGCTGCTCGGGATCGCGAAGGCCTTGCAGGACCGCCGCGCCCAGGAGCGCGGGCGTGTGGAGCGGGCGCAGGCGAACCGCGTCGTAGAGGAGGAACCAGACCGCGACCACCGAGCCGCCCAGGAGCCCGGCCACGATGCCCTCGCGAACGACGTCCACCCAGCGGCCGATCAGGCTCCGCGCGAGGCCCGGGTGGCACCGGTGGAAGTAGTAGAGCATCGCCGCCGAGGCCACCAGGTTGCCCGCGAGGATCTCCCACCACGCCAGCACCCCCAGGACCGGCAGGGCCCAGAAGGCGATCAGCGCCAGGAAGAAAACCTCGAAGGCGGCGAAGAAGATGAGAAGCGCCAGCACCATCGCCGGCTCGCGCTCGGCGGTCGCCACCAGGAACGCCGCGATGAGCCCGACCGCGATGAACCCGAGGCCGTGGACGATCGTGTAGCCGATGACCGGGCCGGCCGACACCGTCACGAGGTTGGGATCGCGAATGCCCTGGAAGATGGCGGAGCCCAGGATGGCCGGGCTCTGGAGCGGCGTGCCGCCCGCGATGTCGAAGACCAGGATCAGGACGGCTACCGCGACGGCGCCGATCAGGCCGGCGACGACGCCCTCGCGGACGATGCGACCCTCACCCGCCATGCGCCGTCGCCTCCGCCCCTTCGAGGGGCACCTCGCCGTCCGCCAGGACCTCGGGGCCCGCCCACCGGAAGAACACCACGGTGCCCGCGATCAGGTACCCGAACATCCCACCCACCCACATGAGGATCCCCGCCAGCTCCTGGTCCGTGCGGGGCGCGAGCGGCCAGGCGCGGCCAGACTCGGAGTAGAACGGGTAGAGGACGTCGTCGGCCAGCGTGATCGGGGCGGCGATCGCCATCATCGGGATCGTCGCGAGGAAGAGATAGAGGAGCTGGGCGGGCGGGGTCGGCCGGGGCCACTCGGGCGAGGGTCCGGCGACCGGCCACCAGAGCAGGAGCCCGGTGGCCAGGAACGAGACGTGCTCGAGGGCGTGGAGCCGCTCGACGCGGAGGGCGGCGTCGAACGCCCCCGGGATGTGCCAGGCGATCTGGACCGCGGAGGCGAGCGCGAGCGCCGGCAGGGGACGCGTGAGCTGCCAGCCGAGCCGGCCGACGACGGGCGCGCGGGCGACGGGCGCGAGGAGCCAGGGCGGAAGGCCGAGCAGCCAGAGCAGCGGCACCACCAGGATCAGCACGAGGTGCTGGGCCATGTGCGCTGAGAGCGCCACGTGCTCGGCCCACTCGGCGAGGGGCCCGAGCACCGCGCCCGCCAGGAGGATGGTGCCGCCCACGAACGCCGCGACACGTCCGCGGGAGGGGGGCGGCCCCCAGCGGAGCCGGCGCCGGAGGACGCCCGTCAGCAGGAGGTATCCGGCCAGGAGCGCCTCCAGGCCGAGCGCGACCTCCGGATGCCAGTGGAACGCGGACATCTCGATCACCCGGCGCCGGCGGGAGGGATCCCGGTGGTGCCGACGTGGCCGAACAGCCAGAGCAGCGCCACGGCGAGGCCGATCGCGATGAGGATGGGCCCGACGAAGACGTAGGAGAACCACGCGTGGTCGAACCGGAGGTGCATGTAGAACATGGCGACCAGCGAGAACTTCAGCGTCGAGAGGATCAGCAGGATCGGGACCACGACGCGCGCCAGCGCGGGGACGTAGAAGATCCACACCTCCATGACGGTGATCGCCAGCAGGAACGCCGCGACCACGAGATAGGTGCGCGGGCCCGCACCCACGTGCGCCGCGCCCGCGTCGCGGCGAGGGTCCGGGGCCTTGGAGGCTTCTCCGCTCACGCTGTCCGCCATCCTGGAGATCCCTTCGATCCTACTGGATGAGATAGACCAGGGTGAAGATCGCGATCCACACGACGTCGACGAAGTGCCAGTACAGCCCGACCATGTCCACCAGCGCCTCGTCCCGGGCCCCGAGGCGGCCGCGCGTCAGGAGATACCAGAGAGCCAGGAGCCAGAGCACGCCCACCGTCACGTGGGTGCCGTGGAAACCGACCATGACGTAGAAGGTCGCGGCGAACAGGTTCGTCGTGAGCCCGAGCCCCTCGTGGACGAAGTGGCTGAACTCGTACACCTGGCCGACCAGGAACAGGCATCCCAGGGCGGCGGTCGCCAGGAGCCAGCGGCGGGCGGCGCGCACGTCCCGCGCCTGGATGGCCGCCACCCCCAGGACCATCGTCAGGCTCGACATCAGGAGGATGAACGTGCTCACGGTGATCAGCGGCACGTTCAGGATCTCGTGTGGATACGGTCCCTGGAGGCTCCGGCCCCGGTAGACCGTGTAGGTCGAGATCAGCGTTCCGAAGAACAGGCACTCGGAGCCGATGAACACCCAGATGCCCAGCTTCCGGTGGTCGAGGCCGGTGGCCCCGATGTGCGGGTGCTCGTGGTGCCCGGCCGTGTGCATGCCGTCGGCCGCGGGCGCCGGGACGAGCTCGGTCGCGAATGCCAGGACGGCGAGCAGGGTCAGGAGCCCCCCCGCGATCACCACGCCCAGGTGGAGCAGGGCGCCCCCGACCAGCACGATCATCGCCAGGGCGGTGAGGAGGGGCCAGTGGGACGGTGCCGGCATGTAAATCGGCCCGACCGGCGTGACGAGCGCGCGCGCATCGGCGAGGCCAGGGCCGCGCGCGTCGGGGTACTTGGTGAGCCAGAGGGCGTCGCGCCGGAGGACCGTGGGCAGCGCCGCGAAGTTGTACTCGGGCGGCGGCGACGGCAGCGCCCACTCGAGCGTCCGCCCGTCCCACGGGTCCGGGCCGGCCACGGCGCCCGACCGCAGGCTCCGGGCCACGTTCAGGACGAACACGACGAGCGAGACCCCCTGGAGGACCGCGCCGACGGTGCAGACCAGGTTCCAGAAGTCCCACCCGAGCCCCGGCGCGTACGTGTAGATCCGCCGCGGCATGCCCATCAGCCCGAGGAAGTGCATGGGGAAGAAGGTCAGGTTGAATCCGATCAGCATCAGCCAAAAGTGGACTTGCCCCAGCCGCTCGTCGAGGAGGCGGCCCGTCATCTTCGGGAACCAGTAGTAGATGCCGGCGAAGAGCGCCAGGACCGTGCCGCCGAAGAGCACGTAGTGGAAGTGCGCCACCACGAAGTAGGAGTCGGTCTGCTGGAGATCGACCGGCGGGGAGGCGTGCATGATGCCGGACAGGCCGCCGATGGTGAACATCCCGACGAACGCCACCGCGAAGCAGAGCGCGGTCCGGAAGCGGAGCGCGCCGCCCCACATGGTCGACAGCCAGTTGAAGATCTTGATCCCGGTCGGGATGGCGATGAGCATCGACGTCAGCCCGAACGCCGAGTCGGCGATCGGGCCCATGCCGACCGCGAACATGTGGTGGGCCCAGACGCCGAAGCCGAGGAAGCCGATGAGGGCGGTCGCGTAGACCATCGAGGGGTAGCCGAACAGGGGCTTCCGCGCGAAGGTCGGCAGCACCTCGGAGACGATCCCCATCGCGGGCAGGATCAGGATGTAGACCTCGGGGTGGCCGAAGATCCAGAACAGGTGCTGCCATAGGAGCGGCGAGCCCCCGCCAGCGGGGACGTAGAAGGAGGTCCCGAAGAAGCGGTCGAACATCAGGAAGATCAGCGCGACCGTGATCGGCGGGAAGGCGAGGAGGATGAGGACGTTGGTGACGAGGGTCGTCCAGACGAAGAGGGGCAGCCGGAGGAACGTCATCCCGGGCGCCCGCAGGTTGAGGATCGTCACCAGGAAGTTCAGCGACCCGAGGATGCTCGACGTCCCGAGGAAGAGCAGAGCGAGCAGCCAGAAGTCGGAGTGCGGCCCGATCGAGAACGGCTTCGACGTGAGCGGCGCGTAGCCGAACCAGCCGGCGTCCGGGGGCGTGCCGACGAGCCAGCTCGCGTTCAGGAAGAGCCCGCCGAGGAGGAAGACCCAGTACGAGAGCGCGTTCAGCCGGGGGAAGGCCACGTCGCGCGCGCCGACCATCAGCGGGATGAGGTAGTTGAAGAACGCGACGGACAGCGGCATCAGCGCCAGGAACACCATGCTGGTGCCGTGCATCGTGAACAGCTCGTTGTACCGCTGGGCGCCGAGGAGCTGACCCTCGGGCCGGGCCAGCTGGAGCCGGATGAGGAGGGCCTCGAGCCCCGCGAGCAGGAAGAACGCGAGGGCGGTCCCACCGTAGAGGAGGCCGATCCGCTTGTGGTCGACCGTGGTCAGCCAGGACGCGAGGCCGCGGGCCTCGGCGGCCCGCGGAGCGGTAGCCGCGACGGCGACGGACGCGGCGTGGGCGCCGTCGGCCATGCTCAGCGGAGGCTCTGGAGGTACGCGACCAGCGCCGTGACCTCCGTGTCGGAGAGCTGCTGCTCTGGCATGATCGACCCGGGCTTCAGCGCCGGCGCGTGCCGGACCCACCGCGCCAGGTTCTCCGGCGTGTTCGGGAGGATGCCGCCGGCGATCGTCCGGCGGGAGCCGAAGTGGGTGAGGTCGGGCCCGATCCCGCCCGCCGACAGCCCGCGCACCGTGTGGCATCCGACGCACGTGCCCGTCCGGAAGGTCTGGAGCCCCACCGCCGCCGGGGACCCGTCGGGCGGGGCCGCCGCGGGCTCCTTCTGCCTCGCCGCCCACGCGTCGAAGGCCTCCGGCGGCTCGACGACGGCGAGGTGGCGCATGTTGGCGTGCGAGGCGCCGCAGAACTCGGCGCACTGGCCGTAGTATTCCCCGGGCGCGTCGGGAGTGAGGACGATGCGCGTCAGGTCGCCGGGGATCGCGTCGCGCTTGCCGCCGAGCTGGGGCACCCAGAAGCTGTGGATGACGTCGGAGCTCGCGATCTCGAGGCTCACCGGGCGCCCGGCCGGGAGGTGGAGGTCGCTGGCGGTGACGATCCCGAGCTCCGGATACTGGAACTCCCACCACCACTGATGCCCGATGACCTTCACCCGGAGCGCGTTCTTCGGAGGCGCAGCCTGCGTCCGGAAGATCGCGCCCACGGTCGGGAAGGCGATGAAGGTCAGGATGACCGCCGGGATGAGCGTCCAGGCGAGCTCGAGCTTCGCGCTGCCGCGCACCTGCCGGGGGATCGGCCCCGGCTCGCGCTCCCGGAACCGGAAGATCGCGACGAGGAGCAGGGCCTGGACCACCAGAAAGATCGCCGTGTCCCAGCGCAGGATCTGGAGGAAGATCCGGTGGGACGTCCAGCCGAAGTCGGATCGCGGCGTCAGCGTCGTCGCCGGCGAGTCCAGCAGGCCACAGCCGGCCAGCAAGAGACCCGGGGCCAGCGCCCGGAGTCCCCGGACCCGGGTGGGCCACGCGCGCCGGACGGTCGGTTCCGATTCCATGTGGATGCGAGCGAAGAGGATCCGATCAACGAGCGCCAGTGCTCAGCCTAGCGCAAACCCGGCGGGCCTGCCAGGCGTCAGTGCATGACGGCGCCGCCGGCCAGGTTGATGGCCTGCCCGGTGACGTAGCCCGCGGCGTCCGATCCGAGGAAGGCCGCCAGCTCCGCGACGTCCTCGGCGCCGGCGACGCGCCTGAGCGGGATCTGGGCCGCGCGCTGGGCGAGGGCCTCCGCGCGGAGCGTCTCGTCGTAGCTCCCGTCGGGGCGCCGCCCGAGGTAGTCGAGCCGGTCGGTGTCGGCCGAGCCGGGACAGATCGCGTTCACGGTGATGCGGTGCGGCGCGAGCTCCATGGCGAGCGCCTGGGTGAACCCGATCACGCCAAACTTGGAGGCGCAGTAGGCGGCGAGGCGCGGGTAGCCAGCCTTCCCGCAGTTCGAGGACATGTTGATGATGCGGCCCGGCGTGCCCCGCGCCACCATGAGCCCGGCGACGGCCCTGCTGCAGAGGTACGTGCCGGTGAGGTTGGTCTCCAGGACCTCGCGCCACGCCTCCTCCGGGAGCTCGACCACCGGGACGCGATCGGCGCCGGGCGGGGCGGCGGCGTTGTTGACGAGGATGTCGATCCGGCCGAAGGTCCGGTCCGCGAGGTCGACGGCGCGCTGGATCTGCTCGACCGCGCGCACGTCGACCAGGGCGGTGACGGCCCGGCGGCCGGCCTCCCGGACCTCGTCGGCGACCGTCTCGAGGCCGCCCCAGCCGGTCGCAGGCTTCCGGGCCACGACGCGGATGCCAGCCGGCGCGACATCCGTGAGCACCAGGTCCGCCCCCTCGGTCGCCAGCCGCCGCGCGATCGCCCGCCCGAAGCCGCGCTGGCCACCGCTCCCGGTCACCATGGCCACCTTGCCCTCGAGCCGCCCCATTCCGCGTCCTCCCCGCTCGATCACGAGCGCACTTTTCGGCGGCCATCATAGCGTGCGCGAGCTGTGATACGCTCCCCCCGCACGCCGGGCGGCCCGGCTGGGCACGGGTGTGCGGGGGTCCCGAGTGAGCGCGACACATCTCGGTCGGGCGGCGGTGCCGGGGCGCGTGGTCCGGATCGTGGAGATCCCGGCGCGTCACGGCGCGGCGATCGAGGTCGCTCGCGGGCTCGTTCTGCGGGTCATCGACGTCGACGGGCAGCAGGTCGGCGACTTCGTCTGCTTCAACCGGGATGACCTCGGCGAGCGGTACTCCCCGCAGAACACCGTGCTCTTCAACCGCACGATCTACCCGAGGACGGGGGCGGCGCTCGTGTCCGACCGCGGGCGGCCCATGATGCGCCTGATCGCCGACACGGTGGGCGTGCACGACCTCATCTGCGGCTCCTGCAGCGAGGAGTACTACCGGAACCGGCTGGATTACACCGGGCCACACCGGAGCTGTCGCTCGAATCTCGCCGAGGCGCTCGCGCCCTGGGGCATCGAGCTCGAGGACGTGCCCTTCTCCTTCAACTTCTTCATGCAGTGGCCGGTCCAGCCCGACGGATCGGTCCGGCCCATGGCGGCGCCCTCGCGGGCGGGCGACTACGTCGACCTCCTGGCGGAGATGGATGTCCTGGCGGCCAACTCGGCCTGCCCCTCGGACATCACCCCGACCAACGCCCACCGCCCGACGCCGATGCGGTTCGTGCTCTACGAGCCGGATCCCCGCGCCGTCGAGGTCTCCTCCTGAGGGGAATGTCCCCGCTCCCGTCCGTGCCGGACCGCGCCGCCCGCCCCACCATCCTGGTCGTGGACGACGACCCGGGCATCCGCGAGGCGTTCCGGCTCGTCCTGGAGGAACAGTACCAGATCGTGGAGGCGGGCGACGGCCCTGAGGCCCTCGAGCGCGTCCAGGGCGCACCGGTGGACCTCGTCCTGCTCGACCTCCGGCTCCCCGGCATGGACGGCATCGAGGTCCTGGAGCGGATCAAGGCGATCGACGAGCACGTTGAGGTGGTCCTGGTGACCGCGGTCCAGACCGTGACCGCCGCGGTGGCGGCCATGAAGCTGGGCGCGCTCGACTATGTCACCAAGCCGTTCGACGAGGACGAGATCCTGCCCCTGATCCGCCGTGCGCTCGAGCGCCGCGCGCTCGACCGCGAGGTCGTCTACCTCCGATCGGAGCTGGCGCGGGAGCGCGACTTCGACCAGCTCGTCGGCCAGCATCCGCTGATGCAGCAGCTCTACCAGCTGATCAGCGCCGTGGCGCGGAACCCGCTCACCGTGCTGATTGCGGGCGAGAGCGGAACCGGGAAGGAGCTCGTCGCGCGGGCGATCCACCGGCACGGGCCGCGGCGGGACCAGCCGTTCGTGCCCGTGAACGTGGCGGCGATCTCCGAGACGCTCATCGAGTCCGAGCTCTTCGGCCACGAGAAAGGCTCCTTCACCGGCGCCGTCTCGCGGAAGCTCGGGAAGTTCGAGCTGGCGCACCGGGGCACCCTGTTCTTGGACGAGATCGCCACGCTGCGCGTCGACCTCCAGGCCAAGATCCTGCGCGTGCTCCAGGAGCGCGAGATCGAGCGCGTCGGGGGGACCCGGCGCATCCCGGTCGACGTGCGGGTGATCGCCGCCACCAACGCCGACCTGCGCAAGGCCATCCAGGGCGGGAGCCTGCGGGAGGACCTCTACTACCGCCTGAACGTCGTCCAGATCGCCGTGCCGCCGCTCCGCGACCGCCGCGAGGACATCCCCCTCCTGGTCGACCACTTCATCCGGAGGTCGAATCATCTCCTGCACAAGCGCGTCACCGGGGTCTCGCCGGCCGCGCTCGACGTCCTGATGGCGTACGGGTGGCCGGGGAACGTGCGGGAGCTCCAGAACGTCATCGAGCGCGCCGTCGCGCTGGCCGACGGGCTCGTCGTCGAGGTCAAGGACGTGCCGCTCGACCTGATGCTCCCGGACGTGCGCCACCTGGTCGACGACCCCACGAGCTTGCCGCTCCGCGAGGCCCGGGAGCGGTTCGACCGCCAGGTCATCCTCCGCGTCCTCGAGCGGGTTCGGTGGAACCAGTCGGAGGCGGCGCGGCTCCTCGGGCTCCACCGGAACTCGCTCAAGACGAAGCTCCTGGCCTGGGGGATCGACCCCGTGGCCCTGGCCTCCGCCGGAGGTCGACCGGATGGGGGAGGTGCACAGTAGACAGTGCACCGTGCACAGTCTAGTGTGCACCGCGTCGTAAGGCCCTGATTCTGCAGACGTGATCGGGGAGATCCGCACCCGATCGCCGGGGGGGCTGCACAGGAAACAGTGCACTCCGGTCTTTGGTCCGACCGGCCGAGCCCCGGCTACGCGCAGACCTGATTCGCCCGTCCTGGCGGATACTTCCGTCCTCGCGGGGCCATCGAATTCCGCGGTGGCCCCGGCCTTGCTCTCCATCACTCCGAACCCACAGACCGCGTCTCGCCACGAGACGCATGGAGGAGGCCTGCCCATGATCAGGTTCACGGCGATGCTTGTGATCATCGCGTCCTTCCTGCTGGTGGCCCCGGTGATCGAGTCGGGGACGAAGACCCACATGCCGGTCTTCCAGGCGGTCGGCAACGCCTGCGACGGCGGCGGCGGCGGCGGCTGGTAGAACCCTCTCCGACCACGACGGTTCCGATCGAGCCAACCCCCACAGTCGGGCGCCGTCCGGCGTCCGGGAGGCTATGATGACGAAGGTATGGACCGTGCTGGTGATCGTGGTGTCCTTTCTTCTTGTGGCCCCGGTGATCGAGTCGGGGACGCAGACCCACATGCCGGTCTTCCAGGCCGTGGGCAACGCCTGCGACGGCGGCGGCGGCGGCGGCTGGTAGCAGCCCCGCTCTCCTGGATGCGTCCCGCCCCGTCGGGACGCTCCGCGCGTCGTCGCTGGGGCGGCTGGCTGGCCCTAGGCACGCTTGGGCTCTCACTGGGCCTCGGATCGACCTCGGTCGGGGCCCAGGGGGGCTCGCCTGCCCAGCTGGGGGGAGTCTATCGCCGCCCGATCGGCCACGACCCCGGGACACTCGACCCGGCCCGGCTCCGCGACATCTACAGCCTCGCGGTCATGCAGCAGCTCTTCGACGGGCTCGTCCAGTTCGACCAGACCCTCAGCATCACGCCAGCGCTCGCCCAGTTCTGGCTCGCCTCGCGCGATGGTCTCACCTGGACCTTCACCCTCCGAAAGGGCGTCAGGTTCCACCACGGCCGGGAGGTGACGGCGGATGACGTCGTCTACTCCTTCACCCGACTCGTGGACCCGCGGACCCGATCGGGAGGGGCCGATCACTTCATGGGCATTCAAGGCGCGCAGGAGTTTCGCGAGGGTCGGGCCCGCGCCATCTCGGGGCTCACCGTGGTGGACCGCTACACCGTCCGCGTCACCCTGACGGAGGCGCCAGTGCCCTTCGTCTCCATCCTGGCAGTCGGCCAGGCCAAGATCGTGCCGCGCGAGCTGGTGGAGGAGCAGGGGGAGGCGTTCGGCGCCCAGCCCGTCGGCACGGGTCCCTTCCGCTTCGTGCGGTGGGACCGAGGGAAGGAGATCGTGCTGGCCGCCAACCCGGACTACTTCGACGGGCCCCCGAAGCTCGCGCGGCTCGTGTATCGCATCTTTCCGGGGGAGGGCCCCGACGGAGTCTTCGCCGAGTTCAAGGCGGGGGCGCTCGAGGACAGCCCGATTCCCGCCAAGGACTACCGCCAGATCATCGCCGGGCAGTCCTACCAGTACGTGCGCCGGCCGGTTTTCGGCCTTCGCCACTACGGGATCAGCACGCGCACGAAGCCGCTCGACGACCGGCGGGTGCGCCAGGCGCTCCTCCACGCCATCGACCGAGAGGCGGTGGTCTCGGAGATCTGGCTGGGCCGCTACGCCTTCGCGAAGGGCATCCTCCCGCCCGGGACGCTCGGCTACAACCCGAAGCTCAAGGGCTACGCTTACGATCCCGCGCGTGCGCGCGAGCTTCTGGCGCAGGCAGGCTATCCCGGCGGGCGCGGGCTGCCGCCCATCGTGATCTGGTCGAGCGTCCGGTCCGAGGAGATCCTTCGCGAGGACGATCGGATCCGGAAGGATCTCGAGGCGGTAGGGGTCACGGCGGAGTTCCAGTACAATCCGGACTGGCCGAGCTTCTCCAAGGCCATGGCCGAGCGGAAGCTCCCCGTCTTTCTCCGGGCCTGGTTCGCCGACGTGCCGGATCCCGAGAACTTCCTCGCGAAGCTGTTCTACTCGGCGAGCCCGTGGAACTACATGGGCTACGCCAATCCGGCGGTGGACTCGCTGCTCGAGCGGGCGCGGGCCGAGCCGGACATGGCGCGCCGGGTCGAGGTCTACCGCCGGGTGGAGGAGATGGTGCTGGAGGACGCCCCCGTGATCCCCGTCTGGCACCACACGTACGAGCGCCTCTTCCAGCCGTACGTCAAGGGAGTCGAGGTGAGCGGCCTCGGCGACTCGTACATCCCCTTCCGCAAGGTGTGGCTCGAGCGACCGCGCTGAGCGGACGTCGCATGACTCGCCCCGTCTTCGTGTCGCTTCGCACCAAGCTCCTCATCGGGACCATCCTGATCGTCGCCGCCCTCATGGCCGCGGTAGCGGTCGTCGTGGAGCATCGGCAGCGGACGACCATCATCGAGGAGGTCCACCGCCGCGGGACGGCTCTGGCGGAAGGTCTGGCCGGCGTGTCGGCCGGCGCGCTCCTCCTCTACAACTTCACGGCGCTCGAGCAGAACGTCGTGCGCTTCGACCATGAGACGGACGTGGTCTACGCGATGATCCTCGACCGGTTGGGCCAGGTCGTGGCGCACAGCCGGGATCCCGGGGCGGTCGGCTCCACGCCGTCGGATTCGGTGTCCCTCCGGGCCCTCGCGGCCGCCCCCGTGCTGCAGGAGACGACCGGGTCGGACGGGGAACGGCTCTACGACTTCGCGGTGCCGATCCTGGTCGACGGCACCCGCTGGGGCAGCGTGCGGATCGCGCTGTCGCGGCGGCGCATGGACGCGGAGATCGCCGGCACCCGACGCGAGCTGGCGGCGCTGGCCGTGGTCGCGCTCGTGCTGGGCGGCCTGGCGACAGCGGTCGTCGCCCGGCGGATCACCCGGCCGGTCCGCGAGCTCGCCGACGGCGTCGCCGCGATCGCGCGCGGGGAGCTGGACCAGCGCATTCACCCGGGCAGCTCCGACGAGCTCGGCCGGCTCGCCCTCGCGTTCAACGAGATGGCGGCGCAGCTCCGCCAGCAGCGGACGGACCTCGAGGTGGCCGACGCGGCGCTGCACCAGCGCTTCGCGGAGCTGTCCGATCTGAAGAGCTACAACGATCACATTCTCCGGTCCTTCGTGAACGGGCTCGTGACGCTGGACCTCGACGGCCGCGTGGTCACCGTGAACCCCGCCGCGGAGGCCCTCACCGGCTGGGCGGCGAGCGTGCTCACGGGCCGGCCGGCCGCGGAGGCGTTCCATCACGTCCCGGAGTTCCGGGACCTGCTACTCGAGACGCTCCGGACCCGCGTGGGGGTGCCGCAGGCCGTGCTCACGCTGCCGCAGCGCGACGGGCCGCCCGCGCCGGTCGAGGTGGCCACGACCCCCCTCCGCGGCGCGGAGGGGCAGGCCCTCGGAGTGGTGGCCGTCCTCCGGGACCTGACGCCCGTCCGCCAGCTGGAGGAGCAGCTCCGCCGCTCCGACCGTCTCGCGGCGCTGGGCACGCTGGCGGCCGGCCTCGCGCACGAGATCAAGAACCCGCTGACGTCCATCATGACGTTCAGCCGCCACGTCGCCCGGCGATTCGACGACGAGCGGTTCCGCCAGCGGTTCCAGAGCGTGGTCCCTCGCGAGCTCGAGCGGATCAACGCGATCGTCGACGGGCTTCTGCGGCTCGCCCGGCCCGCGCGTCTCGAGCTCGCCCCCGTGCACCTCCCGCCGCTCCTCGAGCAGGCGCTCGAGCTCTACGCGCCGCAGATCGAGGCCCGTCGCATCCGCGTGCGGCGCGAGTGGCCGGCCGGGGTGCCGCCCGTCCCCGGAGACGCCGAGCACCTCTACCAGGCCCTCCTCAACCTCGTCGCGAATGCCATCGACGCCATGGAGGACGAGGGCGGCACCTTGACCGTGCGCCTGGGCTGGCCCCCGGATGCCGAGGGCCCCGGCGGCGTGTCCCGCGACCGGCTCGTGCTGGAGGTGATGGACACCGGCAGCGGGATCAAGCCGGAGGAGACGGCGGACGTCTTCAACCCATTCTTCACCACCAAGGTGGGGGGCACGGGGCTCGGGCTGGCCATCGCGCACAAGATCGTCGAGGACCATGGCGGCACGGTGACGTTCCGGAGCTCCCCGGGCCAGGGGACCGTGTTCACAATCGCGCTCCCGACGCGCGCCGGCCCCCGGGCGGACCACCCGGCCTCCGGCGAGCGGCGGATCGGGAGCCAGGCGCCGTGAGCGCGCCGGTCGAAATCCCCCGGGTGGACCCGGTCCCCGAGCCGGTCCCGCCGCCGGCCGGTCGGCCCGAGACGCGCGCCCTCCTCGTCGAGGACGAGCGGGTCGTGGGCGAGCTGCTGGCGGAGTTCCTGTCGCTGGAAGGCTACGAGGTCGACCGGGCGATGGACGGGCGCGAGGCGCTCGAGCTCGTGCGCCGTGGGGCCTACGCGCTGATCGTCAGCGACGTGCGGATGCCGGACGTGGACGGCCCGGCCCTCTACCAGGAGCTGCGGGTCGTGTGCCCCGAGGTCGTCCGGCGCATGGTGTTCGTCACGGGGGACATCATGAGCACCGAGACGCGCCGGTTCCTGGACGGGACGTCTCTCCGCTACCTGGAGAAGCCGTTCACGATCGCCGAGTTCCGGGCGGTGATCCAGGGGATCCTGGCGGAGCCGCCGAGCCCCGGGTAGCGGCGCGTCCGCCCCCCGGTGGTCCCGAGGGACGCGGTCTACTTGAGCCGCTTGTAGCGGAGGCGGTGGGGCCGCTCGGCCTCGGCCCCGAGGCGCTTCTTCCGGTCCGCCTCGTAGTCGGCGTAGCTTCCCTCGGACCAGATCACGCGGCCCTCGTCCTCGAACGCCATGATGTGCGTCGCGATTCGGTCGAGGAACCAGCGGTCGTGGCTGATCACCACGACGCACCCGGCAAAGGTCAGCAGGGCCTCTTCGAGGGCGCGGAGGGTGTCGACGTCGAGGTCGTTCGTCGGCTCGTCGAGCAGGAGGAGGTTGCCGCCGCGCTTGAGGAGCTTCGCCAGGTGGACGCGGTTCCGCTCGCCCCCCGAGAGCTCGGCGACGCGCTTCTGCTGATCCGCGCCCTTGAGGTTGAACGAGGCGACGTAGCTCCGGGAGTTGAGCTGACGCTTTCCCAGCGACAGCATGTCGGCCCCCTCCGAGATCTCCTCCCACACGGTCTTCTTGCCGTCGAGCGCGTCGCGACTCTGGTCCACGTAGGCGGGGACGACCGTCTCGCCGACCCGGATCGCGCCGCGGTCGGGCTTCTCCTGGCCCACGATCATCCGGACGAAGGTCGTCTTGCCGGCGCCGTTGGGCCCGATGACGCCCACGATCGCCCCCCGCGGGATCGCGAGGGAGAGGTCGTCGATCAGCACGCGGTCGCCGTAGCCCTTCGTGAGGTGCTCGGCGACGACCACCACGTCGCCCAGCCGCGGGCCGGGCGGGATGACGATCTCGATGTCGTCGCCGCGCCGTTCCACCTCCTGCTGGAGGAGTGACTCGTAGGCCGTGACGCGGGCCTTGCTCTTCGCCTGCCGGGCGCGCGGAGCCATCCGGATCCACTCCAGCTCGCGCTCGAGGGTCCGCTGGCGCGCGGCCTCCGCCTTCTCCTCACGCGCGAGGCGCTCCTGCTTCTGCTCGAGCCAGGAAGAGTAGTTCCCCTGCCAAGGGATGCCGTAGCCTCGGTCGAGCTCCAGGATCCAGCCGGCCACGTTGTCCAGGAAGTAGCGGTCGTGCGTGACCGCCACCACCGTCCCCGGGTACTCCTGGAGATAGCGCTCGAGCCAGGCGACGGACTCGGCGTCGAGGTGGTTGGTCGGCTCGTCGAGGAGCAGCATGTCCGGTCGCTCGAGGAGGAGCCGGCAGAGCGCCACGCGACGGGCCTCTCCGCCCGAGAGCGTGCCCACGTCCTGGTCGCCCGGGGGGACGCGGAGCGCGTCCATGGCCATCTCGACTGTCCGGTCCAGCTCCCAGCCGCCGACGGCCTCGATGGAGTCCTGGAGCCGCCCCTGCTCCCCGAGGAGCTTCTCCATCTCGGCGTCCCCCATCGGCTCGGCGAAGCGCGCGCTCACCTCCTCGAAGCGCCGGAGGAGGTCCCGGGTCGCCGCCACACCCTCCTCGATGTTGCCGAGGACGGTCTTCGCCGGATCGAGGCGGGGCTCCTGGGGGAGGTAGCCGATCCGGACGCCGTCGGCGGGACGCGCCTCGCCCAGGAAGTCCGGGTCGACGCCGGCCATGACGCGGAGGAGCGTCGACTTGCCGGCGCCGTTGGCGCCGAGGACCCCGATCTTGGCGCCCGGGAAGAACGCGAGGTTGATGCCACGCAGGATCTCGCGCTTGGGCGGGACGACCTTCCGGAGGTCGCGCATGGTGAAGATGTACTGGGGCGGCATCGCGCCACGTATGATACACGACGCATCGGCGCCGGGCAGGGCGGCCGGCGCGCGGGATCGGCGCGTCGCTGCTGGCCGGTCTGGACGTCCGCGGGAGGGCGGTGCTGCTCCACACGGGCTGGGATGTCCACTGGCGGGCCGACCGCTACTTCGAGGGCCACCCGTTCCTCACCCGCGCCGGCGCCGAGTGGCTGGCCGACCACGGCGCGGCGCTGGTGGGGATCGACTCCCTCAACATCGACGACACGGCCGACCCGCGGCGCTCCGCGCACAGCACCCTGCTGCGCCGCGACATCCCGATCGTCGAGCACCTTTGCGGCCTCGAGCGTCTGCCGGACGTTTCTTCGCCGTGCCGGCGAAGGTACGCGCGTTCGGCACGTTCCCCGTCCGGGCCTTCGCCGTGGTCTAGACGCGAGGGTCGCGCGGAGAGGTCTCCCGCGCGGGGAGCCGGTCAGCCGGTACGCTTCGAGCGGGCCGAGCGGCTTACGCGCGCTCGCGCCGTGCGCTCGATGAGGATGATCGACCGCTTCGAGAGCCGGAAACCGCGGCCACGCCGCCAGCTCCGGACCTGCCGCTCGAGCGCCCGCAGCTCCTTGCGCGCCGCCGGCGCGGTCCGCGGGTCCCGGAGCTGCTCCAGGATCGCCAGCTCGAGGTCGGCCAGCCCGCGCCCTTCGTCGAAGGCCAGGAAGGCGCGCCCGGACGCGACGGGCACGACGGACATGCCGGGCGCGTTGCGGAGCGCCCGGGGGTCCACGACGATCAGCGCGCTGCGGGCCGACAGCTGCGCCAGGTCGATGGCGGGTTGACGGGGAGGCGGCACGGGCCGGGGCCGCTTCGCCGTCCTCTCGTAGAGCGCCACGATCGCCCAGGCCGGGTCGGGGTGGATGCGGCGGAGGGCGGCCACGATGTCGTGGGGCAGCGTGAGGGCCAGGAGCCGAGCCGGTCGGCCGAACTTCAGCGGGCGACCACGCTGCTTCCGCGCCACGTCCGGATTCTCCTCGTCCGAATCCGGGGCGTCAATCCATCGTGGCGACGACGTCGAACTGGAGCATGCCCTCGGCGAGGATCCCCTCCCGGGCGAGCTCGCGGTCCCGCTTCTCCCAGTACCTGATCAGCGAGTCCGCGCTGCGGAACTCCGCGTCGTCTCCGAAGACGGTGAGGACCCGGAGCCGGGAGTAGTGGGACAGGAGCTGCTCTGCGTAGGCCCGGGGCGGGATGCCGCCCACCGCGCGCAGGCAGCGGGGATTGAACTCCGTCAGGAGCGTCGGGCGATGCTTCTCGATGAGGCCCCGGGCGCCCCGGATGGCGTGAGGCTCGTGCCCTTCGATGTCGATCTTGATCAGATCGACCCGGTCCACGTGGGCGAGCGTCTCGTCGAGCCGGATCAGCTGCGTGTACGCGCGACCCTCGCCGATCGGCGCGGCACGCACGACGTAGGTGTTGGACCCGCCCCCCTTCAGCGACATGATGCCGGGCGCGTCCCAGGCCGCGCACGGCCAGACCTCGACGTTCCTCCACCCGTTCATCACGATGCCCGCGAAGAGGAGCTGCACGTTGTCCGGGTTCGGTTCGATCGCAATCACGCGGCCCCGGTCCCCGACCAGCCGCGCGGCCTGGAAGGAGAGGCACCCGACGTTGGCGCCCACGTCCACCACGACCTGGCCGGCGTGAACGCTCTCCTTCAGGAAGCGGCGCACGTGCGGCTCGTAGTCGCACGTCGCGACGATGGCCCGCCCGAAGTCCTGGTCGGACGGACGGACGCAGACCACGTAGCCGCCCAGGTCCACGCTGACCGCGTCCTCCGCCAGCGTCCGCAGGCGGATCCCGGCCTTGACCTCGTCCGGGAGCGTCGGCACGATGCGCCGCCGGAACTCGTCCGAGTTCATCAGGCTCCCGACAAGGGTCTCGAGCGAGAGCCCGCGCGCCACCCACCGTCCGTAGTACCTGAGGCCGTCGGGGTCGGGCGCGCGGCGCAGGATCATGCGGTAGGCGCTGGGGATGTCCTCGGGCGTCGCGCGCGCGGACGCCGATGACGAGGGGCTACGGTCGGCGAGGGCGAACGGCGCCGGCGGCCACGCCCGGGGCGACATCGCTCCGACGACTCGACCGACCAGCCTCGCCCCGAGCTCACCGGCCGACCGGAGCCGCCCGGCCAGTCTCTCCGGCGTGGGCGCCCTGCTCGGGGCCTGCCGGCTCATCGCTCGGGCGGGTCATCCCGGGATCGGAGGTCGAAAGCGCACCACGGCAGGAGCATGCGCTCTATTTTCATGCGTGAAATACATACTGTCAATGAATTGTCTGTAAATTAATACATGCGTGAATTCCCTGACGTTGACGGGAGATGCCGGGGCGGACCGTCCGCGGCCATCCCGACGGAGGGCGCCGCGCGTCAGCGCTGGCGGGCCGGCACCCAGGCCGCGGTGCGTCCGGCGATCGTCTCCCGGCGGATCGCGTCGCCCCGCACGGTGATGCCGGGGCCGCGCTCCCAGCGCCGATGGAACAGCCACGACCGTGGATAGCGGTCGCTGTCGGACCCCACGGCGACCGCAACCCGGACGACCGAGCGCAGCCGGGCGCGCAGCCGCTCGAGCTCGCGGTCGGACAGCGAGCGAGCCGGGCGCCGCGGCGCGATGCGCGCCTGGTAGAGCACCTCGTCGGCGATCCAGTTCCCGACGCCGGCCGCGAACGACTGATCCAGCAGGAGCGCCTTGACGGGCACCGCGCGGGCCCGCGCGAGCTCGCGGAACCGCGCGGTGCCGGGCAGGCCCCGGAGGGCGTCGAAGCCGAGGGCGGCAATGGGAGGCTCGGCGGCCGGGTCCCGCCGAAGGCGAATCCGGCCGAGACGCCGGCCGTCGGCGATGGCGAGCTCGTGGCCGTCCTCGAACGCCAGCCGGAGCTTGGTGAACCGGGGCGGCCACACGGTGTCCGCGCGGCGGCCGCTCGACACGAGGCGCACCGCCCGCCGGCGCGACGTGTGCAGGCCGCCGGCCATGCCGAAGTGCACGGAGAGCCAGGGCCGCCGGTCGAGCTCGAACCAGAAGTGCTTGCCGTGGCGACGCACGGCGCGGACCCGCCGCCCGAGGAGCGCGCGGCGGATCCGCTCGGGCGGGACCCGCTCGAAGACGATCGTGTCGTCCGCCACGGCGACCTCGACGATCCGGCGGCCGATCGCCACGCCGGCGGCCGCGCGCCGCGCCGTCTCGACCTCGGGCAGCTCCGGCATGGCTCACGCGCTCCGGCGGCTCACGTGGACCAGCTCCTGGACGTGACGCAGAAGACCGTCAGGGCGGCGACGGCGACGCCGACCAGGCTGATCGCGGACGCGTAGATCACGAGGTAGGAGCCGGTCCAGTCGTGGAGCGCGCCCGCGAGGAGGGGCCCGAGCGCGGACCCCAGGCTGTTGCCGATGCCGAGCAGCCCGAAGACGACGCCGTAGTACGCCGGCGGCGCGATGCGGCCCACCAGCACCGAGCCGATCGTGGCCCTCGAGCCCATCGGGAGGAAGAGGAACAGCACGTAGCCGTAGGCGAGGAGCGGCGCCGGCGACCGCTCGAGCCCCAGCAGGCAGCCGAGGCCGAGGAACGTGAAACCGAAGGACACGAACCCGGCCCGTGGGGCACCCACCCGGTCGGCCATGAGCCCGAACAGCACGCGGCCGCTCGCGGCCAGCACGCCCCCGATCCCGAGCAGGACGGACGCGGTCTCGGCCGAGAACCCGCGCTCGGTGAGGTACAGAGTGTGCTGGGTGGTCGCCAGGCCGCCGAAGATCGGCGGCATGGTGAACACCACCAGGAGCAGCCAGAACGACGCCGACCCGACTACCGCGCGCAGGGTGGAATCGTGCGCGCGCCCGCCCGAAGCCTCGCGGCCGGCCGCCGCCCGGAGCCGCGCGGGGAGGACGGCCCACGCCAGCGGGATGAGCACGGCCACGGCGACCACGCATCCGCCGAGGGCCGCGCGCCACCCGAACCGCGTGATCGCCCACTGGCACGGCGGCGCGAGCCCGTAGCCCGCCATCGCGCCCGAGAACGCGATCCCCATCGCGACGCCGCGCCGGCGGACGTAGACGTCGGCGAGGAGCGCGGCCTGCGTCACCATCCCGGTCAGCCCCACGCCGATCCCGGCCCCCAGCCCGACCGCGAGCCTGAACACGGAGAGGGAGCGGGCCGCGGTTCCGACGCCGAGCCCGAGCGTGGCCGCGACGAGCCCGAGGGTCACGACGAGTCGTGGGTTCCACCGGCCGACCGCCCAGCCCGCGACGGGACCGAGCGCCGCGCCGCCGATCCAGATGAGCGTGATGGTGGAGGCCGTGGCGGCGCGGGAGCCGCCGAACTCGGCCAGGAGGGGAGGGAAGAAGACCGGGAAGGTGTTGGTGAACCCGGTCACGAGCAGGGCGCACCCGAAGGCGAGCGCGAGCCGCCCGCTGGCGAGACTCTCCTCGGCGACGACGGTCACCTGACGATCATCGCCGGTTGCGGTCCGCCGCTCGGTCACCCCCGAGGATCATCTGGGTCTGGATGGTCAGCGAGAGCACCCGCCCTCCCGCGTCCGTGACGCGCGTCTGCCAGACCATGGTCCGGCGGCCTCGATGGAGGCACGTCGACTCCGCCCGCACCGTGCCGCCGCGGCCGGCGGCTAGGAAGTTCGTCTTCGACTCGAGAGTGACGGTGGTCGCGCCCGGCGGCAGGCTCAGCGCCGTGGCGGCGGCCCCCACGGTGTCGGCGAGCGCCATCAGGGTCCCGCCGTGGACGGCCCCGCCGACCGTCGTCAGCGCGTCGCGGATCGGGATCTCGGCGACGACGCGGTCGAGGCTCGCCTCGACGAACCCGATGCCGAGGAGCTCGGCCAGGGTCCCGCGGAAGAGTTCGCCGAGGCCTGCTGGATCGAGGCTCACGGCGATCCCCCGGCGGGTCGGGCGCCGATCCGCCGGTTTCCATCGGGCGGCCGTCGGCCGCCGGCGGCCTGGGAGCTCATGCGGGTCCTCCATCCGGCGCGCCCGGAATGTGCGCGTGCCGCATCGCGGGTCGGTTGGCTGTGGGGTCCCGGCCGTGCCCCGCCGAGCTAGCGAACCGGCGTCCAGGCGCCGCCCTTGCGAGCCGATTCCGTGGCGGCGAGCGCGATCCGGAGGGCCATGAGCCCGTCGTGCCCGGTGGGGCTCACCGCCTTCCCGCCCCGCACCGCGTCCACGAACGCCTGGAGCTCCGCGGCGTAGGCCTGGGCGAAGCGCTCCGGGAAGTACGGCACGTAGTCGTGATGGACGCCCGCCCGGTCGTAGCGCGTGACGGGCGTGTGGCGCTCGTAGCCCACCTTGAGGCCGCCGTGGTCCCCGAGCACCTCGGTGTGGATGTCGTAGCCGTACCCGGCCTGGCGCGAGTTCACGATGGACCCGAGCGCGCCCGAAGCGAACCGGAGCGTCAGGACCGTGGTGTCCCAGTCGTTCACCGCGCGGAAGGCCTCCGCCTGCGGTCCGAGCGCCGTCCCCACCGCCGAGGCGCTTTCCACCTCGGAGCCGGTGAGGAAGCGGGCGACGTCGATGTCGTGGATGGTCATGTCCACGAACTGCCCGCCGCACGTCGGGATGTAGTGG
>DATBGA010000084.1:0-10903 GCA_036558225.1 Candidatus Methylomirabilota bacterium | reverse complement strand
GAGCAGGTCCGCTCGGCCGTCTCGGAGGCTGGCGCACGGAAGCTCTTCATCGCGCCCGGCTGCGCGATCCCCACCTACAGCTTCCCTGAGCTCATCCGGGCGGCGCGGGCGGAGGTGGGCAAGGACTGACCGACCCGGCCGCGGCCCGAGCACCCGGGCGGCGTCGAGGCCGAGCGGCCCGTCCTGAGCGCCTGACCCCTCGGGGCGGGCCCCCGGCGGCCCGCGCCCCGCCGGTCAGTCCTTGCCGACCTCCGCCCGGGCCGCGCGGATGAGCTCGGGGAAGCTGTAGGTGGGGATCGCGCAGCCGGGCGCGACGAAGAGCTTGCGGGGCCCCGCCTCCGCGATGGCCGAGCGCACCTGCTCGCGGAGCTTGGCTGCCGAGGTGTACGGGAAGTTCGTGTGGTCGATGCCCCCGATCAGGGCTCGCGGCGTGACCCGGCGCATCAGGGTGAGCGGGGGCCCGGATTCCCGATCGGCCCACGAGATCGCGTGGACCGGATAGTCCTGCAGCCGGTCCAGGTAGAGCTCCTTCCCGTGAGCGTGGAGGACGTGGAACTCCCCGAAGGGGCGGATCGCGTCGAGGAACGCGACGTCGAACGGGCGCATGAACCGCTCGTACTGCTCCGCCGTCAGGGAGTCCGGCGTGGCGGGCACGGAGTAGAAGATGCCCGAGGCCCCGCCGTGGAGGCTGGCGATCGCGTAGCGGATCAGGTTGTCGTTGACGACCGTCAGCGCGGCCTCGAGCTCCGCCGGGTGCTCCTGCATGAACGCGCCCATCGCCTCCTTGAGGACGTTCCGCTTCAGCGTGTTCCACGCGTTGAAGACGGTGTCCACCACCAGCGCCTTGCCGCGAAGCGACTGGCCGATCAGGCGGATCACCTCCAGCTGCTCCCCGAACGGGCCCTGCCGGACGTCGAAGGCGATGACCCGCTTGAGGTCGCGCGGATCGGTCAGGCTCTCGATGTTCCGCGGCATCGGATAGGAGTAGTCGTTCATGACCTTGAGCCAGTCGAGGTTGTAGGCCTCGAAGAACTCGACGTGCGTCTGGGCCGTGCGCTCCGCCGGCGCGTGCTGGAGCCCGAAGTGGTACCAGACGCTGAACGGGGGCCGATCGACCTCGGCGCCCGACAACGCGGCCCGGACACGCTCGATCTTCGTCATGGTCATGGCAGCGCTCCTCGCGGGGTCAGATGACGTAGAGCCACGGACGCGTGGTGAGGTCGTCGGGCTTCCAGGATCCGGTGTCGGACAGCCAGCCCCTGGCCTCGTCGGCGTCGACGGTTCGCGCGACGGCGATCGTGCTCCCGTCGGGGAGGAAGCCGCCGAAGACGACCCGGCTCGCGCCGCGCAGCTCCACGAGCGCGAGCTGGGCCATGTCGCGGTCGGCCGCGAGCCCCTCGACGACGAGCGCCGGGCGTGAGCCGTCGAGGACGACCGGGGGCTCGGGCTCCCACGGATCCACGAACGTCTCGAAGCCCCGCGGGACGTAATGCGTCCACGCGCCGGCGCGGTGATAGGGATCCTCCTCGACGACCGCGCGGAGCGCCTGCTGGTCCGGCACGCGATAGAAGAGCTCGGCCGTCCGTGCGTCCGGAGCGGGCCCGCCGGCCACGAGGGCGCCGGCCGCCCGGAGGCGCACGAGCCGCTCGATGTGAGCCTGGCGGACCGGCGCGCGCCGCGTGACGTAGTCCTCGGAGCAGGTGATCCGGACGTGGACGACGGTCATCGGTGCTCCTCGAGCCACGGGTTCCTGACGCGCTGGCGATCACGGGTCGGAAGCTCCCGGCCCGAGGCCATGATACTCCCGGACTGCCGCCGGTGAAGGGCCGGCTGCGCGTACCGCGGCAACGAATCCGCGCGGAGTGCCGTCGAATGAGTGTGGACGCGCTGGAGTTCCTCGTCCGTTACGGCTGTGTCGTGCTCTTCGCCGTTGTGCTCGGGGAGCAGCTCGGCCTCCCCCTGGTGGGGGCGTCGACCTCCGGACGTACGAGCATCTCGCCAGCGATGGGCTGCGGATCCCACCCGGCGTTGACAGGGCGATTCTCGCGGTGCTCTAATTCCGAATTCGTCCGACCACGGGATTCACCACCGACAAGGAGCACGGCATGGACCCCGGGGTAGGCAACGCTCTTCCTGGGTACCCTCGCTCCCCGCGCGAGCGTTCTCCGCGGGTCCAGACGCTTGCGCACGGCTCCCGTGTCTGGCTCCGGTGCGCGACGCGTCTCCTGTCGATCTCGGCCATCGCGCTCCTGACCGTCGGCGCGTCGCCTTCCGCGAGGGCCGCCGCAGATCGGAACCGGTCGGTCCCGGCGTCCGAAGGGCAGGCGTCGGCCACGTCTCCCCGGCCCCCGGCGCTCACCGCCCAGGCAACCCCTCCGGCGCCCGATCCCGGCCAGACCCCGCGAGGCTCGGAGGAGGTCCTCACGAATGACGCTGTGATGGCGATGGTGCGCGCGGGGCTGTCCCAGTCAATCATCATCGCGAAGATCCGATCGAGTCGGCGGAATTTCGACTCGAGCTCGCAGGCGCTCATCAGGCTGAAGGGCGCGGGTGTGCCGGAGGCGGTCATCGAGGCCATGCTCTTGCCCGCGGACGCCCCGTCCTCGGCCTCCCGGGCAGCCCCGGGCGGCGCTCCGGCCGGCGCTTCAGGGCAGGCCGCGCCGGAACCGAGCAACCCGCTCGCGGCGCGCTCGGCCCAGACGAAGGCCGGATCCCCCGGCCCTCTGATCTTTCATGTCAGCGAGGGCACGCGCGTTCCGCTCAAAGCGAGGCCCGGACACCTCGAGATGTCGCAGGGGGTGTTCTCGGCGAGGATCGAGCTCGTGATCGGCGGTCGGAGCGCGGCCTATCGCATCCGCGATCGGCAGCCCGTCTTCCATACCAACCATGGCCAGCCGGAGGGGATCCATCTCGCCCGCCTCCGGGTCGGCGGAGCGGACGACCGCAATCTGACGCTGCACAGCCGGCATGCGTTCCAGACGACCGTGAGGCTCGGCTACTCGATCGACGAGGACGACGAGGTGAAACTGAGCGTCGAGCCGGATCCTCAGGGCGGATACCGGCTCCGGCCTCAGGCGCCTCTTGTTCCTGGCGAGTACGGGTTCGTCGGCCTGTGGCCGGGAGCCAGATCCGCCGACATACCGGATTTCGGCGTGGATTGACGGCGCGCGGGGCGGGGGCTACTCGCCCCGGAGGACGGGCAGGGGCTTCCGCCCGAGCAGGCGGAACGTGCCGAGGAAGCCCACGCCGACGGCGAGGACGACGGTGGCGAGGAGCGCCAGGCCGACGGGCGCCGCCTCGAGAGTCGGGGGCACGTCGAGGACGAAGCGCAGGACGAGCCACGCCGTGAGGGCGCCGGTCGCCGCCCCGCCGATGCCCGCCACCAGCCCGAGACAGCCGTACTCGACGGCGAAGGTGCGCGCGACGTGGCCTCGCGTGGCGCCGAGCGTGCGGAGGACCACCGACTCGTAGAGGCGCTGGGCGCGGCTCTGGGCGAGCGCCTCGGCCATCACGGTGAAGCCGGCGCCGAGGACGAAGAGCCCGACCAGCCGCACCGCGACCGCGATGCGGTCGACCACGTCCGTCACGCGCTGGAGGACGTCCCGGACCGGGATCGCCGTGACGTTCGGAAACGCCGCCGCGACGCGCTCTTGGACGGCGCCGTCCGCCTGGGGAGGAACCCGGGCCGTCCCGAGGTAGGTGAGCGGCGCCCCTTCGAGCGGTCCCGGCGAGAAGATCACGAAGAAGTTCGCGCCGAAGGTCTGCCAGTCCACCTTGCGGAGGCTCAGCACCTCTGCCCGGACCGGCACGCCCTGGACGTCGAAGGTGAGCGTTCCGCCGAGGCCGACGCCGAGCGCGCCCGCCGCCTCCGCCTCGACCGAGATCCACGACCCGCTCCGGTCGCCCGGGGTCCACCAGCGGCCCCGGGTGACGACGGTGCCGGCGGGCGGCTCGTCGGCGAACGTCAGCACGTACTCCCGCGTGACGCGCCACGCGTCCTCGCGCCCCGCCCAGCGCTCGCGCACGATCGGCTCGCCGTTGATCGCGGCGAGCCGCGCGCGGACGACGGGCACGAGCGTCGGCGGGGCGGCGCCCGGGATGGACTCGATCGTCCCGCGGAAGGCGGCGGCCTGGTCCGGCTGGATGTCGACGAAGAAGAAGGAGGGGGCCTCGCGGCGCCGCTCGAGGTCGAGCTGGCGCACGAGTCCCCGCTCGAGGAGCGCGACCGCGGTGAGGAGCGTCACGCCGATGCCGAGCGCCACGGTCACGCCCATCGTCTGGCTCCCCGGCCGGACGAGCGCGCCGAGGCCCTGGCGCCACGCGAGGGAGCGGGGGCGCGGGACGCGGGCGGCGAGCCGCCGGGTCGCCCACGCGGCCAGCGCGAGGAGGCCGAGCGCTCCCGCGGCGGCCC
This sequence comes from Candidatus Methylomirabilota bacterium, assembly GCA_036558225.1. Classification (GTDB taxonomy): domain Bacteria; phylum Methylomirabilota; class Methylomirabilia; order Rokubacteriales; family DASRDR01; genus DASRDR01. The sequence goes on along the minus strand of DATBGA010000084.1, from coordinate 6,492 downwards.
CGAGGAAGATGGCGCCGACCCGGAGCGCGCCCGCCTGCCAGAGCGCCAGCGCGGCGAGACCGCCGGTGACGGCGGCCCCCGTCGCCCAGGGCCGGCGCGGCCGGACGCTTCCCGCGGTGACCGGGTGGCGCAGCAGGATCACGGGCGGCACCGCGCGCGCGGACAGGAGCGGCCACAGCGTGAAGAGCAGCGTGGCCAGGCACCCGGCCAGGAGCCCGGTCGCGACCGCTCCCGGAGCCACGCGCGCCTCGAGGTCGAAGGGGACGAACGGCTGGAGCAGCGGCCCGAGGGCGAGCTGGGCGGCGGTGCCGAGGGCCGCGCCGGCGAGGCTCCCGAGCGCGCCGAGGGCGAGCGCCTGCGTGACGTACATCGCGGTCACCGTCCGCGCGCTCGCCCCGAGACAGCGGAGGATCGCGATCGTCCCCACCCGCCGCGCGAGGAACGCGCGCACGGCGGCCGCCACGCCGATGCCGCCGACGAGCAGGCTCGTGACGCCCACCAGGCGGAGGTAGACCGTCAGCTGGTCGAAGAAGCGGCGAAGCCCCGGCTGGGCCTCGTCGAACGTGGCGACGCGGACGGCGGGGTCCGCCATGGCCTGGATCAGGGCGGCGCGCGTCGCGCGGGGCTCGAGCCCGGCCGGGAGGCGCAGGAGCGTCCGGTGGCGGACCCGGCTCCCGAGCCGGACGAGGCCCGTCGCGTCCAGGCTCGCGGCGTTCAGGAGGACGCGCGGTCCCAGCGTGAAGAGCGACGCCGCGCGGTCCGGCTCCTTCCGGACCACGCCGGTCACGGTGAGCGTGGCGTCGCCGATCGCCAGCGGATCACCGACCCCGAGGCCGAGCCGCCCGAGGACCGCTTCCTCGACGACGGCGCCTCCGCCGGCGAGCAGGGCGTCGAGCGGCTGGACGGGCACCGTGTCGAGCCGACCGTAGAGCGGATAGTCGCCGTCGACGGCCTTCAGCTCGACGAGCAGCGTGCCGCCCCCGATGGGGTTCCGCGCCATCGACACCAGCTCCTGCACGCGGACCACGGCCGCGCCGCGGCGCGCGAGGTCCCGGACCGGCGCTTCCGCGGCGGGATCGAGCGGGCGGGCCGAGCGGAGCTCGACGTCCCCACCGAGGAGGGCGCGCGCCTCGTGGCCGAGCGAGCGGTCGAGCGACGCCGCGACGCTCAGGACGGCCACCAGGGCGCCGACGCCGAGCGTGATGCACGCGAGGAACCCGGCGAAGTGCCGCCACGCGCCGCGCGTCTCCCGCGCGGCGAGACCCAGGACGACGTGCCACGCGACGCCCCCCGGGGCGGGTGAGGGCCGAGGGCTCACGCCGCGGCGCGGTCCCCCACGACGCGGCCGTCGCGGAGCTCCACGATCCGGTCGGCGTGGGCGGCGAGGGCCGGGTCGTGGGTCACCAGGATCAGCGTCGTCCCGTGGCGCCGATGGAGGCCGACGAGGAGGTCGACGATCTGGGCGCCGGTCGCCGAGTCGAGGTTGCCCGTCGGCTCGTCGGCCAAGAGGAGGCGCGGGCGGTTCGAGACGGCGCGCGCGAGGGCCACCCGCTGCTGCTCGCCGCCCGACAGCTCCGCAGGGTAGTGGCCCCCGCGCATCTTGAGCCCGACCTCCTCGAGGAGCGCGCGCGCCTGCGGGGCGGCGTCCGCCGCGCCCGCCAGCTCGAGCGGGATGGCGACGTTCTCGAGCGCCGTGAGCGTCGGGATGAGGTGGAACGACTGGAAGACGTAGCCGATCTTCGCGAGGCGCAGCCGGGCGAGCGCATCCTCGTCGAGCGAGGCGAGGTCCACGCCGTCCACCCGGATGGAGCCGGCCGTGGGACGGTCGAGCCCCGCGACGAGCCCGAGGAGGGTGGACTTGCCGCTGCCGGAGGGGCCCGTGACCGCCACGAACTGGCCTTCCGGCACGTCCAGCGTGACGCCGTCCAGGATCGTCACGACGCCGGCGGCGCTCCGGAGCCGCATGACGAGGTCGCGGGCCTGGACCATCCGCACCTCATATTACACTGTGCGCATGCGGAGCCTCCGTGCGACCGGGATCGCGCTGGCGCTCGGTCTCCTGGCCGGGTCGGCCGTGCCGGCGGAGGGGAGCGAGCGCGTCGTCGTCGCGCTCGGCGACAGCCTGACCGCGGGCTACGGCGTGGCCCCCGAGGAGGCGTGGCCTGCGCTGGTGGCCGCCCGTCTCAAGCGCGAGGGCTACCCGTACCGCGTCGTGAACGCGGGCGTCAGCGGGGACACGACCGCAGGGGGCCTTCGCCGCGTAGAGTGGGTGATGAGGAGCCGACCGGAGGTGGCGGTGGTGGCGCTCGGCGCCAACGACGGGCTGCGTGGCCTCGGGACCAGTGAGATGGAGGCGAACCTTCTCGCGATCGTCGAGCGCCTCCAGGCGGGTGGCGCGCGCGTCCTCGTCGCGGGCATGGAGGTGCCGCCCAACTACGGGGCCGCGTACACGCGCGCCTTCCGCGAGGTGTTCCCGGACGTCGCGCGCCGGACGGGCGCGGCCCTGATGGGGTTCCTGCTCGATGGTGTCGCGGCCGATCCCCGCCTCAACCTGTCCGACGGCATTCACCCGAACGCGGCCGGCCACCGGACCATTGCCGAGCGGCTCTGGCCTCACCTGATCGCGCTGCTCACGCGATGAGCGACCGCCCCGACCGACGACGGGCGGCCGCCACCACCCTGCATGACGGGCGCGCCCGCGCTACCGGCGCGGGAGGTCGACTCCGCCGGCGCGGGAGGAGGACCGTGCTCGTCGTGTGCGCCCTGATGCTCGCCGGCTGCGCCGGCGGCGGGCCGGCGCCGGGCCGGAAGCCGCTCGTCTTCGATCCCGAGACGGATGTCGAGGCCTCCGCCGAGCAGGTGGCGGCCCGCGCCCGGGGGGCCGAGGTGATCTACCTGGGAGAGCTCCACGACAACCCGCGACACCACGCCATCCAGGCCCGGATCCTCGAGGCGCTGCTCGCGGCCGGTAGCCGCCCCGCGCTCGCGTTCGAGATGGTCCCGGAGACGCGGCAGGCGGACCTCGAGGCCGCGGTGCGGAGCGACGCGGGCCCCGCCGAGGTCGATCGCCGGCTCGACTGGAGCGCCCAGGGCTGGCCCGACTTCGGCATGTACTGGCCGCTCTTCGAGCTGGCGCGCAAGCACGGGCTGCCCGTGATCGGGACAGACCTGAATCCCGACCTGGCTCGACGGATCGGTCGCGCCGGCCTCGCCGCCGCGGGAGAGGATCCGGCGCGGCTGCGCTCGGCGCTCGTGGACGACCCGGCGCGCGACAAGGCGATCGCCCGGCGACTCCGCGCGGCTCACTGCGACCAGATCAGCGAGGACCGCGCGATCCGGATGCTCGACGGCTGGTATGCGCACAACGTGGTGATCGCGCGGCGGGTGCGCGGCGGGCTGGAGCAGGCGACGCAAGTCGTGGTCATCATCGGGCGCGGCCACCAGTCGCCGGGCGGTGTGCCGGAGCAGCTCGCCGCGCTTCGCCCCGGCACGCGTCAGTTCGTGGTCGGCCTCTACGAGGGACAGGCCGACGGGCCGACCGAGCCCCTGTCCGACGTCCTGTGGGTGACGCCCGCGCGCCCACACCCCAATCCCTGTCTCACCCTTCCCCAGCGCCTCGGATAAGGAGCCATGCGATGACCGGCGGCGACGCGCTCGTCCAGACCCTGCTCGCCCACGGCGTGACCCAGGGATTCGGCGTCCCGGGCGAGAGCTACCTCGCCGTCCTGGAAGGGCTCCGCCGGGAGCGGGCCCGCTTCCGCCTGGTTGTCACGCGCCACGAGTCCGGGGCCAGCTTCGCGGCCGAGGCGTACGGGAAGCTCGCGCGCCGCCCGGCGGCGGCCTTCGTCACCCGCGGCCCGGGCGCGACCAACGCCGCGATCGGGATCCACACCGCGATGCAGGACTCCACGCCCGTCCTCCTCTTCGTCGGTCACGTGCCGACACACGCCAAGGGGCGCGAGGCGTTCCAGGAGATCGACTACCACCGCATGTACGCGCCCGTCGCCAAGGCGGTGCTGGAGCCGGAGACGGGCGGCGACGTGGCCGAGTGCACGGCGCGGGCGATCCGGCTGTCCGCGGCCGGCCGGCCCGGCCCCGTGGTGGTGGTCCTGCCGGAGGACGTCACCGAGGCGGGCGCCGGGGACGCGCCGATCCCGGTGGCCCCCCCGCGGCTCCGCCCCGTGCCGTCCCCGGAGGGCGTGCGCGAGGCGGCGCGCCTCGTCGCGGGCGCGCGCCACCCGCTCGTGATCGCGGGCGAGATGGCCGCCTTCGAGGACGCCACCTCGGCGCTCGTTCGCTTCGCCGAGGCGAGCGGCGCCGGCGTCGTGACCGCGTGGCGCCGGCAGGACACCTTCCCGAACGACCACCCTGCGTACCTCGGCCACTTCGGGATCGGGCGGGCGCCCTTCCAGCGGGAGGCGTGGGCGGCGTGCGACGTGGTGATCGCGGCCGGCACGCGTCTCGACGACATCACCAGCGAAGAGTTCACGCTGCTCCGGCCCGACCAGCCTCTCGTCCACATCCATGCGGATCCCGGCATCCTCGCGCGGTGGCGGGCGGACGTGCCGCTTGCCGCGGACACGGGCGTGACGCTCCTCGCCCTGGCCGGGGCGCTCGGCGGCCCGCCGCCGGCGGCCCGCCTCGCATGGCGCGAGCGGCTCCACGCCGAGTACCTCGCCTTCACGCGACCGGGACAGGTGCCCGTGCGGGGCGCGGTCGATCCGGCGCGTGTCGTGGAGGCGGTGACGGCGCAGCTGCCCGCCGAGGCGATCGTGGTCAACGACGCGGGCAACTTCGCGGGCTGGGTGCACCGGTACCACCGCTTCCGGCTGCCGGCGACGCAGGCGGCGCCCTCGTCGGGCGCGATGGGCTACGGGGTGCCCGCGTCGATCGGCGCGAAGCTGGCCCGCCCGGAGCGCCCCGTGGTGGCCTTCGTGGGGGACGGCGGGTTCCTCATGACGGGCCAGGAGCTGGTGACCGCCGTCCAGGAGGGGCTCCCGGTGAAGGTGGTGCTGGGCGACAACGGCGCCTACGGCACGATCGCCATGCACCAGCACAAGCGGATCGGCCCCGACGGGCTCTTCGCCGTCCACCTCCGGAGCCCCGACTTCGCGGCGGTAGCCCGCGCGTACGGCGTCGCCGCCTTCGCGGTGGAGAAGACGGAAGAGTTCGCCGACGCGTTCGCCGCCGCCCTCGCGCATCCGGGTCCCGCGCTCGTCCACGTCAAGACGGATCTCCGGGACATCTCGGCCGCGGGCCCGCTTCCGGCCTGAGCGGGCCGCCGCCCGCCGCGGCGAGCGGCCCGCCGTGTTGACGGCGGGGGGGCACTCTGGGAACATCGACCGCCGGGTCGCGGCACGACCCGGCTCCGCAGCGGCTGGCCGTCCGCCAGATCCAGACGAGGAGGCGCACGATGAGAACGGGCAAGTGGCTCCTGGTGGCTCTCGGCTTGACGCTCGCGATCGCGGGCACCGCCGGGGCCCAGACCGTCGAGATCGAGTACTGGCAGTACACGTTCGCCCAGCGCGTGCAGGCGATCGACGAGCTCATCAAGCGCTTCGAGGCGGAGAATCCGACCATCAAGGTCAAGCACACCCACGTGCCGTACGACGACTTCCGTCTGAAGATCGCCGCGGCGATCCCGGCCGGCCAGGGGCCCGACGTGGTGCAGCTCTTCTACGGCTGGCTCCAGGACTACCTGAAGGCAAAGCTCCTCCAGCCCTTGCCGCCCGAGATGTTCCCCGCCGCCGAGATCGAGCGCGACTTCTTCCCGCTGGTGAAGCAGATGAAGGTCGACGGCCAGTACTACGCCGTGCCGACGGCGGTGCGCTCCCTCGCCCTCTTCTGGAACAAGAAGCTCTTCGCCGAGGCCGGCCTCGACCCGTCGAAGCCGCCCCAGACGCTCGACGAGATGCTCGCCATGGCCCAGAAGCTCACCAAGCGCGACGCCGGCGGGAACCTCCTCCAGGCCGGCATCGCGCTCGACATGGGGCTCCAGGACCATCACTGGCTGCGTGAGGTGTTGATCCGCCAGATGGGCGGTCAGCCCTACTCCGCCGACGGCAAGACGGTCGCGTACAACAGCGCCGCCGGCCACCGGGCGGTCGCCTGGTACACCGACCTCGCCATCAAGCACAAGGTCGGCCAGTTCGGCTTCATGACCGACGGGGTGACGGCGTTCAAGGCCGGGAAGGCGGGTCTCATGATCGACGGCTCGTTCCGGCTCGCGGCGTTCGACGCCCAGGCCGGCCTCGACTACGGGGTCGCCGAGCTGCCGTCCCACCAGGGCAAGCGGTCGAACTTCGCGTCCTACTGGGTCAACGGCATCACGCCGAAGGCCACGGGGCCGAAGCGCGACGCCGCCGCGAAGTTCCTCAGGTTCATCACCACCCCGGCGGCGATGGAGCTGTGGCTCGAGAAGGTCGGCGAGCTGCCCGCGCGCAGGGCGATGGCCGAGCGCGACGCCATCCGGAACCACCCGAAGTACGGCGC
>DATBGA010000083.1:0-2359 GCA_036558225.1 Candidatus Methylomirabilota bacterium | reverse complement strand
CCCGAGATCTTCAACCGCCTGGTCGACGACCTTCTTCGCGACGTCGACCGTGCTCCGTGACGCGCGGGAGATCCCCGAGGGCGCCGTCCTCGAGACCGACGTCTGCATCATCGGCGCGGGAGCGGCCGGCATCACGCTCGCCCGCGAGCTCGCCCGCGCGCCCTGCCGGGTGACGGTCCTCGAGAGCGGACGGCTGACCGCCAGCCGGCGGACGCAGCGCCTCCTCCGCGGCGACCGCGCCGGCGTCCCGTACTTCCCGCTCGACTGGATCCGCACGGCGGCCCTCGGCGGGACGACCGACCAGTGGGGCGGGCAGTGCCGGCCGCTCGACGAGATCGACTTCGAGGCCCGGCCCGAGATCCCGGGGAGCGGCTGGCCCTTCGGGCGGGCGCACCTCCTCCCCTACTACGAGCGGGCGCAGGCGATCTGCCAGCTCGGGCCCTTCGACTACGACGCGGCGGCGTGGCGGGATCCCGCGACCGAGCCGCCGCTCCCGTTCGAGGGCGACCGCGCCCGCACGGCGATCTTCCAGCTGAGCCCGCCCGTCCGCTTCGGCCTCACGTATCGCGAGGACCTCGCGCGCGCCGCCGGCGTCACCGTCCACCTCGGCGCCTCGGCCACCGAGCTGGAGGTGGCGGACGGCGGCCGCACGGTGAGCCACGTCCGGGTCGCGTGCTTCCGGGGGCCGCGCTTCCGGGTCGCGGCCCGACTCGTCGTCCTCGCCGCCGGCGGGATCGAGACGCCCCGGCTGCTCCTTCTCTCGAACCGCGTCCACCCCGCGGGACTCGGCAACGCGCACGACCTCGTCGGGCGCCACTTCATGGAGCATCTTCACCTCGACGGCGGCACCTTCGAGCCCGGCGATCCGGCGTTTTCCCCCGCTCTCTACCAGCCGCACCTGGTCGGATCGACGTGCATCAAGGGCGCGCTCGTGCTCTCGCCGGAGACCCTTCGCCAGGAGGGCCTCCTCGGCTACAGCGCGCTCCTCGAGTCGCGACGGCCCACGGGCCTCTCGCCCTGGCGCCGCGTCGCGCGGCGCCTCCTGCCCGACGGCGTCCTGTGGCGCATCCGGACCCGCCGGGCGCGCCGTCTGCGGAACCGCGGGTGGGAACCGGCCGGCCGCGGGGCATTGCAGCGGAGGCCGATGACCCTGACGGTCCACACGCGGATGGAGCAGGCGCCCAATCCCGAGAGCCGCGTCACCCTCGGGACCGGGCTCGACGCGCTGGGCCGCCGGCGCGTCCGCCTCGACTGGCGCCTCGCCGCGCTCGACCGGCGCAGCATGCGGCGGGCGCTCGCCATTCTGGGCGAGGAGGTCGCGCGGGCCGGGCTCGGGCGCTGGGAGGCGGGGCTGGACGGGGACGACCTGCGCTGGCCGGTGCTGCCCTTCGGCGGGCATCACCACATGGGCACGACGCGGATGCACCCCGACCCGCGGCGCGGCGTCGTGGACGAGCACGGCCGCGTCCACGGGACGACCAACCTCTACGTCGCGGGCCCCTCGGTGTTCCCCACGGTCGGCTACGCCACCCCGATGCTGACGATCGTCGCGCTGGCGCTCCGGCTGGCCGACCACGTGCAAGCGCGCCTCGCCTGAGCCCGGCGCCGCACCCACAGACTGAAAGGAGCCGGCGTGCGCCAGACGGACTTCGAGACGAGATGGCTCCCCGCTGAGCCTGACGCGCGCGCCCCGGACGGGGCCGACGTGAGGATCCTCCTCCGGCTCGCCGGCGGGAGCTTCGCGCACTTCGAGCTGGGGCCAGGCCGCGTGTCGCGCCCGGTGACCCACCGGACGGTGGAGGAGATCTGGTACGTGCTCGGCGGGCGCGGCGAGATGTGGCGGCGCCAGGGCGACCGCGAGGGCGTCGTCGCGCTCCAGGCCGGCGTCTGCCTCACGATCCCCCTCGGCACGCACTTCCAGCTCCGGTCGCTCGGGCCGGAGCCGCTCGCCGCCGTCGCCGTCACAATGCCACCCTGGCCGGGGCACGACGAGGCGGTCGTCGTCGCCGGCGCCTGGTCGCCGACCGACGCGACGGACTGATCTGCACGAACGAACCTGCGCCGCCGCGCGGGGTGGCGCCGCCGCCGGCCCGCGCCTATACTCCTGGGGTGCCGCGAGGCCAGATGTCGGGCCCTGCGGTGGCCGCGGGCCGCCGACTGGCGGCCCGCGACGGCAAGCGATCCTCACGATGGACCCCACGCGGGAAGGAGCCTGACGTGCGCGAGAACACGGTGAAGTCGATCTGGGCCAAGGGCGGACTCGTGGTGAACGGTTGGCTGTCGATCCCGTCGAGCTTCTCGGCGGAGGTCATGGCGCACCAGGGCTTCGACTCCCTGGTCGTGGACATGCAGCACGGCG
>DATBGA010000082.1:0-26224 GCA_036558225.1 Candidatus Methylomirabilota bacterium | reverse complement strand
CGGGATCGAGGTGATCGTGACGAACCGCGCGTGGGGACGGCTGTTCGGCTACCGCGTGTGGTTCACCGCGGAGTGGCCGTCGTGCCCCCGCGGCGCCGTCCCGCCGCACGTCCGCCCGGTCCGGGAGGAGCCGCGTGAGTGAGGCGCCGGCCGTCGCGCCGGTCATCCTCTACGACGGCGTCTGCGGCCTCTGCAATCGCCTCAACCGGTTCGTGCTCGCGCGCGATCCCGCCGGCCGCTTCCGCTTCGCCGCGCTGCAGAGCGCCCTCGCGCGCGAGATCCTGACGCGCCACGGCCGGGACCCCCAGGACCTCGACACCCTCTATCTGGTCCTCGGCCGCGGCCGGCCGGACGAGCGACTGCTCCGGAAGTCCGACGCGGCGCTGTGGATCCTCCGCGAGCTCGGAGGCCCGTGGCGGGCGGCGGCGGCGCTGCGCCCCCTGCCGCGGCCGGTGCGCGATCTGGGCTACGACCTTGTGGCGCGCACCCGCTACCGGCTGTTCGGCCGCTACGACGCCTGCCCGATCCCGGAGCCGCGCCACCGGGCGCGCTTCCTCGACCAGTCGGGCTGACGCCGGGGTCGGGAGTCAGCGGTCGAGCGCGGCCAGGAGCGCCGCGACGGGAGCGTTGTCGCCGAACGTCTCGCTCACGTGCGCGTAGCGGTCCACGTCGCCCGGCCCGAAGACGAAGCTCCCGCCGAGCTGGAAGGGATTCCGGCCGGTTCGGCCCTGCCGGTAGCCTGCGGCTCGCGCGCGCCGACCCGCCGTGAAGGTGTCGCGGCGCAAGAGGTGGCGGAGCGACGCGGAGTGGAGCTCGGCCGCCCGGTAGGCCTTCCGCTCGACATCGACGAGCAGGGGGAAGGCGATGCGCGACTCGTCGCGGAACGCGCGGGCGTAGGCGAGGTCGCCGAGGCCGACCGCGGCCACGCGCGCGCCGCGCGCTCGGAAGTCGGCCTCGTGGTCGCGCAACTGCGCGACGTGCTCCCGGCAGAACACTCAGCCGTAGTGCCGGAGGAACACGAGGACCGCGGGCGCGTCCGCCCACAGGGACCCGAGCTCGACCGGCTTCGCGTCCGCGTTGGGGAGGACGATGGGCGCGAGCCGCGCGGCGACTCCGGCCATCACCCGTGCCCGAGCCGACGGTGCTCCACCAGGAGACAGCGATCCTGGACCACGCGGATTCCCGCGCGGGCCAGGGTCTCGGCCGCCTCGGCGTGCGCGATCCCGAGCTGGAGCCACACGACGCGCGGCTTCACGGCCAGGATGTCCGGGACGTGAGGCGGGATGTCGCGCGGGCGGCGGAAGACGTTGACCATGTCGATCGGCCCGGGAACGTCGCAGAGGGACCGGTGGACCGGGCGTCCGAGGATCTCCACCACCTCGGGGTAGTAGACCGGCACGGGGACGATGTCGTAGCCCTGGCGCAGCATGTACTCCGGCACGAAGAAGGCGGGCGCCCCCGCGCGCGACTCGGGCTTGATTCCGAGGACGGCGATCCGCCGGCACTCTTCGAGGATCCGTCCGATCCCGGGAGCGTCCGTCACGAGGTTCGCGCGCCAGTCGTCCACGGACGCAAGTGTACGCGACGTCCTGCAGCGGGGGACGTGGGCAGGTCGAGCCGGGCGGAGGGGGCCGAGCGCGACCCGGGAGACGTGCGTGGACGGCTAGAGCGTGACGACCCGCGGCGAGGAGTGCGTCAGGGGGACGCCTGACCGGCCGGCGGCGTCCCGGCGGACCCCCGACTCAGCGAGCCCAGCGACGGCGCCCCGCCAGCACGAGGCCGACGAGACTGGAGCCGAGCAGGGCCAGCGTCCCTGGCTCCGGGACCGCCAGCTGCAGGTGGTCGACCTCGAAGAAGGATCCCGGAGTGTTGGTGACCCTGACGGAGTTGATCCCCGCCGGGTCGTAGACTCCCAGGAAGCCCTCTACGGTGTGGAAGTTGCTCCCCGGGACGGCGTCGAGGACGGCGGAGGTTACGTCGCCCGAGCCGACGATGTCCGCGGTCATCGTGAAGCTGTTGGCCACGCCCTCGCTGTTGTCATACACCCAGAGTCCGAAGCCCTTGACCGGCTTCGAGAACGTGAATTCGATCTGGCTGTCGGGACCGGTGCCGCCGGAACGGTTGAGCAGGGCGGCGGCGAAAACCGTGCCGTACACGCCTCCGTCGTAGGATCCGTGGAAGATCTCAGCACCGGGTAGTGGAAACGGGGAGGTATTGGGAAGCGAGAAGGTGATACCGACGCCGCCCAGGGTGATCCCCGCGATGTTGCCGTCGACGAGATTGCTGTCGAGGTCGGCTTCGGAGAACGTTCCCACTGCCGTGTGCCAGCCCGAGTCATTGGTCACGGTCCCGTTCGGAGCGACGAAGAAGGTGGTGGGAATGGCCTCCGCGTGCCCTGGAGCCAGGGCAACACTCGCGAAGGCCAGTCCGAGCACGGCTCCGATCCAGCGCGTCATGGGCGTCCTCTCCCCCGACCGGGGTGTCCACGCATTCCCGTCCCTCAAGTCCTCCCAAAGTCGAGCAAGAGTCGCGCCAGGGGGATGGGAGAGCCGTGAAAGCACCGCAAGAAGTGACAGCTGCTTCCTGACGGGCAAGAAACTCAGTCACTGCCTGCATCTCCGGCCTCGGCACCTGGCGCCGGACACGGCCGGCGCGGAGGGCTCCGGTCTGGGAATGTGAAGTGGGGCGACACGGTGTGAAGCAGTCTGACAGGGGATGTGAAGCAGTCAGCAGCATATCGCCGCTGGTCGCCCCGGCCATCGAGCTCAGGCAAGGAGCCGCCGCAGCGGGCCGGGACGCCCGGAGGCCCGGACGTCGGACGCCCGACCCCGGCAAGCCGCCCGGGGCGTCGGCGCGTGGATCAGAGGAGTCCGGACCTCGCGGCGGCGGCCGAATCCGGCTGAGCTGCCGCAGGGGAGACCACGTGGGGCCGGGGAGTCGGGGATCGACCGCGTGTCAGCCCGGTCGCGTCGTCGTGGTCCCGGGAACGTGCTCCCCCGGGTGCCGGCTGATCGGCCGCCCGGGGGTGAGCTCGCGCTTCAGGTCGGGTTCGAGCCGCTCGTACGCGGAGTCGGCCTCCGCCCCGAGCGCGTCGAGCAGCTTGCTGAAGAAGCATCGGGCGGCCGCGGCCGCCGCGATGTCGAAGATCTCGGCATCGGTGAGCCCGTGGTCCCGGAGGGCTTGCACATCGGCGTCGGTGATCGCGCCGGCGTCGCGGGCGACCTTCTCCGCGTATGCCATCATCGCGATCTCGGAGGGGGCGAGATCGGTGGCGGCCGAGCCCCGGGCGATCGCCGTCAGCTGCTCGGCCGTGTAGAAGTCTCGCCGCAGGATCGCGCCGTGCGCCAGCATGCAGTAGGAGGACTGCATCGCCCGGGCGGCGGCCAGCGTGACCAGCTCGTAGCGCCGCGGGTCGAGATTTCCCCGGATGGAACCGAGGAAGGCGGACCAGGTCGCCATCACCGGGGGCCGGTGGCTGAAGAGCTTGGCGTAGTTCGGGACGTAGCCGGCGGCCCTCTGAGCGCGCTCGTACATCGCGCGCACGTCACCGCTCGCCTCATCGACCGAGATGGTCCGGACGAATGCCATCGCTGGTCTCCTTGTCGACGGAATGTCGGCGGTCAGCGCTCCGCGAGGAAGGCGCGGAACCGGCGCGCGACCTCCGGGGGCGTGATGGTCGGGCGGCCCAGCTTCGCGAGCGACCCGGGCGCGATGCGGGCGTGGATCAGGTGGGGCCCGGGAGCGTCGCGGCTCGCCCCCAGCGCCTCCTCGAGTCCCCCCAGGCTGTCGCAGCTCGTGCCGCTGGCATAGCCGCACGCGAGGGCCACGGCCGCGAAGTCGACGCTGGCCGACACCGTCGCCTGGCCGCCCGTCGAGTCGTGCACGCCGTTGTCGAGGACGACGTGGCAGAGATTCGCCGGCGCGCGGCTCCCGATGGTGGCGAGGTTGCCGAGCTTCATGAGCGCGGCGCCGTCGCCGTCGAGGACGACCACCGGCCGCGGCGTGTGGAGGGCCACGCCGAGCCCCATCGCGCTCGCACCGCCCATCGACCCCACCTGGTAGAGGTGCTGCGGGCGATCGGCCAGCGTGAAGAGCTCGCGGCCGCACTTCCCGGTGGTGGCGATGACGCCGGCCGCGTCGGGGACGACCGCGAGGAACCGCCGGAGCGCCTCGACGCGGGTGGGGCGGGGCCCGTGCTCGCGGAGGTCGCGCCGAGCGCCGGCCGGCCGGGGGTCGGGCGGCTTCTGGTCGAGCCCGTCGTCGCGGACCGTGTCCTTCGCCATCACGAGCCCGAACGGCAGCTCCGACCGGTTCATCTCCGCCTCGGCTCGCGCGAGGGCCGGCTCCACGTCTTCGGGGGTGTCGGGGAACGCCTGGTGAGGGATCCGCATCGCGTCCAGCAAGCTGCCGGTGATCCGGCCCATCAGCTCGTGCTGCGGCTCGTCGTGGATCCCGGGCTGGCCCCGCCACGTGACCACGAGGAGCGTCGGGATCCGGAACGGGAAGCTCAGCGAGGTGAGCGGGTTGACGGCGTTCCCCAGCCCCGAGTTCTGGCACATGACCACGGTCTTCCGGCCGGCCAGCCAGGCGCCCGCCGCGATGGCGACGGCCTCGCCCTCGCTCGTCGCGCCGACGTACTCGAGGGCGGGGTCGCTGATGACCCGGTTGATGATCGGCGTGAGAAACGAGCAGGGGACGCCCGCGTAGAAGCCGAAGCCCCGGGCGCGCGCCGGGTCGAGGAAGGCGTCAGCGCCGATCACGTGAGGCAGAATACACGCGCCGCGAGCCGGGATCGAGCGGAGGCGAGCGAGATCGGGCGGGTGGCCCCGGGCCCGCCCGATCGCAGCGGAGGAGGGGCTACTGCTTGCTGATGACGGGTCCGGCGGACGCGGCCACCGTCTGGATGAAGCCCTGCGCGACCTGGGGGACCGCCAGCTGGGTGCCCAGCAGGATCTCCTGGATCGTGTAGCCGCGCCCGTAGAGCGACTGGTTCCAGTCGTCCCTGGCGCGGACGCTCGCTCCCGAGAACGACATGCCGGCGAAGAGGCCCTGGGTGCGCGAGTACGTCAGGAGGTCGGTCGAGAACTTGAGGTCGGTCGACACCTCGCCGCGGGCTCCCGAGGGCCCGGCGGCGGCGGACATGTCGGCGCCGATCGTGAACTCGCTCGAGAGGAGCCCCTGGAGACCCTTCTCGCTCATGATCAGGAGCACGACGTCCATGACCTCCGCGCCGATCTGGAAGCCGACGCTCCCGCCGGCCATGCGCATCACCGCGGGCGGACTCCAGGAGCCGTCCGGACGGCGCACCGTCACGACGCCGTCACCGGCGGTGCCGCCGATGAGGAGCGCGCCCTTCACGACGCCCGGAAAGACGGCCACGCCATGGGCCTTGCCCAGGACGTCCCGGGGGATGCCGTTGCCGCCGGGGACGTTGACCATCTCGTAGAGCGCGGTGGTCGCCCGGGCGAAGCTCGCGGCGAACTCCGGGCTCTGGGCATCCGCGCGGACCGCGCCGAACACGAACGCGACCAGGATGGCGAGACAGAGACAGTGCCAACTCTTGCTCCGCATGGCTTTCCCTCCCGGGATTATCGAGACCCGACGGTCGTCCGAGCGCGCAGCGGGCCTCCCGGGACCCATGCTGCCCCGGGGGGCGGCGGAGGCCCAAAGCTTTTCGTGACCGCGGTATGATGTGGGCGCGCTCCCCGACGAGCCCCATATCATGTCGATACCCGAGCCGGGACCGCCGCCCAACTTCATCCGCACCGCGATCCAGGAGGACATGGAGAGCGGACGCTGGGGCGGCCGCGTCGTCACCCGGTTTCCCCCCGAGCCGAACGGCTACCTCCACATCGGCCACGCGAAGGCGATCTCGATCGACTTCGGTCTCGCGCGGGAGTTCGGCGGAACCTGTCACCTCCGGTTCGACGACACCAATCCGGCGAAGGAGGAGGTCGAGTACGTCGAGTCGATCCAGGAGGACATCCGCTGGCTCGGGTACGACTGGGGGCCGCACCTCTACTTCGCCTCGGACTACTTCGAGCAGCTCTACCAGTGGGGGGAGGAGCTGATCCGGCGCGGGCTGGCCTACGTCGACGACCTCTCGGCCGAGGAGATCCGGCGGCACCGCGGCACCCTGACCGAGCCCGGCCGGAACAGCCCGTACCGGGACCGGTCGGTGGCCGAGAACCTCGACCTCTTCCGCCGGATGCGCGCGGGGGAGTTCCCGGACGGGGCGCGCGTGCTCCGGGCGAAGATCGACATGGCCTCGCCCAACATGAACATGCGGGACCCGACGCTCTACCGGATCCGGCACGTCGCCCACCACCGCACGGGCGACCGGTGGTGCATCTACCCGATGTACGACTACGCGCATCCCCTGTCGGACTCGATCGAGCGGGTCACCCACTCGCTCTGCTCGCTCGAGTACGAGGATCACCGGCCGCTCTACGACTGGCTGTGCGAGGCGCTCGGGATCTACCATCCCCAGCAGATCGAGTTCGCCCGCCTGAGCCTCGGCTACACGGTGATGAGCAAGCGCCGGCTCCTGCGGCTCGTCCAGGAGGGGCACGTGCGGGGATGGGACGACCCCCGGATGCCGACCCTGGCCGGCTTCCGGCGCCGCGGATACACGCCGGAGGCGATCCGCGACTTCTCCGAGCGGATCGGCGTCGCCAAGGCGAACAGCATGGTCGACATGGCGCTCCTCGAGCACTGCGTCCGGGAGGACCTGAACCGCCGCGCGCCGCGGGTCATGGCGGTGCTGAGGCCGGTCCGGCTCGTGATCGAGAACTACCCCGAGGGGCAGGTCGAGGAGCTCGAGGCCGTCAACAACCCCGAGGATCCGGCGATGGGCGTCCGCAAGGTGCCGTTCTCGCGCGTCCTCTGGATCGAGCGGGACGACGTCCGCGAGAAGCCGCCGCCCAAGTACTTCCGGCTCTTTCCGGGCAACGAGGTGCGCCTCCGCTACGCCTACATCGTCCGCTGCACGGGCGTGACGAAGGACGAGCGGACCGGCGAGATCGTCGAGGCGCGGTGCACCTACGATCCCGCGAGCCGCGGCGGCCAGGCGGGCGAGGGCCGGCGGGTCAAGGGCACCATCCACTGGGTCTCGGCGGCCCACGCCGTGACGGCGGAGGCGCGTCTCTACGATCGGCTGTTCACGGACCCCAATCCCGGGGACGAGGCAGGCGGGGGCGACTTCACCGCGCTCATCAACCCCGTCTCGATGGAGGTCGTGCTCGAGGCCCGGGCGGAGCCGAGCCTGGCCGGCGCCGCGCCCGGCAGCCGGTTCCAGTTCGAGCGGCTGGGCTACTTCTCCGTCGACCCCGACACGGCGCCCGGCCGCCTGGTCGTGAACCGAACGGTGGGCCTCCGGGACACCTGGGCCAAGATCGCGAAAGCCCCGCGCTGAAGGAGAGCCGCGCCCGCCGCCCCGGCTCCCGGAACCGGCCGTCCTCCCGTTTCACGAGCTGCCCCCTCCGGTGTCACAAATACCAAGGAGGGTGATCCTCATGAGTCTTCCGGAGCTTCGAATCGCCAGCCTCGTCTGGTTCGCCGCTGCCGGGCTGGCGACCGTCGTCGGGGCCGTGGTGGCCTCGCTCCTGGTCGCCGCCGTCGTCCGGGCGGGCCTTTCCGTCGGCGGCTGGCTCACCGACACCCTGGCTCGCGCCTCTGCGACGCGGCGGCGCGGCGAGGCGGCGGCGAAGGCAGAGGCCGCGCACGCCAGCTTCGCGCTCGATGCCGCGGACCACGCGCTCCTCGCGCGGCAGGCGTGGTGGCGGCTCCGGTGCTGACCGCGGCGGCCCTCGTCGTGCTGCTGGGGTGGGTGGCGCTGGCCGGCTCGGTCGTCGGGTGGGTGATCGACGCGATCGAGCGGCGCCGGCTGGGTCGCGTGGCCGCGCAGATCCACGTCACGGACGCCGTTCACGGCGTGCTCGGGCCGGTGGTCTCTCCGACCGTGGCGAAGCACCGCGGTCAGCCCTGGACCGTCACCATGGGCCTCGCGCCCCGGGACTTCGCGATCGCGGGGAGCCTGGCCGAGATCGCGCGCGAGGCGCTGGGGCGGGAGGCCAAGGACGTGCGGATCGTCTTCGTCCCGCGCCCCGGGAGCTAAGGAACCCGATCGGCAATGGCCGGACCGCGGCCGTTCCGCTTCGGGGTCATCCACGAGGAGCCGCAGAGCCCCGCGAGCTGGGCGAATCACGTGCGGCGGATCGAGGACCTGGGGTTCTCCACGCTCTTGATCCGCGATCACGTCGTCCCGGACTTCTTCGGCGACCAGCCGGCGCCCCTCGTCGCCCTCGCCCACGCGGCGGCGCTCACCACGCGCCTCCGGGTCGGCACCATGGTGCTCGCGGTCGACTATCGCCACCCGGTGATGCTGGCGAAGGAAGCCGCGACCCTGGACCGGCTGTCAGGCGGCCGCCTCGAGCTGGGCCTCGGCGCCGGCTGGCTCCGGCGCGAGTACGAGACCGCGGGCCTCGCCTTCGACCCCGCGAGCACCCGGATCGATCGGCTGGAGGAGGCGGTCCAGATCCTCGACGGCCTGTTCGGGGACGGCCCGTTCTCGTTCGCGGGCAAGCACTACACGGTGACTGCGCTCGAGGGCCACCCCAAGCCCGCCCAGCGGCCGCGGCCGCCGGTGCTTATCGGCGGCGGCCGCCGCCGCGTGCTGACGCTGGCCGGACGCGTCGCCGACATCGTCGGGATTCTGACGACGTCGGTCGCCACCGGCACCGTGGTGGACGACCCGTCGGAGCGGCTCGCCGACGTCGTCGCCCGGAAGCTCGCGTGGGTGCGCGAGGGCGCCGGCGCGCGCTACGCCGACATCGAGCTGAGCCTCATCCCGACCCTCGTGTTCCAGGAGGACCGCGAGCGGGCCGCGTCGGAACTCATCGCCACCCGCGGCTGGAGCGGGGTGACGCTCGCCGACGTGCTGGCCATGCCGTCCGTCTTCATCGGCTCGGTGGCCGAGATCGCCGATCGGATGGAGGAGCGACGGGACCTGTACGGCTTCTCCTACTACGTCGTCTCGGACCGTCAGCTCGACCGGGCGGCGCCACTGGTCGCGCGCCTGGCCGGGCGCTAGCCTCGAGCGACCCGGTCAGCGCTCCGCACGACCTGCCTGGTCCCTTATCTCGGGGGGCCAAGGGAGCGGGGGCGCGTGGCGGAACTCGTGGCCGAAGTGGCGGGTGGCGTACGCGGCGAGGGCCTCGACGAAGCGCTCGGCGTAGCGCGCCAGGAACCGGCGAGGGTCCCAGTTCGCGGCCATCCAGCGCCCCAGTGACGTGCCCGCATGCACGATGGGGATCGGGCGCACGTGGCCCCGGATGAGCCGGACGGTGGCCGGGACGACGGCGATGCCGTGACCCTCCCGGGCCAGGGCGATGAGCGTGTGGGGCGCTCCGCTCTCGAGGAGCACGCGCGGGCGGGCGTGCACGACCCGGCAGGCGGCGTCGAACCACTCCCGCGAGGCGAAGCCCGGCCGCAGCAGGAGGAGCGGCTCCCGGACGAGATCGGCCACCTCCACGGTCCGATGCCGGAACAGCCGGTGCCCCGCGGGGACCACTGCCAGGAGGCGACCGGGGAACAGGAGACGCCAGCGGAACCGCGGGTCGCCGCCGAGCGTCAGCGCCAGGTGGACGTCGCCGGCTTCGAGGCGGCCCAGGAGCTCGATCCCGCCGTCCTCGACGAGCTGCAGCGAGACGCCCGGGTTCGAGCGGCCCCACCGGGCGAGGAAGCCGGCGAGGCTCTCGAACGTCTGGGGCGTGGCCCCGAGGCGCAGCACCCCCGTCAGGCCCGTCCCGGACTCCCGGGCTCGCTCGCCGAGCGACGCCGCTCGGGCGAGGAGGTCGCGGCCCTGATCGAGCAGGAGCTCTCCCTGGCCGGTGATGCGCACCTGGCGTCCGACGCGATCGAAGAGCCGGACCCCGAGCTCCTGCTCGAGCTGGCGCACCTGGCGCCAGAGGGCGGGCTGGCTCACCCGGAGCCGGGCGGCCGCCCTCGAGAATCCGCCCGCGTCGGCGACGGCGACGAAGTAGCGCAGGTGCCTCAGGTCCACGACAATTCATGCCTCACAGGCATGGAGAATAGTCGAGATAATGCAGTGGACACAAGATTGCTATCCGCGTAGCTTGCGGCCAGTGATCGCCGGACCGGTCCGCGATCGAACAGGAGGACGCCCATGTTCGACCTCGACACCTTCGTCGCCGACTGCCGCGCGGCGCTGCGCGACTCCACCACCCCCGAGGTCGCCGTGAGGGATCTGGTCGAGCGCGCGGTCGCCCAGCCCGCCGAGGTGGAGCGGGCGCTCGGAACCCCGAGCTCGGGGGGCGTGACGGCGCTGCACCGGTCCCCCGAGCTCACGGTCCTGAACGTCGTCTGGACGCCCGGCATGGCCATCTATCCGCACGACCACCGGATGTGGGCGGTCATCGGCCTCTACGGGGGCCGCGAGGACAACACGTTCTACCGCCGGGGCTCGGAGGGCCTGGTCGTCGCCGGTCAGAAAGCCCTCGAGACCCGGGACGCGGCGCTGCTCGGCAAGAGCGTGGTGCACGCCGTCGCGAACCCCCTCCGCGCGTTCACGGGGGCGATCCACGTCTACGGCGGAGACTTCTTCGCCACGCCCCGGAGCGAGTGGACGGCGGACACCCTGGAGGAGCGGCCGTACGACATGGAGCGGGCCCTGCGGACGTTTGCCGACGCCAACGAGCGGTGGCGCGCGGAGTGCGCCACGGCCCAGGGCGCCGGCCGCTAGCAGCCTGGCGCGCCTTCCGGTCGGTCCGACTTCCCGCGGGCACGGAGGCGGAGTTCACCGAGGGCCGGCGCCGCCCCGATCAGGACGATCAGGCCGCCGTGGCGACAGACGCCATGGCCCGCCGGCGGTTCGGATCCTCGGGTCGGCCCGTCAGAGGGACCCGTCGGCGCCGTCCGTCGTCCCCTGCGCCATGGCCGCGCGGAGCTTCGCCGTCTCATCCGCGAGCACCGTCCAGGCGACCGGGTCGATCGCGACGCCGTAGTCCTCGCGCGCTCGCTCGAGCGAGACGTAGCCCTCGCGGACGTCCTCCAAGACGCGCCCGGGATCGCGGCCGGCGGGCCGGCCGTAGCCGCCGCCGCCCGGCAGCTCGACCGTCACCACGGTGTCGGGAGGGACCAGCGTGCTGATCTTCGGCGGCAGCGGGACGCCGTTGCTGGTCGCGATGCTGCCGCAGCCGCCCGGCGCGCCGCCCTGGAGTCCCGGCGCCGCATGGCGGGTGCGCTCGTAGAGCCCCGAGAAGACGTAGTCCTCGTCGGTCAGCACCTCGATCTCCATGACCTGGCCGAGGCCGCCGCGGAAGATTCCGGCGCCGCCCGAGTCGGGCCGGAGCTCCCGCCGCCGCAGGACGACCGGCGCCAGCGTCTCGATCACCTCGGCCGCCACGCCCGCGACGCCGCTGGGATACGCGGTGGCGGAGAGCCCGTCCTGGCCGCGGAGGGCGCCGGTGCCGCCCGCCGAGAACCACGTGAACGAGAAGTGGCGGCCGGTCCCGCGCTGGACGCCGGTGATCTGGGTGTCCCAGAGCCCGTCGAAGCCCGGCGCCATCACCCGGTTCGGCAGCGCCTGGGCGAGCGCGCCCATCACGGCGGAGGGCAGGAAGTGGCCGACCAGGTGGCGGCCCGCCACCGCGGCCGGGAAGCGCGCGTTCAGGATCGAGCCCTCCGGCGCGGTCACGCGCACCGGGCGGAAGCTCCCCTCGTTGTTCGGGACGTCGGGCGAGATGACGCACTTGATGCCGTACGTCGTGTAGGCCCGCGTGTAGTTCAGCGCGACGTTGACGCCGAGCGGGACGGGACCGGAGCTCCCGGCGAAGTCCACCGTCAGCTCGTTCCCGTGGATCCGGACGACGGCGCGGATCACGATTGGCTGCTCGAAGCCGTCGATCGTGAGCCCGTAGCGATACTCGCCGTCGGGGAGGGCGGCGATCCGCTCGCGCATCGCCCGCTCCGAGCGCGCGATGATCTCCTCCGCGAGCGCCTCGATGTCCTGGAGGCCGAACTCGTCCAGGAACCGCGTGAGCTGCCGGGCGCCCACCTCGTTGCCGACGACCTGGGAGTGGAGATCGCCCAGCACCTCCTCGGGCGTGCGGACGTTGGCGGCGATCATCTCGTAGAGCGGCTCGACCGGGCGCCCCGCGTCGTGGAGCTTCATCATGGGAATGGCGATCCCCTCCTCGAACACCGAGCGGGCGTCCGCGGAGAGCCCGCGTCCGCCGATGTCGAGGGCGTGGCAGGTGTTGGCGAAGAGGGCCACGACGCGGCCGCCGCGGAAGACGGGCGTGGCGACGGTGATGTCGTTCAGCTGGGACGCGGTCTTCCAGGGATCGTTGGTGACGAGCACGTCTCCGGGCCGGAGCGTGTCGACCGGGAATCGCGCGAGGAAGTGGATCATCCCGGTCGCCATCGAGTTGATGTGCCCCGGGGTCCCGGTGACGGCCTGGGCGACCATGCGCCCCTGCCGGTCGAAGACGCCCGCGGACAGGTCGCCCGACTCGCGGACGATGGACGTGAACGACGACCGCATGAGCGCGGCGGCCTGCTCGTTGACCGTGGCCACGAGCCGGCTCCACAGGATGTCGAGGGTGATCTGGTCCATGCGCGCTCCGCCGCCGCCTCTAGCCGACCGGCGGCACCTCCACGATGACGTTCGAGGCGTCGTCGACCCGGATCCGGGTGGCGGCGTTCACCACCACCGTGGACTCCCGCTCCTCGATCACCGCCGGCCCCGGCAGCGCGGCGCCGGCGCCCAGCGCGTAGCGGTCGTAGACCGGGACGTCCGCGTAGCCCCGCGCGTCGGGCAGGTAGACGCGGCGCACGCCCTTCTGCGCGGCCCGGGGGTCGCGGCTCGCACCGGCGCTCGTGGGGAGCCGGAGCGTCGGCCGGGGGCCCTGGGCGACCACGCGCCACGAGACCGCCTCGATCGGCGCGTCGCGGACCGTGTGGCCGTAGATCGCGCGGTAGGCGGTCTCGAAGCTCTCGTGGATCTCGCCGCGGCGGGAGGCGTCGAGCGGCCCGTCCGGGACGGGCACGCGGATCTCGTAGCCCTGCTTCCGGTAGCGCATGTCGGCGAACCGGCGGAACCGCACCTGGTCGGCGGGGATCGTCCGGCCGAGGATGGCGCGGCCCTCGGCTTCCATCTCGGTGACCGCCCTCGCGACGGCGCCCCAGTCGAGCGCGTCCAGGGGGCCGGGGAGGGTCCGCACGAAGTCGAACGACAGGGGGGCCACGAGGAAGCCCACCGCCGACATGACGCCGGCGCCGAGCGGGTAGATCACGCTCGGGCTCCGGAGGATGCGGGCCACGCCGAAGGCGTGCACGGGCCCGGCCCCGCCGAACGCGAAGATGGGAAAGCGCTCGACGTCCTTGCCGCGCTCGATCGCGTGGATGCGCGCCGCGCCGGCCATGCTCTCGTTGGCGAGCTGGTGGATGCCCCACGCGGCCTCGACGGGATCGAGCCCGAGCGGCCGTGCGATCCGCTCGGCGATCGCGCGCCGTGCGGCGTCGCGGTCGAGCCGCATCTGGCCGCCGAGGAAGAAGTCGGGGTCGAGATAGCCGAGCGTGAGGTCGGCGTCGGTCACCGTCGGCTCCGCCCCGCCGAGGGCGTAGGCCACCGGCCCCGGGCGCGCCCCCGCGCTCTCGGGGCCGACGAGGAGCCGCCGGAGCGCGTCGACGCGGGCGATCGAGCCCCCGCCGGTGCCGATCTCGATCATCTCGATGACCGGCACCTTGATCGGAAGGCCGCTGCCCTTCTTGAAGTGGTAGCGCCGGTCGATCTCGAACTCGGGGGAGACCAGCGGCTCCCCGTCGGCGATGACGCAGGCCTTCGCGGTGGTGCCGCCCATGTCGAACGACAGGAGGTCCTTGTGGCCGAGGAGCGCGCCGTAGTGGGCGGCGGCGAGCGCGCCCGCTGCGGGCCCCGACTCGATCAGCCGGACGGGGTACCGGCCGCCCGTCTCGGCCTCGCAGAGGCCGCCGTTCGACTGCATGATGAAGAGGCCTCCACCGACGCCGACCTGCCGCAGCCGATCGTGGAGCCGTCCCAGGTACCGCTGGGCGAGACGCTGGACGTAGACGTTGGCGAGCGTCGTCGACGTGCGCTCGTACTCCCGGATCTCCGGGACCAGTTCGCTCGAGAGCGTGACCGCGACCTCGGGCAGCGCCTCCCGGAGGATCGCCCCGACCAGGCGCTCGTGGGCGGGGTTCGCGTAGGCGTGGAGCAGGCACACGCCGATCGCCTCGATTGCCGCCGCGCGCAGCCGGTCCGCCAGGCGGCGCACCTCGGCGGGATCGACCGGCCGCCGCACGGTGCCGTCGGCCAGCACCCGCTCGTCCACCTCGAATCGCAGGTGCCGCGGCGCGATCGGCCGCGGCCGCTGCATGTAGAGGTCGTACATGTCGTAGCGGTGCTCCCGGGCGATCTCGATCGCGTCGCGGAAGCCCCTGGTCGTGACGAGCGCGGTGCGGGCGCCCTTGCGCTCGATGATGGCGTTGGTGAAGAGCGTGGTGCCGTGGAGGACGTGGGACACGCTCCCGGCGGGCACGCCGGACGCCGCCAGCACGGACTCGATCCCCGCGACGACGGCGTCGTCGGGCCGGTCGGGCGTGGTGAGCACCTTGCCGACCTGGAAGGTGTGGCCGTCCTCGCTCGCCAGGATGATGTCCGTGAAGGTCCCGCCGATGTCCGAGCCGACGCGGTAGCCCACGGGGTCGGAAATCAAAGTCATGGGGTCAGACCCCGACTTTGATTTCCGCAGCGCTGCGCATGGCCGCCCCGGAAGACCGCTGGGAACTCAAAGTCAGGGTCTGACCCCGTGTTTGACTTTCAGTAGCGCTCGGTGTCGAGGTCGAGGAGGGGGAAGGCGCTGACGACCGACGGCGGGGCCACCGGCGTCTCGGCGTGGAGATAGCTCCCGTCGAGCTCCTCGAAGCGCTTGACGCCCAAGAGCCCGAGGCAGAGGCGCACCTCCTCCTCGAGCAGCTCCAGCACGCGAACGAGCCCGGCGGCGCCCGCCGCGGCGAGCCCCATGCAGGCGATCCGCCCGAGCCCGACGACCTCGGCCCCCAGAGCGACGCCCTTGACGATGTCCGTGCCGCGGACGAAGCCCCCGTCGACCCACACCTTCGCGCGGCCGCCGACGGCCTTGACGACCTCGGGCAGGACCGCGAGGCTCCCCCGACCGTGGTCCAGCTGGCGGCCGCCGTGGTTCGAGACGTAGACGACCTCCACGCCGTGGCGGCAGGCGATGTCGGCGTCCTCCGCGGTGGCGATGCCCTTCAGGACGAGCGGCACGTCCGGGTGGGCGTCCTTGAAGCGCTTGACCTGGTCCCAGGAGAGCCCGCGCTGGTACTCGAGGCCGGTCGCCGCCGCCCGCCAGGGCTTCACGAACCGGCGGGCCAGGTCACGCTCGCGGCGGCTGTAGTACGCGCTGTCGACGGTGAGGCAGAAGCCCCGGTAGCCGTGGCCCCGCGCGCGCCGCACCCAGTCGTCGACGACGGCGTCGTCCCCGCGGACGTAGAGCTGGAAGATGCGGAGGGTGTCGGCGGCCTCGGCCGTGGCCTCGAGCCCGGGGTTGCACGCCGAGCTGAGCATCTGCGGGACGCCGAACCGGGCCGCCGCCTGGGCCGCCGTCGCGGCGCCGCCCGGCGTGAAGGACTCGATCGAGCCGATCGGCGCCAGCATGACGGGCAGCCGCACCGGCTGGCCTTGCCATGTCCCGGCGCTGTCGACGGTGGAGACGTCCCGGAGCACCCGCGGGCGGAAGGCGACCGAGTCGAGCGCCTGGCGGTTCCGCCGGAGCGTCGTCTCCGTCTCCGTGCCGCCGACGAGGTAGTCCCACGGACCGGGAGGCAGCTCCCGCCGGGCGGCGCGCACGATCTCGTGAAGCGTCTGGAAGCGGTCCTCGAGTCCGGAGCTCATCGGCCTGTCCTCTGACGTCGGGAGAGGTTGCGAGCGGCGCTCCATCGGCGCACGCCGATGAACGGTACACGGAAACCGAGCGAGCGCCAACCCCGGCCCCGATTCGCCGACCGTTGACCCACCCACCGGCGAAGTCCCACCATACGCCGCGCCTGAGGTGGCCGTAAGCCGCTGATTTCACTACGGTCTCACCGTGGCACCGTTCTCGCCCTGTCTCCGGTCCCGGATGGCGCGTGGGTGCGCGCCACGCGAATCGAGGGGTCTTGCCAACCGGCAGGACGCCGTTGCCCGGCGGCCGGCCGACATGAAAGGACGGGGCGCGATGGGACGGACCAGGATCCTGACGAGCTTGGCCTTGGCTCCGCTGCTTCTCCTCTGCGCGGCCTGTGGCAAGGGCGGCGGCGGTGGCGGGTCGTCGGCGACGGCGACGGACCCCACGATCCCGGTGATCTCGAACCTCCGGGTGACGCTGGGACCGGCGTGCACGGCCGGCGGCATGACCGGGACCCGCAAGACGCTGGTCTTCGACTTCACCGACGCGGACGGGAACCTCCGGGGCGGCACCGTCACCTTCAGGGCGACCTTCGACCTCGGAGGCCCCTCGACCCTGACCGGGACGATCCCGTCCGGCTCTGTGGCGATCACGGGGACGACCTCGGGCTCCCTCGCCGTGACGTCGTGCCTCCGCTTCGGCAGCAACGCGAGCTTCACGCAAGAGGTCGTGGTCACCGACGCGTCCGGCAAGACGTCCAATGTGCTCAGCCAGGTGGTGCCGAACCCCGGCGGCATCCCGCTCCAGCCTCGCGAGCCCAGCGCCGCCCCCGGCCAGGGCCTGGATTCTGTGGATTGAGGCCGGCCGTCGAGCGCTGAGGGGCCCAAGCTCCGATCTCCTCGAATCCGTGAGCGGCGCCGTGGACGCGCGGCGCCGCTCACGCCCTGTCGGCCGGCTCGCCCGATGGCACCGGGCGGGCGCGAGGCGTACGCTTCTGCCCGTGGCCCCCGCCTGTCCGGTGCTCGATTCCGATCCTGCCGCGGCGAAGGCCGCGCTGCGCCGAGCGATCCTGGCGCGCCGGGACGCGCTCGACCCGTCGGTCCGGGCGCGGCTGTCCGCGGCGGCGCTCGCGCGAGCCTGGACGCTGGACGCCTACCAGCGGGCCCGTGTGGTGCTCGGCTACGCCTCCTTCGGCAGCGAGCTCGACACCGGCCCGCTCCTCCGGGACGTGCTGGCCAGCGGCCGGACGCTCGTCCTGCCCCGGGTCGATCGCGAGGGCCGGCGGCTGGTGCTTCACCAGGTCCGGGACCTCGAGGCGGAGCTCCACCCCGGGACGTGGGGCATCCCCGAGCCCGCGTCTTCGACCGGCCGGCTGGCCCCGCCCGCGGGCATCGACTTCGTCCTCGTGCCCGGCGTCGTCTTCGACCCGGCCGGCGGCCGCATCGGCTACGGCGCGGGTTACTACGACCGGCTCCTGGGCGGCTGGCCGGGGGCCATGCCGCCGCTCGTGGCGGCGGCGTTCGAGCTCCAGGTCGTTCCGGAGGTGCCGGTCGTCGCCACGGACCGCCGGGTCGATCTCGTCGTGACCGAGTCACGGACCTACCCGACGCTTCGCCTCGAACCGACGGAGGACTCGTAGATGGAGATCGTGCTCAGGGGCAAGGTCGCGATCGTCACCGGCGCCGGCCGCGGCATCGGCCGCGAGATCGCGGCGACGCTCGCGCGCGAAGGGGCGACCACCGTGGTCACGGACATTCGCCAGGACCTGCTGGACGACGTGGCGAGGGAGTTCGGGCGGGAGAGGTGGACGGGGCGCCAGCACCTCTGCGACGTCCGCGACCCCGCCCGGACGCGCGCGGTGGTCGACGACGTGGCCCGGACCCTCGGCCACGTCGACATCCTCGTGAACAATGCGGGGGTCGCGCCTGGCGGCCCGATCGAGACCCTGTCCGAGGAGGCCTGGGACCTCAACCTGGACGTCAACCTGAAGGGCACGTTCCTCATGTGCCAGGCGGTGATTCCCGTCATGAAGCGCCAGCGAGCGGGGCGGATCATCAACGCGGCGTCCTTCGCGGCCATCATGCCGATCACCGGCAGCGGGGCGTACGCGGCGTCGAAGGCGGGGGTCCACTACTTCACCCGGGCCCTCGCGGGGGAGCTCGGCCCGTGGGGCATCACGGTGAACTGCTATGCGCCCGGGATGATCCCGACGGAGATCAACGGGTTCACCGAGCTGCCGCCCGAGCGGCAGCGGCGTCTGCTCGACACGCTGACGTTCCGGCGCTGGGGCGAGGCCCGGGAGGTGGCGAACCTCGTCTGCTTCCTGGCCTCCGATCTCGCCGCGTACATCACGGGGACCATGATCGACGTGAGCGGCGGGAAGCTGGCGACCCAGATCCCCCGGCTCGCGTGGGAGTCGGCCGCGGCCGAGGGGGTCGTCTCGCTCGACTGAGCCCCACCGCTCGGGTGGGGCGAGCGCGGGGCCGGGCCTCGCCGGCGGCCGCCGGCGAGCGGGCATGCTCATGCTATAGAAGAGGCAGACGCCGGGAGAGTGCGAGCGTGGATGACCGGGATCTGCTCGACGAGCTGGTGCGCGTCGCCACGCGGCTCGGCGTGGAGGTCCGGGCCGAGCCGTTCGAGACGCCGTCCGCGCGCGGGGGAGGCCGCTGCCTGGTCGACGGGCGTGAGCTCATCCTGCTCGACGCGCGCGCCCGGCTCGGAGACCGCGTTGGCGCCCTGGCGGCGGCGCTCTCGACGCTGGATCTCGACGACGTCTACATGATGCCGGAGGCGCGCGAACGGGTGGAGCGGGAACGGGAGCCGGGCGCTCGCATTCTCCCGCGCGACAGCGTGCCGCTCGCCCCGCTCTCGACGATGGGCGTCGGCGGGGCGGCGCGCCGGTACGTCGAGGCGCACGACGAGGCGGCGGTCCTCGCGGCGCTCCGCTGGGCGGAGGAGCGCGGGCTCCCGCTCCGCGTTCTCGGCGGCGGCTCCAACCTGGTCGTGGCCGACGCGGGCGTCGACGGGCTCGTCCTCCGCGTCGCCCTCCGCGGGATCGCCGCGCGGGAGGCCGGGCCGGCCGTCGAGCTCACGGCGGCAGCGGGCGAGCCGTGGGACGACGTCGTCCGGCTCGCCGTCGAGCGGGGGTGGGCGGGCCTCGAGTGCCTGAGCGGCATCCCCGGGCTCGTCGGCGCGACGCCGATTCAGAACGTCGGCGCCT
Source organism: Candidatus Methylomirabilota bacterium (assembly GCA_036558225.1). Lineage (GTDB taxonomy): Bacteria > Methylomirabilota > Methylomirabilia > Rokubacteriales > DASRDR01 > DASRDR01. The sequence continues at coordinate 7,054 of DATBGA010000082.1, read as the reverse complement.
ACGGGCAGGACGTGAGCGAGACGATCGCGGCGGTCCGCGCGCTGGACCGCGACGCCCGGGCCGTCGTGACGCTCCTGCCGGCGTCGTGCGGATTCGGCTACCGCGACAGCGCGTTCAAGAGCCGCGCACCCGAGCGCCACGTCGTCCTCGCCGTCACCTACCGGCTCCGCCCGGGCGGGGCCCCGTCGGTCCGCTACGGGGAGCTCGAGCGGCACCTGGCCGAGCGCGGGATCGCGACCCCGACGCTCGGGGATGTGCGCGAGAGCGTGCTCGCCGTGCGCCGCGCGAAGTCGATGGTCCTGGATCCGGGGGACCCCAACCGACGGAGCTGCGGGTCCTTCTTCGTGAATCCGGTGGTCGCGGCGGCCGAGGCGGAGCGCATCGCCGCCATCGCGGGAGACCCCGCCATGCCGCGGTGGCCGGAGCCGGGAGGGGACCGCGTGAAGCTCGCCGCCGCGTGGCTCGTCGAGCGCGCCGGCTTCGCACGCGGCCTCGAGGACGGCGCCGCGGGCATCTCGACACGCCACACGCTGGCGATCGTGGCCCGCGAGGGCGCGCGCGCGGCGGACGTCGTGCGCGTCGCGCGGCGCGTGCGCGACGGCGTCCTGGCGCGCTTCGGGGTGCGCCTGTCCCCCGAGCCGGTCTTCTGGGGGTTCGCGCGCATGGAGGGCGGCCTCCCCGAAGCGTGATGGGGGCGCCCGGCGGTTTGCGGTCCGCCGGGGTGGTCCCGTATCGTACCGGTCGTGCCGCGGCTCCGGGTCGGCCTCGCCTACGACCTCTTCGGCAGCTATCCCTTGCGGCCCGGCGCCCCGCCCGACGCCGAGGTCGAGTACGAGCCGGAGGCGACGGTCCTCGCGCTGGAAGCGGCGCTCCGCCGCCTCGGGCACGATCCGGTCCGGCTCGGCAACCCTCACGCCGTGCTCCGGGCGGCCGGACAGGAGCGGCTGCCGCGCCTCGACGCGGTCCTGACGATCGCCGAGGGCTACGGCCCGCGGAATCGCGAGGCGTGGGTGCCCGCCGTCTGCGAGATGGCGGGCATCCCGACCCTCGGCTCCGACGCGCTGACCCTGTCGACGACCCTCGACAAGCTCTGGGCGCATCGGGTCGTGGCCGCGGCGGGCGTGCCGGTGCCGGCGCACACGAGCCTGGCGTCGCCGGAGGAAGCGGCGGAGGCGGCCTTGCCCGCGCCGTTCCCGCTGTTCGTGAAGCCGCGCTGGGAGGGCACCGCGAAGGGGATCGGCCCGAGCTCTCGGGTCGAGAGCCGGGACGCCCTCGTGCGCGAGGTCGCGCGCGTCGTCACGACCTACGCGCAGCCCGCGCTGGTCGAGACGTTCCTCGAGGGGCCCGAGTACACGGTCACGCTGGTGGGCCACCGGCCGCCCCGGGCCTTGCCCACGCTCCAGCGGGCGCTGGAGGCCTCCACCGGCATCGGCGCCCACGCGCTCGAGCGGCATCCGCCGCCGCCGGGGGGCTGGCGACACGTCACGCCGGGGGCGCTCGACGCGGCGCTCGAGGCCGAGTTGGTCGCGCTCGGCCGCCGGGCGTTCGAGGCTCTCGAGTGCCGCGACTTCGCCCGCGCCGACTTCCGCCTGGACCGCGGAGGCCGGCCGCACTTCCTCGAGATGAACCCCTTGCCGACCTTTGCGCCCGACGGCTCGTTCGGCATCATCGCGGAGCTTCTCGGGCGGCCGCTCGACGACCTCCTGGCGGAGGTGCTCGCGGAGGCGCTGGCGCGGCTGGGCCTCGCCCGCTGACGCGACGTCGTCGCAGCCCGGGACGCCCGATCACCTCGCCGTCGAGCGGGATCGTGACGTGCGGTCCGGGGTCACGTAGGCGATCCTGAAAGCTCGGCCTGTTCAACGCCGGTTACGAGCGCCGCGGAGGCGCGAGGAGGAGTCGATGAGCGAGGACGGGTACCGTCAAGGGCTCGAGGTGAAGCGCCGGCTCTTCGGGGCGGGGAAGGAGCGCCCCGTCTCCCACGGGAGCCTGGCGGACGATCTCCTGCGTCTCTCCGACGAGGTCGTGTTCGGCCGCGTGTACACGCGGCCGGGGCTCGACCTCAAGACGCGGAGCATGCTGACCATCGCGGCCCTCACCGTGCTGGGACGGGACGACTACCTTCGCCGCCACCTCCAGGGCGCGCTCCACGTCGGGGTCACGCCCGTGGAGATCAAGGAGATCCTGATGCAGATGGCCTTCTACGGCGGCATGCCCGTCGCGCTGAAGGCGCTCCGCATCGCCCAGGAGGAGATCACCGCGTGGGAGGCGGCGCGCGGCGCCTCCCCCGCATGACGGGCGATTCAGGGGCGGCGGGCGGCGACCGTGCGGGCCGGTCGCCCGGCCGGACGCGGATCACTCGAGGACAGAAGGCGACCGGGGACCGGATGGCAGACTGCTATCGGCGCCGGGCGCGCCAGGCGATCGCCGCGAGGGCCGCGCCCGCGGCGGCGGCGATGGCCGTGAGGACGCCGAGGCTGCCGAACCCGTGGCGGCCGACGAGCCAGCCCCCGAGCGCCGCGGCGCCGAGCCACCCGATGCTCGCCATCGTCATGTTGAGCCCCAGGACCACCCCGCGGACCTCGCCCGGCACCTCCGAGAGCGCCGCCATCAGCGCCGGCCGCCCCGCGGCGTTCGCCAGCGAGTACACGAAGCCGAGCGCGACCGACAGGGCGACGCCGGGATGCCAGAGCATTAGGGGCAGTCCGAGGGCGCCCGTCACGGCCGATGCCACGGCGAAGACGAGCGGTCTCGCCATGGCGCGGTCCGCGAGCCCGCCGCCGAGGACGTTGCCGGCCAGGTTTCCGAGGGCGACGAGGGCGAGCGCCAGGGCGAGGGCCTGCATCCCGATCCCGTAGGTCGTGAGGAGGAACGTCGCCAGGTAGACCGCGACGGCCGCGAAGCAGATGCGCTCCATCGTGGCGGCGAGCAAGAGCGCGACGACCCGGGTGCCGAGGAGGCCGCGAAGGGTCGCGCGCCGCCGGTCGGGGTGCTCCGCGGCCGCGACCCCGCCCGGCACGACGAGCCACACCGCGGCCGCGCCGACGATCGCGGTCCCGGCCTGGACGGCGATCGCCACGCGCCAGCCTCCGACGGCGCCGAGGAGCGTGACGAGCGGAACCGCCGCCACGAGGGACAGCGATTGCCCGGTGATGACCCACCCGAGCGCCCGGCCGTGCTGCGCGACCGCCACGCGGTCGGACACCGTCGCGAGCACGGTTCCCATGAAGCCACCGCCGCCGACCCCGGTGAGGAGCTGCCACATCGCGGCCGCCGGGTAGTGCTGGCAGAGGGCGAGGCCGAGGCGCGCTGCGCCCATCGTCAGGACCGAGGCGACGAGCACGGGTCGCCGGCCGATCCGGTCGGAGGCCGCGCCGGCCGTGACCGACACCACTCCCCAGCTGATGCTCATCAGGGCGATGAGGTTCGCCGCCGCCGTCAGGGTCACGTCGAGGTCCCGCGCCACGTCGAGGAGGAAGGGCGCGAGCGCGGCGGCCGATCCGTTCACGAGAAACGTGACCACGGACAGCGTGCCGAGCATGGCCCACGGCAGGGGGCGCTCCGCCCGGAGGGCGCGGACCTCCGGCGCGCGCGAGCCGGTCATGCCCGGCGCCCGGTCGGGATCACGCGCCCGATTGTATCGCCGGCGGACTCCGCGGGGCTCGCGCGTGATACGCTCGGCCCCATGACGCCCAAGAGCGATCGCGCGCTCGCTTCCGACCGGCTCCGAGCTTTTTCCCAGGACGCGTGGGACTCGCGGATCGTTCCCGCGCTCGAGGAGTACATCCGCATCCCGGCGAAGTCGCCGGGCTTCGACCGGGAGTGGCAGGCCCACGGTCACCTGGACGAGGCGGTCGAGCTCGCCGCCCGCTGGGCCCGACAGCGCCCGGTCGAGGGCCTGCAGGTGGAGATCGTCCGGCTGCCCGGCCGGACTCCGGTGCTCCTGACGGAGATCCGGGGCGACGTCGACGAGACGGTCCTCCTGTACGGTCACCTCGACAAGCAGCCCGAGATGGTCGGGTGGAGCGAGGGGCTGGGGCCGTGGACGCCTGTCCGTCGGGGCGATCGCCTCTACGGGCGGGGCGCCGTGGACGATGGTTACGCGACGTTCGCGGCGCTCACCGCGGTGGAGTCGCTCCAGGCCCAGGGCGTGCCGCACGCCCGGTGCGTCATCCTCGTCGAGACGTGCGAGGAGAGCGGGAGCGCGGACCTGCCCGCCTACATGGATGCGCTCCGGGGCCGCATCGGGACGCCGGGGCTCGTGGTCTGCCTCGACTCCTCCTGCGGCAACTACGACCAGCTCTGGACCGCGACGTCGCTCCGGGGCCTGGTCGGCGGCGAGCTATCCGTGGAGGTTCTGGAGGAGGGCATCCACTCCGGGGCGAGCGGGATCGTGCCCTCGAGCTTCCGGATCCTGCGCCAGCTTCTCTCGCGCCTCGAGGACGAGCGCACCGGGGAGATCCGGCCGCGCGAGCTCCACGTCGACATCCCGCCCGAGCGCCTGCGCCAGGCGCGGGACGTCGCGGCCACGCTCGGCGACCTGGGCGCGCGCATGCCGTTCGTTGCCGGCATGCGGCCGGCGCATGCCGCCCCGGCGGACCAGCTGGTCGCCCAGACCTGGCGCCCAGCGCTCGCGATCACCGGCGCCGACGGGCTCCCGCCCATCGCGGACGCCGGGAACGTCCTCCGCCCCCGGACGGCGGTGAAGGTCTCGCTCCGCATCCCGCCGACCCTCGACGCGCGGGGCGCCGCGCGCCGGCTGAAGGAGCTGTTCGAGGCCGACCCCCCGTACGGCGCGCGGGTCCGGTTCACGCCCTCCACGCCCAGCCCGGGCTGGAACGCGCCGCCGCTGGCCGGCTGGCTGGCGGAGTCCCTCGAGCGCGGCTCCGTGACGCACTTCGGCCGGCCGCCGATGTCGGCGGGCGTGGGCGGCTCGATCCCGTTCATGAGCATGCTCGGGGAGCGGTTCCCCGACGCCCAGTTCGTGATCACGGGGGTCGGCGGCCCAGGGTCGAACGCCCACGGCCCGAACGAGTTCCTCCACGTGCCCGCGGGCGTGCGAGTGACCGCCTGCGTCGCCGAGGTCCTCGCCGACCACCACCGCGCCGCACGGAGCTGACGCGCGGCGCCGTCCTCTCACCGGCGGGCTGGAGCGACCCCGGCGACGGATTTTTTTGGCGGGCGGGGAGAGGACGTGCGAATCTCCGACACATGGTTATTCTCGTGGTCGGTGCGGGGCTCGCGGCGGTGACGGCGTTGGGCGCGGTGCTCGTCGCGGGGCGCAGGGCCCGGAAGCGCGAGCAGGCGGCGGCCGCCGAGGCGGCGACGCATCCGCACTACTGCGCCGATTGCGACGAGGAGTGGTCTCACGCCGGGCAGACGTGCCTCTATCCGTGGGCGTCGGCCTGCCCGAAGTGCGCCGGCGCGCCCGCCGCGGAGGCCGTCGCGGCGATGGGGTCCTGAGCCCGGGCGAGGCCAGCGTCCGGGCCGGATCGTCGACACCCGGCGCCCTCCTGTCGCGGTTTTCTCAAGGCCTGCCGACCTGCTCTCGCTGATCCCCCGCGGTCTCGGCGGCGCGTGCTATCGTACCGCCGCGAGGAGGCCGCATGACCACGCGCATGACGCTCAGCGACGAGGAGATCGACCGACTCGCCGCGCTTGACCGCGCGCACTTCTTCCATGCGGCCACGCCGCTCCAGCAGCACGCGAAAGACGGCCCGCGCATCTTCGTCGGTGGCGAGGGCATCTACCTGTACGACGCCAAGGGGCGGGCCTTCATCGACGGCCTCGCGTCCCTGTGGAACGTCAATTGCGGCCACGGGCGCCAGGACATCGTGGACGCGATCACCGGCCAGATGCGCCAGCTGGCATTCAGCACGTCGTTCTTCGGCTTCGCCCATCCCGCCGGGATCGAGCTGGCCGCGCGACTCGCCCGCGTCACGCCCCCGGGGCTCGATCGCTTCTTCTTCGTCGACAGCGGCTCCGCGGCCAACGAGACAGCCATCAAGCTCGCCCGGTCCTACCACAAGGCCCGGGGCCGCGCGCGGAAGGTCAAGGTCGTCTCGCGCGCCCGCGCCTACCACGGCGCCACCTACGGCACGCTCTCGGCGACTCGCCTGCGCCAGTATCACGAGCACGTCAGCCCCCTGATGGAGGGGTTCATCGAGGCCCCGGCTCCGTACCGCTATCGCTGCGAGGCGTGCGGTACCCGCCCCGCCTGCACCGAGGCGTGCGCCGACGCCGTCGACGCCCTCATCCGCCGTGAAGGGGCGGACACGGTGGCGATGGCCATCGCGGAGCCCGTCCAGGCGGCGGGCGGCATCATCGTCCCGCCGCCCACGTACCTCCCGCGGCTCCGGGAGATCTGCCAGGCGCACGACGTCCTCCTCGTGGCCGACGAGGTGATCTGCGGGTTCGGGAGGACCGGGCGCTGGTTCGGCGTCGACAACTGGGGCGTGGTCCCCGACATGCTGACGATCGGGAAGGGGCTGACGAGCGGGTACATGCCGCTCTCGGGCGTGGCCGTGGGGGGCGGCATCTACGACGTCCTGACCGCCCGTCCCGAGGAGTTCACGTTCTGGCAGGGCTTCACCTACAACGCGCATCCCGGCTGCTGCGCGGCCGCGCTCCAGACGATCGAGATCCTGGAGAAGGAAGGCCTCGTCGAGCACGCCGAACGCATGGGCCGGCGCCTGCTCGACCGGCTCCGGCCCCTCGAGAGCTCGCCGATCGTCGGCGAGGTGCGAGGGCTCGGGCTCCTGGCCGGAGTGGAGATCGTCGCCGACCGGAAGACGCGGGCCCCGTTCCCCGACGGCCGCGGCAGCGCGCTCGTGCGCCGCCACTGCCTGGAGCAGGGCCTCATCGTGCGCGCGATCAGCGACACCATCGCGCTGTGCCCGCCCCTCGTGATCACCGAGTCGGAGGTCGACCACGTCGCCGACGTCGTGGCGGCCGCGGTCCACGGCGCGGAGGCCGCGCTCGTCCGGGGCTGATCCCTCCGCGCCCGCGGGGTCATGTCGCCGCGATGGTGGCGTTCCTTGCCTCGGCCGACGCGAGC
>DATBGA010000081.1:0-13119 GCA_036558225.1 Candidatus Methylomirabilota bacterium | reverse complement strand
GCTACGCCGCCCATGCCGACGCGCCGCTACTCCGCAAGGAGGACGGGAGCGGCGCCGGCCTCAGCTACCTCGTGATCAACCGCGTCGTGACCCGCTGGACGCGCCGCCACCTGGGCGTCCGCCTCACCCCGCACAAGCTCCGCCACGCCTACGGCAAGCACTGCGTCGACCGCGGCGTCGACATCCGGATCATCGCCGAGGCGCTCGGCCACGAGTCGCTCGAGTCGACCCGGATCTACACGCAGGTCTCGTTCGAGCGCACCCGCCGCATCGCCGAGTTATTTGCGCTCCCGGGGAGCTAAATAACCCGGTGCGAATCCATCAGCGAAATCACCCGCCTAGCAAAGGGCGAAACTTCCAGAAGTAGTTCGCGAGACCGCCCCCCTCGTGGAAGCGGCGGAAGGTCAGCTCGACGGGAAGATCGAAGGTGACCGCGTCGGGGTCCGCATCGGTCAGCTGGGTGTAGAAGCGCCCGCCGCCCTCGAGGTCCGCGGCCACCATGACCGTCGGCGGATCCGGCGACGGCACCAGGTGGTCCTTGGTGAACGTGAAGACGCGCCCGCGTCGCGAGAGCCGGTACTCGGCGAGCTCCTTGCCCGAGCATTGCCAGCAGACGTGGCGGCGCGGGTACTGGACGGCCCCGCAGGCCGCGCAGCGCTGGCCGTAGAGCCGGAGATCCTGGCGCTCCTCCCGCTCCAGCACGGGCAGGCCTGTGAACGCCCGGATCGGGTCGCCCTCGACGAGCCGGCGGAACTGGAGGTACTTCCCGTAGTGCGGGAGCGGGCGGCCGGCGGCCATCTGGGCGGCTACGCCCGCCGACCGGTCGAGCGGCCCGACGCGGCCGGTCGCCTCGAACAGCAGCGCGTCGGCCCCCGAGCCGTAGCCGACAACGAGGATCGGGTCGCCCGGCTCCGCCTCCTCGAGGCACGCCGCGAGCGCCAGGAGCGGCGAGGCGACGCCCGTGTTCCCGATCCGGGCGAGCAGCGGCGCCCGCGGCAGCACGCCCTCGCCCAGCCCGAGGCTCCGGAGGATCGGCACGGCGAGCCGCGCGTCCGGCGCGTACACGGCCGCCCGCCGGATCGCTCCGGGCGCGACGCCGGTCTGGGCGAAGAGACGCCGCGCCGCCTCGGCCATCAGGCGCTCGTAGCCGTGGGCGCGGACGAAGGTCGGGTCGCCATGCTCGGCGAAGCGCGCCCCGGCGAGGCGCCAGACGTCGGAGAACTCGTGAGTGTGGGACGCCGCGCCGACCAGCCGCGCGGTCACGTCCTCCCCGCGGCCGAGGCGCACCGCCGCCGCGCCGTCTCCCCAGGCCGGCTCGACGTCGCTGCCGGGCGGGGCGAGTCGGAGGTCCGCCGCCGCGACCAGGGCCTCGCGCGCGGATCCCGACCGCACCGCGTCGAGGGCCAGCCTGAGCCCGGTCGTGCCGGCGCGAAGGCTCCCGCCGAGGTCGGCCACGCTGACGCCGGGCCCGCAGTCGAGGACGGCGGCCAGCACCGCGGCCGAGGACTTCTCGTCGTACGGGGCCGTCGTGCTGGCGAAGCAGACGAGATCGAGGCCGTCGCCGGCGGCGGCGCCGAGGGCGGCGAGGCTCGCCTCCACCGCCATGGTCAGGCTGTCCTCGTCGTGGTTGGCGACGGCCCGGGTTCCCGTCGCGGCAGCGCCCCAGACGGCGCCGAGGGTCTCCGCGGCGAGCCGGTAGCGAGGCACGTGGACGCCAACTCCGGTGATGCCGATCGCAGGCTCGCTCACGCCGTCACCAGGCCCTTCCCGTTCACGTGAGAAGCCGACGTCAGCGAGGCGGCGCGATCGTCGCGGCCGTCGCCGAGAGGGTCACGCCGACGGCGCTCTGCCGCGGCGCGCCGCCGCCAGCCTCGGGAGACTGCTGAACGATGTAGCCGTCGCGGGGTCCGGTGACCGGGCCGAGACGCAGGCCAGCCGCCTCGAGATCGCGCACCGCCGCGTCCAGGCGCGCGCCGATCAGGTTCGGCACGACCGCGGCGGCGCGACGCGAGCTGTCCGGGAGGGTCTCCGCGCCGCCGCGGGCCGGGGCGCCCCGCGTCCCGCGAGCCGGGCTCCCGCCCTCGGCCGTGGCCAGGCGCGCCTCGGCCAGGATCGCCCGGAGCCGCTCGGCCTCGGCCCGAGTCCGCGCGGCCATGACCGCCGCCTCGTGCGCGGCGAGGAGCGCGTGCTGCTCGAGAACGTCGCGGCGGACCACATCCGGCGCGGGCACCACCGGAAGCTTCGAGACGTCGGCCAGGAGGCGAAGCGCGTCCGTCGAGCTCGCCTGGGCGAGACGCCGGTAGCCGCCGAGGGCCTGGTGCGCCGCCTCGCTCTCCTCCAGGAACGGCTTGAGCGTCGGGGGCACGGTCTCTCGCTCCGGCGCGAGCGCCTTGATCAGGGCGACCGTCTTCTCCCCTTCCTCGAGCGCGGCGGTGGCGCCCTCGTCGGCGCTCTTCGCCGTCTCGTAGGCGCGCCGGCCCGTCTCGGTGAGGGGCGCCGCCGGGACCGAGGTCGCCCCCAGCGCGAGGGCCAGCCCGGTCAGGAGGAGGCCGAGCGTCACTCGAGCGCCTCAGGCGGCCAGGTCGCGCCCGACATCACTCCAGCGCCTCCGCCACCAATTCCGCGATGTCCTTCACCTGAAGCGTGTCCTCGGCACCCTTGACCTTCCGGCCGAGGTCCACCATCGCGAGGCAGAAGGGGCAGGCCGTGCCCACGGTCCCGGCCTTGGTCTCGAGGAGCTCGGCGACACGGATCTCGTTCACCCGCTCCCGGCCCCGGATCTCCATCCACATGTGGCCGCCGCCGCCACCGCAGCAGAGCCCCTTGTTCCGGCTCCGCGGCGGATCGATCACCTCGAGCCCCGGGATCGCGCGGAGGCTCGCGCGCGGCGAGTCGTAGATGTCGTTGTAGCGGCCGATGTAGCAGGAGTCGTGGTAGGCGAGCAGCTCTTCGCGAGGCCGGGTCAGCCGGAGTCGGCCCTCGCGCACCAGCTGGGCGATCAGGACCGAGTGGTGGACGACCTCGAACTCCCCGCCGAACTGGCGGTACTCGTTCCCGATCGTGTTGAAGCAGTGGGGACATGCGGCCAGCACCTTGCGGAACCGGTAGCGTTTCAGGTTCTCGACGTTCTCGTTGGCGAGGGTCTGGTAGAGGTACTCCTCGCCGAGCCGCCGCGCGGCGTCGCCGCTGCAGCGCTCGCCGGGCATCACCGCAAACGAGACGCCCGCCGCGCGGAGCACCTTCACGACCGCACGCGCGATGCTCTGGTTGCGCCGGTCGTAGGAGGCCGAGCAGCCCACCCAGTAGAGGTACTCGACCTCCTGGCCCTCCTCGATCCGGGGCACGTCGAGCCCCTCCGCCCAGGCAAGCCGGTCGGCGGCGGCGAGTCCCCACGGGTTCCCGGCGCGCTGCATGTTCTGGAGGCTCATGCCCGCCGTCCCGGGGAGCGCGCCCTCGGAGAGCGCCAGGTAGCGCCGGAGGTCGACGATCGTGTCCACGATGTCGATGAACGCCGGGCAGGCCTCCACGCACGCCATGCAGGTCGTGCACGCCCACAGCTCCTGCGCGGTGATGGTCTCGCCGTGGATGGCGCGCCCGTTCTCCTCGTGCATCAGCCCCCGGAGCTTCAGGATCACCTGCTTGGGCGAGAGCGGCGTCCCCGCGAGGTACGCCGGACAGACGTCCTGGCAGCGGCCGCACATCGTGCACGCGTCGAAGTCGAGACGGCGCTTCCAGGAGAACTCCTCGAGCTTCGAGACACCCAGGGACTCCGCCTCCTCGATGTTCAGGATCGGCTCGAGCGCGCCCGGCGGCGTGAGCTTCACCAGGAACGTGTTGAGCGGCGTCGTGATGAGGTGGACGAAGTAGGAGTGCGGGATCAGCGCGATGAACGCGAAGGAGATCGTGAAGTGGAAGAGCCAGGTCCCGAGGTGGAGACCGCGGAGCGCACCCTCACCCCACCCGAGAGTAAGGAACAATTGCCCCAGCGCCCAGCCGACCGGCGACCACGGCGCCCACCACGGCTTCACCACCGCGAGCCGGCAGGCCTCCAGCACGAACCCCGTCACGTTGATGGCGAACAGGAGCGCGAGGACCCAGGCGAAGTGCGGCGTCGCATCGATCCGCGCCGGGCGCGCGACGAATCGGCGGTACAGCGCGAGCCCCAGTCCCACCACGAAGAAGAGCCCGAACAGGTCGAGCGACAGCTCGTAGAGGAGGTAGAACGGGCCCTGGAGGAGCTTGAACCCGAGGCCCAGCGGGAGCCGCAGGGTCACGTCGTAGTCGATCGTGGCGAGGACCGTGCCCAGGAACAGGGCGCAGAACCCCCAGAACATGAGGGCGTGCATCACGCCGGGATATCGCTGGGTGAGGATCCGGCCCTGGAGGAGGCCGTGCCGGATCAGGAACCGGATCCGCTCCGGGATCCGGTCGAGGCGCGCCTCGGGCTTTCCCTCCCGCCAGAGCGCCACGCGCTGCCACATCCCGAGCGCGAACATGCCGATCGCGACGATCGACAGCGCGTAGAGCAGGAACTGCGCCCAGGGCGGGACGTTCCAGAACGTGTCGCGGAACGGGACGTTGGAGAAGGACGCCACCGCGGTGGGGCTCACGCTCGACGATTACAGCACGCCGTCTCGACGAGGGTCAAGGCGCGCGGTCCGTGTTGCTCAGGACGAGGGCGCGGGACCGAGTCGCAATCGGGCCGCGATCGTCCGGATCGCCGTGTGGGCATCGAGCCGGCCCGCCTCGACGTCGCCCAGGACCCGCTCGAGCGCTCCGCCGTCCGCGAGCGCCCGGTCCACCTCCTGGCGCAGCTCGGCCAGGATGAGGGCGCGCAGCTCGCGCGCACGTCGCGCCTGCCGCCGGCGCTCGAGGGCGCCGCTCGACTCGAGCGCCGCCCGGTGCCGCCCGATCGTCTCCAGGAGCTCGACGACCCCCACGCCGTGAACCGCCTCCGTCGAGAGGATCGGCACCTCCCAGTCGAGGTCGCGCGAGGCCTGCTGGCCCTCGCGGTGGAGGTGCACCATGTACTTGAGCTCGCTGAGGAGGCGCGGCGCCCCCTCCCGGTCGGCCTTGTTCACGACGAGGATGTCCGCGGCCTCGAGGAGCCCCGCCTTCATCGTCTGGATGCCGTCGCCCGACTCCGGCACCAGCACGACGACGGTCGTGTCCGCCAGCTTGATGATGTCCAGCTCGCTCTGGCCGACCCCCACCGTCTCCACGAGGATCCAGTCGAACCCCGCGGCGTCGAGAAGCTTCTGCGTCTCGGCGGTGGCGCGGGAGAGGCCGCCCAGGCTGCCGCGCGTCGCCATGCTGCGGATGAACACGCCCGGGTCGAGCGTGTGAGCCTGCATGCGGATCCGGTCGCCCAGGACGGCGCCGCCGGTGAACGGGCTCGTGGGATCGACCGCGACCACGCTGACCGTCGCCTCCGCCTTCCGGATCGCCGCCGTCAGCCGGTCGACCAGCGTGCTCTTCCCCGCCCCCGGCGGTCCCGTGATGCCGACCGTGTAGGCGCGACCGGTCCGGGGATGCACCCGGCGCATGATCTCGGGCACGCCCGACTCGCGGTTCTCGACCCGCGTGATGAGCCGGGCGAGCGCGCGGCGGTCCCCGGCGAGCATCCGGTCCACGAGGGCGTCGGGCCGAGCGTCGACTGACCGGCCTTCGGCCTGTGGTGACCGGCCTTCGGCCTGTGGTGGCCGGCCTTCCGCCTGTGGTGGCCGGCCTTCGGCGGGCGGCGGATGGCCCTCGGCGTCTGGCGTCACGCGACCGCCCCGTCGCGCCGGAGCACCGCGATCGCCGCCGCGTCGTATCCGAGACCGCGCAGCACCTCGTCCGTGTGCTCGCCCAGGTCGGGGGGCGGCGTCGCGACGCGAGCCGGCGTTCCCGACATCTGGACCGGGAACGCGACCTGGCGAACCGGGCCCAGCTTGGGATGCTCGACCTCCGTGAAGAGGCCGCGCTGGACGAGCTGCGGGTCCCGGACGACCTCGTCGAGCGCGAGCACGGGGCCCGCGCAGACGTCGGCCTGATGCAGGAGCGCGACCCACTCGTCGCGGGTCCGCATCAGGAACAGGCGGCGGAGCTCCGCCTCCACCCGATCCCGCTCCACGCCCGAGACGTGCTGGAGCGGCCGCAGGTCCTCCCGGCCCACCAGCCGGCAGAACGCCGCCCAGAACTGAGGCTCGAGCGCACCCAGCGTCACGTGGCCGCCGTCCGCCGTCTCGTAGACGCCGTAGCAGGGCCACCCGCCGTTCACCCGCTCCCGGGCGCGCTCCGGCACGCGCCCCGTCGCGAAGAAAGCCGCCAGGTGCGGGATCAGCCACGACACGACGCCGTCGGTCATCGAGACGTCGAGGAACTGGCCCTGGCCGGACTCGTGCCGGTGGTGGAGAGCGGCGCCGATCGCGAAGGCCGCCATCAGCCCGCCGCCGCCGAGGTCGGCGACCTGGACCCCCGGCGTGAGCGGCGGCCCGTCCCGCGGGCCCGTGACGGACAGGGCCCCCGCGTACCCCATGTAGTTCACGTCGTGGCCCACGAGGCCCCGGTACGGCCCGTCCTGCCCGTAGCCGGAAATCGCGCAGTAGACGAGCCGCGGGTTCTCCGCCCGGAGCGCCTCCCAGCCGAGGCCCAGGCGGTCCATCACGCCGGGCCGGAAGCTCTCGAGGAGGACGTCGGCCGTCCCGACGAGACGCCGGAAGACGGCCTTGCCGGCCTCGGCCTTGAGGTCGATCGAGACGCTCTTCTTGTTCCGGTTCAGCAGGAGGAAGTACGCGCCGACGTCCGACTCGCCCCAGAAGGGCGGCGTGCGCCGCGCGTAGTCGCCGCGTCCCGGCTCCTCGACCTTGATCACCTCGGCCCCGAGGTCCGCGAAGAGGAGCGAGCAGTACGGCCCCGGCAGGAGGCGCGAGAGGTCGAGGAAGCGGAGGCCCGCGAACGCGCTCGCCATGGGGCGATTATAGGGTCAGACCGGGGGGAGGCGCGCCGGCGCCGGGGTGCCGATTCGCACCCCGGCGGGCACGGGACAGCTCGAACCCTAGTTCAGCGGCTTCCGGAACGGCGTGTGGCAGGCGCCGCACGTCGTGCGGCCGAAGTCCTTCATCAGGGCCTCGACCTTCGGCTGGTCCTTGGCCTTGGCGGCGTCGCGGAGCTCCTCGGCCTTCGTCTGGAGGGTCTTGGCCGCCGTCTCGAAGTCCGCCCACTTCTCCCAGATGTCGGGCTTCGCGTTCGACTTGTCGGTCAGGGAGCCCTTCGGGAAGAGCGACGGGATGTGCTGGGCGTTGATCGCGATGGTCTCCGCGTTGACGGCCATCGCCTCGATGTTCCCGGCCTTGAGCTTGTCGTTGAGGTCCTTGGCGCTCGCCCCGTTGAGCTTCATGAGCCGCTGGCGGTCGGCGATCACGTCGCCCGAGCCGACCTGCATCTGGGCCTGGCTGACCGCGATCCCGACGAGGAGAGCGGCGAGGCTACCAACCACGACACTGGCACGGACGGCGGATCTGTTCATTCGGCCTCCTTCGGCAGAACGCTCCGGGTCCCGGGCCCGGTGTGGGGTGGAGACGCTCACTGCTTGGTCACCTTGTTGCGCACGGCGGGAATCGTCTTCAGATACCGGGCGATCGCAAGCCGGTCTTGCTTCGTCAGGTCCTTGTAGCCGGCGGCGGTGCCCTCGATCACCTCCGCCATCAACCCGCCGGCCACGTCGCCGTCGGGCTTGTTGCCCGTCCCGAGGTACTCGGCGATCTCGTCCTCGGACCACGCGAGCCCGGTGTCCTTGTCGGGCGTGATGTTGGGAACGGGGTCGCCCTCGGGACCCTTCTGGGTCCCGCTCAGGAACCGCGAGTTGTCGGACGCGTTGGTCACCCCGCGCGGCGTGTGGCACTCTCCGCAGTGCCCGACGGCGCGGACCAGGTACTCGCCACGCGGCACGCCCGCGGCGGGCGCGGCGGGCGGCGGCGTCTCGCGCGTCGCGAAGGCCGCCAGCCAGGCCGGCAGGAACACGCTCTCGAAGAGGGGCATCGTGATCTTCTTCGGCGTGTTCGGACGGTTGACCACCGGGAGGCTCCGGAGGAACGCGACGAGGGCCCGCAGGTCTTCCTCGGCCATCCCGTTGAACACGGGATAGGGATGCACCGGGATCAGCCGCTCCCCGTTGGGCCGTCGGCCGAGCCGGATCGCCGTGATGATCTGGTCGTCGGTCCACCCCCCGATCCCCGTCTGCCGGTCGGGGGTGATGTTCGACGAGTACACGCTGCCGAACGGCCCGTCGTACTTCCGGCCGCCGCTGTTCACCGGGTGGTTCTTCTCGGTGTGGCAGCCGCAGCCGCCCGCTGCCGCGAACACGTACTTCCCGCGGGCCACGGGGTCACGGCCGGGAGGAGCCTGCGCCGACGCCAGGCCCGCGTACAGCAGGCCCGTGAGCACCGCCAGCAGGGTGAGCGAGGTCAGCGTCGGTCGCCATCGTCCGCATCCGAGAAGGACCGGCATGAGCCTAACCACTAGAACGCGTCAGCTGGCGGACGGGTTCCAGCGATTCGGGCGATCCGTCGGGGTTCCGGCCGCGAACGGCCCCTCGTCGAGGCGGGCCTCCAGGAGGAGGGCGTCCTCGCCGGTGTCGACGTAGTACCCCCGGCGGCGGCCCACCTCGTGGAAGCCGAGCCCCTCGTAGAGCCGTCGTGCCTCGACGTTGTCCGGACGCACCTCGAGGAACGCACGGCGGGCGCCGCAGGCGCGATGGTGCGCGAGCAGGGTGCCGAGCAGCAACCGGCCGATCCCCTCGCCGCGCCACCCCGGGTCGACCGCCAGGTTCGTCACGTGGATCTCGTCGGCCACCGCCCACAGGCAGAGGTAGCCGACGACCGGCGCGGGCCCGCCCGCCTCGCCGGATTGCTCGCCGCGCGCCACCCAGAGCCCGGCGACCCGGTTCCGCTCCAGCTCGTGCAAGAACGCCTGCCGCGACCACGGCGTGTGAAAGGACGCGTGCTCGATCCGGAGGACCGCCTCGAGATCGGCGGCCCGCATCGGCTCAATCCGGACGCCCGGCACTCTGTCGTCGCTCACGCGCGAGCTCCGCCTCCGAGGGGCGCAGGTACAGGGGAACGAGGTCGGCCGGGTCCGCGGTCTCGCCGCGGGCGAGCGCCCGGGCGCCGAGCTCCCCGACCGTGACGGCCGAGGGAAGCCGGAGGTCGGCGGGCGCCAGGTGGGCGCGCGCCCCCAAGATCTCACCGAGGACGGGGCCGAACGGCCCGACCGCGTCCCCCACGAAGACGACCGGGCCGCTCGTGGTCGCGCGAAGGTCCTCCGCCAGGGTCGCGGGCGCCACCGCCCGCGGGGCCTCCAGGAGCTCGAGCCGCCCCTCGAGCGTCCGGTAGAGCGCCGCATACACCTCGTTCTTCCTCGCATCGAGCACGGGGCACACCGGGTAGGCGCAGTACGGCAGCCGCCAGGCGAGCGCCTCGAGGGTCGGCACGCCAATGGCCGGCTTGCCCGTGGCGAAGGCGAGCCCCTTGACCGTGCTGAGCCCGATCCGGAGCCCGGTGAACGACCCCGGTCCCAGCGCGACCGCGAAGGCCTCGAGGTCGCCGAGCTCCCACCGCGCTGCGCGGAGCACGCCGTCGATGGCCGCCATCAGGCGTTCTCCGTGGGTGACCGCGACGCTCACGCGGGACTCGGCGACGACCCGACCCCCCTCGAGGAGGCCCACCGCCCCGGTCATGGTCGACGTTTCGACGGCGAGGAGTCGCACGCGCCCAGTCTAGCGAGCCCTTGGAACGAGCGTCAAGGAACGGCCCGCAACCCCACGTCCCGGTTGACATGCGGGCTCTCGCAAGCCACGATAGGCGCCATTACCGGCGGGGAGATGCAGCGGCGCCCGAGCGGAGCGGTCCGATTCTGCAACAACCCCGTGTGCGAACGCTGTGACCAGCATCTCCGCCCGGGGGAGATCCTCCGGAAGGACGGGCGCGAGGTGTGCCCCGCATGCCACGAGGAGCTCGTGACCCAGGAGCGCCGATCCCGTCCCGCGGCGCGCCCGACCCGCTCCGTGCGCCCGAGCGGACCGCCCCGGCGCTGACGGACCGCCGAGGCATGCCCCCTCGCTCGCGCCCGACCGGACCCGCCGAGAGCCTCCAGGGGGCCGCCCGGGCCACGCCCGATCCCGGCGCTCGCGAGAAGATCCACCTCGAGATCCTCCGCCGGACGGGGGCGTACCGGACCGGCGACCACTTCCTGCTGCCGTCCGGTCACCACGCCCCGGAGTTCATCGACAAGGCCCTGGTCACGACGGAGCCCTCCTTCACCGAGGGCCTGGGCGACGTCATCGCGAAGCACTTCGCCCCGTGGCCGGCCGACGTCGTGCTCTCGACGGGGCCGGGCGCCCTGATCCTCGCGCACTGCGTCGCCCGGGCGCTGCCGTCCCGCCCGATCCTCGTCTACGCGACCAAGGGCTTCACCGGGCAGGGCCGGCGGGTGCGGCTCCCCGACGAGTTCACGCGCTTCGTCGTGAAGGGCAGCAAGGTCCTGATCGTCGAGGACCTCATCACCACCGGTGAGACGATCCGCCTCCTGATCCAGATGGTCGAGCAGGCGGGAGGGACGGTCATCGGCATCGGCTGCCTCTGGCAGCGCGCGACCAAGGTGGACCTCGGGAAGGACGTGTTCAGCCTGGTGAAGCGGGACTTCCCCACCTATGCGACGGGGAGCTGTCCGCTCTGCGCGCGCGGCCTGCCGCTGAACGTCGAGTTCGCGCGCGCCGAGCCCCCGACCGAGGAGCCGCTCGAGCCGCCGCGTCCGCGGCGGCGCTCGTCCTAGGCGGCCGAGCCGCCCGGCACCTGGGCGCCGGGGGCGCTCAGGAGACGACGGGCTCCGACGACCCGACCGGCTGCGACGCCGGGACCAGCGCCGCGTCGACGGCCTTCTCGAACGCCTCCCGCAGCCGCTCCAGCCGCCGCGTGAAGGTCAATCCGATCCGGGCGAAGGCCTCGAACACCGCCTCGCGGCCGCCGTCGATCGACAGGTGGACGACGCGGGGCAGCTTGTCCAGGTCCATCTGGACGCGCTCGTGGAGCTGCTGGACCACCTGGTGCAGCTCCTCCTTGCCCTTCCGGACCGACCCGAAGATCGGCAGGACGAAGAGGTCCGCGCGATCCTTCAGCCGCGAGAGGGCCGCGGTGGCGACGGGGATGACCTCGACGCCGAGCTCGTCCAGGTAGCGCCGCAGGCACTCCCCCACCCGATCGGTGAGGAACGCCTCGGGGACCGCCACCGCGCGCCGGAGGCCCGGCCGGAACCAGGCCAGCCAGGGTGCGAGCCACGCCCGGCCCGTCCCCGCCTCGCGTCGGAGGCTCTCCAGGTAGGCCAGGCCGAACTCGCTCTCCCACCAGCGCTCGAGGGCCCCGTCCGCGAACGGGGACTGGGCGGCCACCGTCTCCGGGTCTCCGTGGACCTCGGTCACGTACTCGTGGAAGTGCTTGTGGACGATCATGTAGGAGATGGCGTCCACGAGCTTCTCGGGTGACCACCCGCTCTTCATGACCTCCCGGAGGGCCCGGACAAAGTTCCGGCGACGCAGGCTGTTGGTCGTCAGCACGAAGTGCCGGATGACCTTGAGCGCCACGAGCGCCAGATCCCAGTCGAACTTCCCGGTCGCCTGCTGCTCCCACCGCTTCTGGAAGGGCCGGAAGGCCTGGATCACCCGCGCGCTGTAGTTGTCGTAGCGGTAGAGCGATCGGATGAGCCAGTTGTAGCCGCGCTGCACTTCGTCCACCGACATGAGCTTCGGCGTGAAGTTCAGGTCGGCGGCCCCGTGTCCGAGCACCGTCGCCGAATCATACGGGAGCAAGCGCCCTTCCTTCTGGAGCCGCGCGTGCAGCGGCGTCTTCTCGATCGCCGTCAGGACGCCGCAGGTCGTGAAGGGGATCCCCGCCTCCATCAGGAAGTCGAACTGCTCCTCGAAGATTCGGTGATCGTCGTGGTCGAAGCCGACGATCATGCCGGCGACGATCATGAGGTTGTGCGACTGGATCAGCCGGATGCTGTCGAGCAGCGGCCGGTGAGCGTTCTGCCGCTTCTTCGACTCCATCAAGCTGTCGATGCGCGGCGACTCGATCCCGACGAAGATGCTGGTGAAGTTCGCCCCCCGCAGAAGCTCGAGCAGGCGCGGCCTCTCCGCAACCGTGATGGTCATCTCGGCAGAGAACTGGATGGGATAGTTGTTCTTCCGGCCGAACTCGCCGAGCGCCTCCAGTAGCTGCTCCGCGAACTTCTGGTTCCCGATGAGGTTCGCGTCGGAGAAGCTGATGTACTTGCCCCCCAGGGCAGCGATGGTCTCGATCTCCTCGAGGACCTGGGGAATCGACTTCAGCCGCGGGACCCGGCCGTCGGTGACGATGATGTCGCAGAACTCGCACGCGAACGGGCAGCCCCGCGTCGTCTGGATGAAGTAGTAGAGGTAGTCGCCCTTCCGGATGAGGTCGAAGCGCGGGATCGGCGACGTCCGCATGTCGATGTTGCCGACCTGCTTGTAGACGGGTTTGGGCGGCGTGCCCGCCAGGAGGTCCCGGCAGAACTCGGGCCAGGTGTTCTCGGTCTCGCCGTCGAACACGACGTCGAACGTGTCGTCGACGAACCGCTCCGGGCAGAGCGTCGGGTACGGGCCGCCCACCACGACCGTCTTGCCACGGCGCCGGAACTCCCCGGCAAGCTCCCTCGACCGGAGGTACTGGGGGCTCCAGCAGCCGATGGCCACGATGTCGGCGTCCGTGTCGAAGTTGATCGGCTCGACGTTCTCGTCCTGGAGCTCGACCGGGAACTCCCGGGGCGTCATGCCCGCCACCGTCGCCAGGCCGAGCGGCGCCTGGCCGCACTTCACTCCGACGATGTCGTACATCCCCTGGAATCCCCACAGCGATCGCGGGAATCGTGGATTCACGAAGAGGATCTTCGGCGTCTTTTGGGCCATCGAGATCATGCCGAGTGTCGCCTCCGTGGAAGATGAATGCGGCGTGCGCGTCGAGACGTCGCTCGATAGACGAGACACGCTAGCACCCGCTCTCGCGTCGTGTCAACGTCGACGACCCCGCTCCATGCCCGGGCCGCTCGAGGCTACCACCCGTAGGG
>DATBGA010000080.1:0-30944 GCA_036558225.1 Candidatus Methylomirabilota bacterium | reverse complement strand
CGGGCGGTCGAGTGTGACCGCATGCGCCGTCCGGACTCCAGCGCCGTCACCAGATGCCGGGCGCGCGGCGACGAGCCCCCGCCGCGGTGCCGCGATTCTTTCGCATGACCGACCATGATCATCGTAGCCCACCCGGTGGTGAGGCACCAGACGCGCGGGCTCGCACCGACGCGCGCGGCTCCGGCCCGCGGCCCGCATTGCGCTGAGCCCCGCCCATGACCGCTGAGATGAAGAGGCGGACGCCCGCCGCCGAGTCGCAGTCGCTCCGGCCGCTCCTGGTCATCCTGGTGGCCGCGCTGGCCTTGTTCACGGCGCGCATGGGAGACCTGAGCCTCCCCTCGCTGGAGGACGCGTTCTACGCGCGAGAGGCGGTGGAGATGGCGCGGAGCGGGCGCGTCTACACGGTCACCTGGAACGGGATGCCCACCCACCAGCACCCGCCGCTCCACCTCTGGCTCGTCGCCCGCACCTTCGACGCCCTCGGCGAGCGCGATCTCGCGGCGCGACTGCCCACGGTGCTGCTGGCCCTCGGCACCCTCGTCCTCACCTGGCGGATCGGCGCGCTCACCGTCGGGCGCCGGGCCGCCGTGGTCGGGACCGCGTGCCTCCTCGCCACGCCGATCTTCGTCGACAACGCGCGCCGCCTCATGATGGAGGTCCCGCTCACGTTCTGGATCACCGCCACGGTGTGGGTGTACCTGGAGGCGCGCCGGCGGCCCCGGTGGCAGGTCGCGCTGGCCGTGCCCCTGGGCGCGGCCATCCTGACGAAGAGCGTGCTCGGCCTGCTGCCCGTCCTCGTCCTCGCGGGCGCGCTCGCGAGCGAGGAGCTGCGCGCGCCGCTCCGCCGGCCCTGGGTGTGGATCGGTCTCGGGCTCGGCGTCGCGATCGGCGCGTCGTGGCTCGCTCATCAGTGGTGGACCCAGGGACCGGGCGCGGTCGCGTCGCACCTGCTCGCGCACGTGGTCCGACGATCCACGCGGTCCTTCGGGCTCGGCGTCGTGCGGTCCTACCCGCTGATCCTGCTGAAGTTCTACCAGCCCATCGTCCTGCCCGGCCTCGTGGGGCTCTGGCTCCTGCTCCGCCGGCCGGGGCTGCTCCGGGCCCGGGGCGCCGTCCTGGCGGCCTGGATCGTCCTCCCGGTGCTGCTCTACGGACTCGCGTCCTTCCGAACGCCGCGGTTCATCTTCCCGATCCTGCCGGCGCTGGCGCTCTGCGCCGGTCACGCCCTCGTCGCGCTCGTCCCGCGCGTCGCCGGCCTCCTCGCCTCCGTCCTGGTCCCGGCCGGCGCGGTGATCGTCGCGCTCGCCTTCTGGTGGGCCCCGTCCCTGCTCACGCGGGATCCGAACGCCGCCTTCAAGGGGAACGCGGCGACCATCCAGGCGCTGGCGCCCGCTGGTGAGCCGGTGCCGTACCTCGGCAATCACTACTGGGCGTCGGCGAACCCGCTCCTCTACTACGGGGAGCGTCTGCTCGCGGCCTCCAGCGGGTCCGCCGCCGAGGCGGTCCAGGCGGCGCGGCGCCACGGCGGTCGCCTCCTCCTCGTGACGCGGAAGCGGCTGCCCGAGGTGGCGGCGCTGGACGCGCCCCGGGAGGTCGCTCTCGAAGGGCGGGACTGGGTCCTGCTCCGCTTCACCGCCGGGGGCGCCGCTTCCGGCGGCTGACGGCGCCGCGAGGGGCGCTCAGGGGCGCTCGCGGCAGTAGTAGGAGTAGTCGAGGTCGCCGGGGGACCGGCCGAGGCGCTCCAGGAGGAGACCCGTCTCCGCCCGGTGCGCCGTGCCGTGGTTCACCACGTGGGTGATCGCGTCCGCCAGCACCATCTCGCGGTCAATCCCCTGGAGATCCTTGAAGCGCAGGACCCGATCGGTGTCGGTGTCGGACAGCCCGGCGACGAACTCGCGGAGGGCGCCGTGCGTCGACCCGTAGGCCTCGCGCCAGGGCTCGCTGATCGTCTGGTCCGGGCGCGCCTCGCCCCGCCACCGCGCGAGCCAGTTGCGCTGCGCCGTCAGGGTGTGGCGGAGGTTCGCCGCGAGGGTCCCGAAGTACGCCTCCCGGGGCCGGGCGAGCTCCTCCGCGGAGAGGCCGTCGATCGCGGCGAGGACCCGCTCGTCCGCCCACTGGTTGTAGCTGATCAGCCGGCGCAGCTGCCGAGAATCGGCCATGGCCCTTCCCTCGCTTCCGTGAGAGTGGCATCGCGGCCGGATCGGACCCCCCCGCCGCCAGAAGAGACTAGCACGCGGCCCGCTCGCGGGACGGACTCGCGTGGCACGAGAGCACGGCCTGTGGCAACATCTCGAACGGTCGGGCCGTGCCGCCCCACCTCGACGCCGCCGCGACGCGAGCATGACACCGAGCACGACACGAGGAGGCCGATGAAGATCACCGAGGTGCGGACGATCCCGTTGTCGGGCGCCACCCACGACACGGGTTGGCCCGGCGGCACGAGGACCGACGAGCAGATGAACACGCTCGTCGAGGTGCGGAGCGACGAGGGCCTCACCGGGATTGGAAGCTGCTTCACGAGCCAGGCCCTGGTGGAGGCCGCCCTCCAGCTCCTCCGGCCCATGCTGGTCGGCGAGACCGGTCTCGAGGCCGAGCGGGTCGCCGAGAAGCTCCGCCAGATGACATTCTGGCAGGGCCGCGGCGGAGCCGTCGAGCACGCCATCAGCGGCATCGACATCGCGCTGTGGGACCTCCAGGGCCAGGCGCTCGGCCAGCCCGTCTCGCGGCTCCTCGGCGGCAACTACCGCGACCGCATCAAGCCCTACGCGTCGATCCTCTTCGACGATCCGCCGGTCCTCCGGGACAAGCTCTCGGCCCAGATCGCGCGCGGCTTCCGGGCGATCAAGATGGGATGGCGCCCGTTCGGCCGGGTCAGCCGGAAGCTCGACGAGCTCCTGATCCAGACGGCGCGCGAGACGGTGGGCGACGACGTCGAGCTGATGGTCGACGCGGGCGGCAGCGAGCAGTTCTGGCCCCACGGCGTCTCGTGGGCCCGCGAGACCGCCAAGATGCTGGGCGACTACGGGATCGTGTGGTTCGAGGAGGCCCTCCGTCCCGACGACGTCACCGGCTTCAAGGAGCTCCGCCAGACCTCGCCCGTCCTCGTCGCCACCGGCGAGGTCCTCACGCGTCGCCAGGCGTTCCAGCCCTTCCTCACCGAGCGCGCGGTCGACGTGATCCAGCCGGACGCGACGAAGTGCGGGGGGCTCTCGGAGGTGCGCCGGATCGGCTGGATGGCCCAGGACCACGGGGTGCTCCTGGTCCCCCATGGCTGGAACACGGGCATCGGCGTGGCGGCGGACCTGGCGTTGAGCGCCGCGATGCCGGTCGCCCGCTGGGTCGAGTATCAGACCGGCGTGCCGTACATCGAGGACATCATCGATCCGCCGTTCCGCCTGGACGACGAGGGGATGCTCCGGGTGCCTACCGGTCCCGGACTCGGCGTGCGGCTGAACCGGGACGCGCTCGGGCGCTACACGCGGTGATCGGTCGGACCGTCCGCGCCCGGCCCGCGCGCGTCCGCGCCGTCCTCGCGGCCCTGCTCGTCCTGGCCGCGGCCGGCTGCGCGGGAACCGGGCCGGCCCTCGATCCCCTGCCCGGCACCCAGGCCCTCGTCCGGAGCGAGCTCTACTTCGGCCGGCTGAAGCCCGACGGCAGCGTCGTGACGGACGACGAGTGGCGGGCGTTCGTGGCGGATGAGGTCGCCCCCCGTTTCCCCGACGGGTTCACGGTGCTCGACGCCCTGGGCCAGTACCGCGGGCGCGACGGACGGATCATCGCGGAGCCGACGAAGATCCTGCTGATCGTCCACGGGCCGGACGCCCGGCCCCGCGCGTCGGTCCAGGAGCTCCGGGACGTCTATCGCCGCCGGTTCCAGCAGGAATCGGTGCTCCTGATCGAGAGCCCCGCCCGCGCCGGCTTCTGACGAGCTCGAGCCTTGACGCCCACCCGAGCCCGCACCCTGCGGTCCATCTTCTCCGGCGGGCCCGCCGCCGGCGAGCGCGCCTTCCGTCCGCCCTGGTGGGCCCGGAACGGTCATGTCCAGACGATCTGGGGCCCGCTCTTCCGGAGCGACGCCCCCGCGCTCCGCCGGGAGCGGCTGCTGACGCCCGACGGGGACTTTGTCGACCTCGACTGGCTCGACCGGGACGGCGACGCGGACGGCGGGCCGCGGCTCCTCGTGCTCCACGGGCTCGAGGGCTCGTCACGCTCTCACTACGTGTCGGGACTCCTCCGGGTGGGGCGCGCGGCGGGCTGGCGCGGCGTCGTCCTCAACTTCCGCTCCTGCAGCGGGGAGCTCAACCGGCTCCCTCGCTTCTACCACTCGGGGGAGACGGGCGACCTCGCCTGGGTGGTCCGGACGCTCGTCGAGCGCGCGCCCGGCGTCCCGATCGGCGCCGTCGGCGTCTCGCTCGGCGGCAACGTCCTCCTCAAGTGGCTCGGCGAGGTCGGCGAGGCGGCCCCGACCGAGCTGCGCGGCGCGGTCGGCATCTCGGTCCCTTTCGACGTGGCCGCCAGCGCGCGCGTCCTCGACCGCGGCGTCCGCCGCCTCGTCTACGCCGCCAACTTCCTGAGGACGATGCGCTCGAAGGTGATCGAGAAGGCGCGACGGTATCCCGGCTTCGTCGACGTGGCGGCGACGCTCCGGGCGCGGACCTTCGCCCAGTACGACCGGATCGTCACCGCACCCCTGAACGGCTTCCGGGACGAGGTGGACTACTGGACGCGGTCCTCCAGCGGCCCCTACGTCGCCCGGATCCGCCGTCCGACGCTCCTCATCGGCGCCCACGACGACCCGATCGTGCCGGGCCGGACCTTGCCGGATCCCCGGGACCTCCCGCAGGACGTCCGGGCCGAGTTCACCCCGCGCGGCGGCCACGCCGGGTTCCTGGAGGGCCGGTGGCCGTGGCGCGCGCGCTCCTGGGCGGAGCGGCGCGCCGTCGAGTTCCTGACCGCGCTGCTGCGCGGTTGACGCGCCAGCGATCCGGGGTCAGACTTTGGCTTCCGAACAACCCGGGAGCGGGCAACGGAGCCGTATGGAAGCCAAGGTCTGACCCCATGACGCAGCCCGAGCCCTCCGCGCCGCTGGGCCCGCGCGAGGTCGCCAACGCACTGCGGGCCTCGCACCTCGGAGTCCGCATGGAGTTCATCGGGCTGCCGGCTCCCGTGCTGCGCTGGCACCCCGCTCCGGGCGAGTGGTGCGTCCTGGAGGTCGTCGGTCATCTCATCGAGGCGGAGGAGCGCGGCTTCGCGGGCCGCGTCCGGACGCTCCTCGCCGAGGCCGATCCCGAGTTCCGGACCTGGGACCAGGATGCCGTCGCGCGGGAGCGCCGGGATTGCGCGCGCGATCCCGCCGCGATCCTGGCGGAGTGGACGCGACTGCGCGACGCGAGCACGGCGCTCGTCGAGACTCTCCGTCCCGCGGACCTCTCGCGGGCCGGCCGCCACCCGAAGGTGGGACGGCTCTCCATCGCGGACCTCCTGGCCGAATGGGTCCACCACGACCGCAACCACCAGCGGCAGATTCTCGCGAACGTCCAGGCGTACGTCTGGCCGCACATGGGGAATGCCCAGCGCTTCTCCCGGCCCGAGCCGTGACCGGACAGCCCGGGGCCGCGCCCCGCCGCATCCCGCGCGCCGCCTGACCAAAGGAGCCCCGACCGTGCGCATCGTCATCCCCGAGGGAGCCGAGTTCGTCCAGAAGCCCGAGCACCTCGATCCGCTCCGTCGCCTCGGGGAGCTCGTCGTCTCTCCCGGCCACCCGCGCGACAAGGCCGACTTCATCGAGCGCGTCAAGGACGCCGACGTGGTCGTCCTCGACTACACGCTCATGGACGAAGAGGTGCTCGCGCGCTGCCCACATCTCAAGTTCGTCGCGTTCCTCGGGATCGGCTACGCGAGCTGCATCGACATCGAGGCGGCGACCCGCCGGGGGATCGTCGTGAGCAACACGCCCGACTACGGGGCGACCTCCGTCGCCGAGCATTGCCTGGGGATGATCCTGGCCCTCACCCGCCACATCGCCACGTCCTACGTGTCCCTCAAGGAGGGCCGCTGGGAGCCGGGCCGGTTCCAGGGCACCGAGCTCCGGGGCAAGACGCTCGGGCTGGTCGGGCTCGGCCCGATCGGCCAGGAGATGGCCCGGCTCGGGGCGGGGGTCGGCATGACGCTCGTGGGCTGGACGCGGCGCCCGACGCCGGACCGCGCGAAGCACGGCCTCGTCCTCGTCCCGCTGCAAGAGGTCTTCAGCCGCTCGGACGTCGTGTCGATCCACCTCTCGCTCCGGCCCGAGACGGAGCACCTGGTGTCGCGGGCCCTCCTCTCGCGGCTGAAGCCCGAGGCCTACTTCGTGAACACGGCGCGCGCGAAGATCGTGGACAACGCCGCGCTGGCCGACCTCCTGCGCGCGGGGAAGATCGCCGGCGCCGCGTTCGACGTCTACGACGAGGAGCCCGTGCCGCCCGGCCCCCACGTCTTCCGGGACCTGCCGAACGCCCTCATCACCCCGCACATCGGCTACAACACCCACGAGGCCAGCCTCAACATGCTGAACATCGCCATCGCGACGATCGCGGCCCACCTCAAGGGCGAGCGCCTCCACGTCGTCAATCCCGACGCGTTCGCGTACCGAAAGGGAAGCTAGGTGGGGTCAGACCCCAGAGCGCGTCAATCCGCTCTTGCGCTGCGTCACGCCGTCCGGCGCCGACCCCGCTCCGGGGTCTGACCCCGTCATGCGACTCGCGCTCCACACCTGGACGCTCGACTCCTCGCCGCTGCCGGACGCGCTCCGGGCGGCGCGGGCCGCCGGGTGGCCGGCCGTCGAGCTCCGGCGGGTCGACTTCGCGCGGGCCGCCGCGAAGGGTCAGTCGTCGGAGGCGGTGCTCGATCTCGTCCGCGGGAGCGGCCTCGCCGTGGCGTGCGTCGGCGGCCAGCTCGGCTGGATGTTCGCCGATGGAGAGGAGCGAGTGCGGCTCCTCGCCGCGATGGCCGAGTCCTGCCGGTGGGCGCGGGCTCTCGGGGCGCCCACCGTCATGAGCCCGGCGGACGTGGGGAAGGGCGAGCTCGCCCGGGCCGCCGCCGCCGTCCGCGAGGTCGGCGATCTCGGCGCCGCCCACGGCGTCCGGATCGCGCTCGAGGCCCCGTCGCAGGCCGCCCAGCTCAGCACGCTCGAGCGGCTGCGCGAGCTGCTCGCCCGGGCGGGTCACCCGTCGTGCGGGCTCCTGGTCGACGCCTACCACCTGCACCGCGGCGGGGGCGGCCTCCGGGCGCTGGAGGACCTCGGTCCCGGCGAGATCGCCTACGTCCAGTTCAGCGACGTGCCGGCGTCGGGTCTCCAGCCCGGCCAGACCCTCGACCGCCTACCGCCGGGCCAGGGCATCGTCCCGTTCCGCGAGTTCTTCCGGCTCATCGCCCGCTCGGGGTACGCGGGCCACTGCTCCTACGAGGCGCCGAACCCCGTGGCGTGGGCCCGCGACCCGGAGACCGTCGCCCGCGAGGCGCTCGCCGCGACGCGCGCCGTCCTCCATGACGGGTCTGACCCCACACGCCAAGCGAGGGAGGACGCATGAAGCCGCTCGAGCTGAACGTCATGATCGAGGGCCAGGAGGGCCTCACCTGGGAGCGCTGGCAGCGCCTGGCGCGCGCGGCCGAGGACGGCGGGTTCGCCGGACTCTATCGCTCCGACCACCTCACCGGGCTCTTCGGCGACTCGACGCGGCCGTCGCTCGAGACGTGGGCCTCGCTCCCCTGGCTGGCGACCGCGACCCGGCGCATCCGCTTCGGCCCGATCGTCTCGCCCCTGACCTTCTACCACCCGGCCATCCTCGCCAAGCGGGCCGCCGCCATCGACCAGCTGGCCGGCGGCCGCTTCGACCTCGGCATCGGCGCGGGCTGGAACGAGATGGAGCACCGGATGTTCGGCATCCCCTTCCCGGCCCTCCGCGAGCGCATGGACCGCTTCGAGGCGGGCGCGCGCGCGATACGCGCGCTGTGGCGCGGGACGCCGGTCACGCTGGAGCAGCCCCATGTCGCGCTCCACGAGGCGCAGAGCTTCCCGCTCCCCATCGGCGCGCGGCTGATCGTCGGGGGACGCGGCGAGCGCCGGACGATGCGCGTCGCCGCCGAGCTCGCGGACGAGTGGAACGTGACGCGCGTGACCTTCGACGAGTATCCGCGAAAGCTCGACGTCCTGGCCGGGCACTGCCGCGCCGTCGGACGGGACCCCGCGACGATCCGCCTGTCCCTCATGGCGCCGATCGTGGTCGGCCGCACCCGCGCCGAGGTCGCGGCCCGGCTGGCCCGGGGACGCGAGTGGTTCCCTCGCGTGCCCGAGCATGAGGCGGAGTGGCGGGCCCAGAGCTTCCTCTTCGGCTCCGTGGACGACGTGGTGCGGGACCTCCGTCGCTGGCAGGGGCTCGGCATCCAGGGCGTCATGCTGCAGTGCCTGGACATCGACGACCTCGCCGCGCTCGAGCTCATCGCCCGCGAGGTGATCCCCGCCGTCGGCTGAGCCCCCGCGGATCCCCTGCCCGACGGGGCCGTCAGGTCGGGGAGATCGGCGACATCGTCGGGGCAACCGAGCATCTCACGGTGAGCTTGGGCCGAAGGACTTTCGAGTTGACGCGGCCGGGGGCCGGGTCTACCGTCGAAAGCATGCGAGCGGCGGGAACCGTCGCTCGTGACCGCCGCGGGGCGTGACTCTCGGGCGCGGTCGCCGTCACCGCCACGCGGACGAGGGAGGCTGATCATGGCGAAGGTGCTTCACTGCGGAGACTTGATGCCGGGTTGCAAGGCCGTGATCGAGGGACACGACGTCGCCGAGGTCATGAAGAAGGGCGCGGAGCACGCGAAGACCGCCCACGGGATGAGCACGATCCCGCCCGACGTCGCCCAGAAGGTGCAGGCCGCGATCAAGGACAAGTAACCCCGCTCGACCAGAGCCCGGGTCTCCGGCGCCCGGGACGAGGCGCTGGAGACCCCGGGCGGCATCCGGCTAGGGGCGTGAGACAGGCGCCGGCGACCAGGTAAGCGCCCAATAGTTCCCGGCGCGCTGGCTCACACGCCTCCGGTCGCGACCGTTCGGCGCGATCGTCTCGATGTGATAGAGGCGAGCGCTGGCGTCTGGATGCTCGGCAACGAGGAAGGCGATGCGCCGGCCCTCTCGCGACCACGCGGGCCCCCAGGCGTCCTGAACCAGCGGTCCCCGGGCTCCGCTCTCCAGGTCCATGACAAGGATCTGGCGGTTCCAGGTGTACGCGACGGACCGGCCGTCGGGCGCGAGGGCGAAGCCTCGAACCATCCGCTCGTTGACCAGCGGTGAAACCCGGCCGGTCCCCAGGTCGATGACGCACACCTTGCAGTCCGTCTTGCACACGCCGGCGCGGTAGAGGAGACGCCGGCCGTCGGGGGTCCAGGCGGCCTTCCCCAGGCTGTTGAGCTTTCCCTCGCTCTCGTTGGCCAAGCCGCAGGCATTGTTCGCGGTGAGAGCCCGGACCGCCGACCCGTCGGCGTTCATGAGGTAGATCTCGCTCCCGGACTCGGAATGTCACCTACCCGCCCATCTGCCAGCGGCGGATCGCCTCGATCGGACGCAGCAGCATGAGGATGTTGAGCGCGAGATTGTCCCGGATCCACACGGCCAGCACGCCTTCGACGACGACGATCCCCGCGATCAGCCCCCAGGCCGGCAGGCACGCCGCGAGCAGGCAACCGATCGCCGCCGCCAGGATGTCTCCGACGGAGTTCACCACGCTGTCGCCGTAGTACCCGAGCGAGACGGTGGCGGCGCGGTAGCGCTGGATCACGGCGTCGGTGTTCTCGAAGACCTCCCAGGCGCACTCGAGGGCGAGCGCGATCACGACGCGCGTCCGGGTCGGGAGCCGCCGCCCCAGGAGCCCCACCAGGCCGAAGAGCAGAACGCCGTGCGTGACGTGCGTGAAGGCGTAGGGGTCGGCCAGCTGCTGGGAGTTCTGGTCGCTCCGGGTGTCGCCCGACCACAGCCGGACGGGTCCGTGGCGATAGGCGAGGGGCCGACCCATCGCGAGGAGGAGCCCCGCGCTCAGCGCCACGACCGCGGTCGCGACGACGACGTCCGTCCACGGCGGCGGCGCCCCGCGCGCTCCCGTCCGCGGCCAGGCGATCCGCCGGGCCGCGAGCAGCAGCGCCGTCAGCAGCAGGATCAGGAGGGGCGGAGTGGCGCCGTCCAGGGTCACGGGGCCGCGGGCCCGCCCTCCATCGGGCACGCCGGATCGCGGGCCCACTCCTCGAGCGAGCCGTCGTAGACCGCGACGTCGGCGGCGCCGAGGAGGGTGAGGGCGAAGGCGGCGCTCGAGGCGGCGATCCCCGCCCCGCAGTAGGTCACGACCGACCGGCCGCCGGCGGCGCCCCGGCGCAGGACGCCGGCCGCCTCGAACGCCGCGCGGAGGTCGTCGCGCGGCAGGTACGCGTGCGTCGCGTCGTCGGTCAGGGAGCGGGCCGGGACGCACACGCTCCCCGGGATCCGCCCGGGACGCCCGTAGGTGACGCCGCCCCGGCCCGCGTGCTGGTCGGCCGACAGGGCATTGACGAGGACCACGCCGGGATCGCCCAGCGCCGCGCGCACGGCGGTCTTGCCCACGAAGAGCCCCGGGCGCGGGCGGGCCTCGAGTCGCGCCGGGGCGTCGCGCGACACGGCGGCGGTGACGGGCCGGCCTTCCTTCACCCACCGCACGAATCCGCCGTCGAGGACCGCCGCGTCGTCGAATCCGATGGCGCGGAGCATCCACCAGAGCCGGGCCGCCCACACGTTGTGGTCCCGGCAGTGCAGCACGACGAACGCGCCGGGTCCGATTCCCAGCCGGCCGAAGGCCTTGGCCAGGCGCGTGGGCGGAGGCATCGTGAACCGAAGTCCACTCGCCGCATCGGACAGCTCCGTGATCGGATCCGCGAAGACCGCGCCGGGGATGTGCCCCGCGTCGTAGAGCGCCCGCGTGCTCTCGGCCCGGAAGTCGCTCCGGTCCGGCAGCGCGGTGGTGGCGGCGCCGCACTCGACGAGGCGAAGCTCGGGGCGATCGAGCCGCGCGGCCAGCTCGGCCGGCGCGATCAGCGGGCGCGGCCAGTCGGAGCTCACGGGCGACGGAGCGGCCGGAAGAACGCGCCGATCTCCTCAGCCAGGAGGTCCGCCGCCTCCAGCGCCGCGAAGTGGCCGCCGCGCGGCATCCGCGTCCACCGGCGGATGTCGAAGGCCCGCTCCGCCCAGGCGCGCGGGGGACGGAGGATCTCGCGAGGAAACTCGGCGTAGCCCGTCGGCGCGTCGATCTTGCCATCCGGGAAGGGCCATCCCCGGTGCACCCGGTCGTAGTATGGCCAGAACGACGCGTTGATCGACCCGGTGACCCAGTAGATCGTCACGTCGGTGAGGATGTCGTCGCGGCTGACAGCCCGCTCGACGTCGCCATCGCAGTCGGTCCAGCGCTGGAACTTCTCGACGATCCAGCCCGATCCCGGAATCTCGTCCGGCCAGCGCGTCTTCGCGAGACGCTCTCGGAGGTCCTGCAGGACCCCGTCGGGAACGTGGACCGCGAAGGGGCGGGGCTCGGCGGCGGCGGCCATCGCTGGCAGCCAGTGTTCCGTCACCGAAGTAGAGTTAGAAGACGCAGATTCAGGCCCTGAGCCGCACGCAACCGCTGCTCCCGTTGCGGCCCGGGCTGCCCGCCCGCCAGACGCACGACGACCGCCGGAATGGCCTGACGAGCCTGTACGCCGCGCTCGAGGTGGCCAGTGGGCGGATCCTCGGCGAATGTCGCCCCCGGCATACCGGGGCCGACTTCTTGGCGTTTCTCAAGCGGCTCGCGGGCGCCTGTCGCGGTCGCGAGTTGCACGTCGTGGTGGACAACTCGTCCACCCACTCGACCCCGGCGGTGCAGGCCTGGCTCCAGGCGCATCCGAGGGTCCCGTTGCATTTCACCCCGAAGGGCGCGTCCTGGCTGACCATGATCGAAGCGTGGTTCGGGATCCTGACCCGGACGTCGGTGCGACGCGGGTCGTTCGAAACCGTCCGAGCCCTGATCCGCCACATCGACCAGTACATCGCGCACTGGAATGCTCACCCGACACCTTTCGTCTGGACCAAGACCCCGGCGGACATCATCGCCAAGGCCGTCCGGCGTGGCCGTTAACATGACTTCGCGGACGGAACACTAGTATGCCTTGACCCTCGCCGGGCCGGGGCGCAGAATGCGGCCCACCGACCGAGCAGCCTGCCCCCGGGAGGGCCACGACCATGGCGGAACATCACCGGATGTTCGTGGACGGCGAGTGGATCGAGGCGGCCGAAGGCGGCGCGTTCGCGGTGTTCGACCCCGCGACCGGCGAGGTGATCGCCGACGTCGCCGACGGCGGGCCCGCGGAGGCGGCGCGGGCCGTCGAGGCGGCTCACCGGGCGTTCCCGGTCTGGGCGGCGACGCCCGCGCGGGCGCGCGCCGCGATCCTCCACCGCATCCAGTCGCTCATGGAGCTGAACCTGGAGGACCTCGCCCGCCAGGTCACCCGCGAGAACGGCAAGCCCCTCGAGGAGGCGCGGCGCGAGGTCCTGTTCGCGCTCGGCTACTTCGGCTGGTTCGCGGAAGAGGCGCGGCGGGCCTACGGCGACCTCGTCCCGTCGCCGGCCCGGGAGAAGCGTCTCTGGGTGCTGCGTCAGCCCCTGGGGGTGGTCGCGGCCATCACGCCGTGGAACTTCCCGGCGACGATGGTGACGCGGAAGATCGCGCCGGCGCTCGCGGCCGGCTGCACCGTGGTGCTCAAGCCGGCGTCGGCCACGCCGCTGACGGCCCTCCTCCTCGCGCGGCTGGCCGCCGAGGCGGGTGTGCCCAGGGGCGTGCTCAACGTCGTGACCGGCGCCCGCTCGGCGCCGATCGGCCACGCCCTCGTCGAGCACCCCCTGGTCGCCAAGCTCGCCTTCACCGGGTCGACCGACGTCGGGAAGACGCTGACGGCCGCCGCCGCGCGAACGCTCAAGCGCGTGTCGCTCGAGCTCGGCGGGAACGCCCCCTTCGTCGTCTTCGACGACGCCGACCTCGACGCGGCGGTCGAGGGGGCGGTGGCCATGAAGTTCCTGCGCGTGGGCGGGCAGTCGTGCATCTGCGCCAACCGGATCTTCGTCCAGGCGTCGATCGCCGCCGCGTTCGTCCCGCGCTTCGTCGAGGCGGTCCGGGCCCTGCGAGTCGGCCCCGGCACGCAGCCGGGGGTGGTGGTCGGCCCGCTGATCAACGAGGAGACGCGCCGGAAGGTGGACGAGCTCGTCCGGGACGCGGTCGGCGCCGGGGCCCGACTGGCCGCCGGCGGCCACGTGCTCGGTGACGGCCCGCTCGCGCGCGGTCACTTCTACGCGCCCACCGTGCTCCTCGACGCGCGCGACGACATGCGGATCTGCCAGGAGGAGATCTTCGGCCCGGTGGCGCCGGTCCTGACCTTCCGGACCGAGGCGGAGCTGGTGCAGCGGGCGAACGCCACGCGGTTCGGCCTGGCCGCATACGTCTACACGCGCGACCTCGGTCGGGCGACCCGCGTCGCGGAGGCGCTCGAGTACGGGCTCGTCGGCGTCAACGACGCCGTCGGCTACACGCACGAGGTCCCGTTCGGCGGCTTCAAGGAGTCCGGGCTCGGGCGCGAGGGCGGGCGCGAGGGGCTCGAGGAGTACCTCGAGACGAAATCCGTCGTCGTCGGCCTGCCCCCGGCCCGATAGGGGCCCGCGGGGACGGCGCTAGCGCCCCCGGCGCGCTGCCATCGCGAAGTCGAGGAAGTAGCGGTCGAGCTCCTCCAGCGTCGCCCCGTACTCGCGCCCGCCCTCGGCGGCGTCGCACAGCACCTCGCGCGCCCGCGCGATCTCCTTCAGCCGACCGTGCCAGCGCGGGTCGGCCAGCGTGAGATCGAGAAGCTCCAGCGCGCGCTCGAAGGCGGCAGTTCGCTCCGCGGGGCCTCGCCGCCGCATCCGCCCCACCTCCGACCCGACGTTGGCCAGCTGCTCGGAGAGCGAGAGCTGCTGCCAGCGGCCCGCGGCGAGCTGCGGATGGCGAGGTACCGGCGCCGTCATTCGCGGACCAGCCGGGCCACGATCTCCCGGATGCGCTCTCGCCGCACGGCGTCCTCGACCGAGCGGGATCGGTTCCCCTGCCCGGGCCGGACGTTGATCATCGAGTCGAACTCGACGCGCTCGGCGGGAGGGACGTCGGGATACAGGTTGATGCCCCAGAGATCCGTCTGACGGGAGCCCTCGTCCAGGAGGACCGCCTCCGCATCGGCGTGAAGCTCGCCACCGATCGCCATGATGCCCTGCTGCACGTCCACCACCGCCTTCACCATGTCGCCGAACTGCTCCCGGGCGAGGCTCCGCAGCTCCTCCAGGGTGATTGGGTCGCGCACGATCCGGATCCCGGTAGGCATGGCGATGTCAGGCCGTCGGCTGCCTCGACGGAGGAAACCGAGCCGATGCTATCCCGCCGGGCCGGGCGGAGCAATCCGGCCCGGCGTCGAGCGGGCCCGCGCGACGAATCGCCGGAGGTTCTTGCGGGCCTGGCGCGTGGCGAGGTCGATCGCGAAGCCGGCGGCCTCCACGCTTCGCTCGGTGTCGCGGTTCGGCCGGCAGCCGCCCGCGACGCGCGTCCACGCGGGCTGGATCAGGTCCTGCACGCGGGCTCGCCAGGGATGCGCGGAGCGCACGTGCTCCAGCATCCGGAGCGTTCCCCCGAGCCGCAGCGCGCGCCGGACCTCGCCGAGGCCCGCCGCCGGATCGTCGACGCTGCAGAAGACGAGGCCGCTCACGATGGTGTCGAAGGTCGCGTCACGGAAGGGCAGCGCCTCGGCCCGGGCCTGGACGAGGCGCGCGGCGGGGGCGCGGCGCCGGGCCCGGTGGAGCGGGTCGAGCGCGGGATCGATCCCCACCGAGCCGGCGGGAAGCAACGGCAGGTTCCGGCCCGTGCCGCAGCCGAGGTCCAGGACGCGCCCGCGGGCATCCTCGCAGAGCCATCGCCGCCAGCGCGCGAGGCCGGTCCACTCGGCGATCGCGAGGGCCGAGTCGTAGAGCCACGGGATCTGCTCGAAGCCCCGCATCGGGGAGCCGGGCCCGCCGCCGCCCCCCCGCGCCGCCGACGCGACAGCACGGCGCGGAGACAGGGTCAGTTCGGCCGGCGGTGGGACTGGACGTGACGGTACATGCCGGCCACGTTCAGCGCGAACATCTCCTTGTACCCGCCCCACCCCTCGTACTTCGCCACCTTCACGGCCTGGACCACCTCTTGCTCGGTCTTCAGTGCATCAGGTAGCCGCCGTCGACGGTGACCGCCTGTCCCGTGATGTACCCGCCCGCCGGGGAGACCAGGAACACGATGACACGGGCGATGTCGTCGGGATCGGCGAGCCGGCCGAGCGGCACGGTCGCCGCCCGCTGCTTCATGAACTCGCCGGCGGCGAGGCCCTGCTGGCGGACGCCGATCAGGTCGTCGAGCCGCCAGTTGAAGTCGGTATCGACGATCCCCGGGCAGACCGCGTTGACGCGAACGCCGTGGCGGGCGAGGGCTCGCGCCGCCTGCTGCGTCAGCGAGAGGACCGCCGCCTTGCTGGCCGCGTACGGCGGCGAGAGGCTCGCGGAGCCCCGGCCGGCGATCGAGGAGACGTTGACGATGGCGCCCGCGCCCTGGCGGATCATCACCGGCGCCGCCGCCTGCATGGAGAAGAAGAGCCCGCGGGCGTTGACCGCGAACGTGTCGTCCCAGTCGCGCTCGGTCACCTGGCCGAACGGGGTCGGCCGGATGACGCCCGCGTTGTTCACGAGGATGTCGAGCCGCCCCAGGCCCTCCGCGACGCGCGCGACCAGGCGCTCGATCTCCGACACCACTGCCACGTCCGCCGGAACCGCGAGGGCCTTCCGGCCGAGCGTGCGCGCCTCGCCGGCCACCCGCTCGGCCGCGTCGGCGCGGAGGTCGTTGACGGCGACGTCGGCTCCCGCGCGGGCCAGGGCGAGCGCCGTCGCCCGGCCGATGCCCTGCCCCGCCCCGGTGACGAGGGCGACCTGTCCGGCGAGGGCCTCGGCGACCGCCCCGTCAGGCACGGGTCCTTTCCCGGCGTGCGCGCACGGCCTTCGCGAGGTCGTCCAGCACCGGGAGCGTGTCGTCCCAGGCGAGGCACGCGTCGGTGACGCTCTGGCCGTACGTGAGGGGCTGGCCCGGGCGGGCGTCCTGTCGCCCGCCCACCAGGTGGCTCTCGATCATCACCCCGAAGACGCGACGCTGTCCGTCGGCGATCTGCCCCGCGAGATCGCGCGCCACCGCGGGCTGCCGGGTGTGGTCCTTGCCGCTGTTCCCGTGCGAGCAGTCAACCATGATCCGCGGAGGCAGGCCGGCCCGCGTGAGGACCTTCGCCGTCTGCTCCACGTCCTCGGCGTGGTAGTTCGGCCGCCGCTGGCCGCCGCGGAGGATCACGTGGCAGGCGTCGTTGCCGCGCGTGACCACGATGGCGGCCAGCCCCTGCTTCGTCACGGAGAGGAACTGGTGGGGATGCATGGCCGCGCGGATCGCGTCGACCGCAATCTGGACGTTGCCGTCGGTGCCGTTCTTGAAGCCAACCGGCATCGAGAGCCCCGACGCCAGCTCACGGTGGACCTGGCTCTCGGTTGTGCGGGCGCCGATCGCGCCCCACGACACCAGGTCGGCGATGAACTGCGGCGTGATCGTGTCCAGGAACTCGCATCCCGCCGGCAGCCCCATCTTCGCGAGGTCGAGGAGGAGCCCCCGCGCCAGGCCGAGGCCGTCGTTGATGGCGAAGCTCTCGTCGAGCCGGGGGTCGTTGATGAGCCCCTTCCATCCGACGGTCGTCCGCGGCTTCTCGAAGTAGACGCGCATGGCGAGCAGAAGGTCGTCGGCGAGCCGGTCGGCGGCGGCCCGGAGGCGCGTCGCGTAGTCGCGCGCGGCCTCGACGTCGTGAATCGAGCAGGGCCCCACGACGACCAGCAGCCGGTCGTCCTCGTCGCGGAGCACGCGGTTGATCGCCTCCCGCCCCTCCGCGACCGTGTTCGACGCCGTCTCCGTGATGGCGTACTGCTCCATCAGGATGGCCGGCGGGATCAGCGGCCGGAGCCGCTCGATCCGGAGATCGTCGGTCGCGCGCAGCATCATGGCTCAGAGTCCGCCTTTATCCACAATGACTTACGCCTCCAGGACTGTCTCGGCACCTGAGGTCCGCCGATGGCACCGGCCCGACTGTGAGGCCGGGCCGTCGTCACGACTATAGGGGCAGGTCGGCCCCGCCGCAAGCTCTCCGCGGGCGCCGCCGGCTACCGGCCGCCGTCGTCACCCCAGTAGTCGTAGAAGTTGAACCACTGGTAGGGGGCCACCAGGCAGTAGCGCTCGAGGCGCGCGGCGTAATCGGCGACGAGCGCATCGAGGTCGTCCGGCCCCGAGACGGCGACCTTCTCCGCGACGAGCTCGGCGAACGCCCGGTATCGGCCGCCGCCCGCCCGCAGCGCGACCATGAAGACGAGCGGGCACCTGAGGAGGCTCGCGAGAAGGAACGGCCCGTGCGGAAAGAGGGTGCGGTCCCCGAGGAACTCGCCTGGCCCGGTCCGCTTGTCGTCGCCGATGCCGACCCGGTCCGCCAGGAGCGCCACGAGCTCGCCCCGGTCGATGCAGTCCTTGATCGCAA
Source organism: Candidatus Methylomirabilota bacterium (assembly GCA_036558225.1). Lineage (GTDB taxonomy): Bacteria > Methylomirabilota > Methylomirabilia > Rokubacteriales > DASRDR01 > DASRDR01. The sequence continues at coordinate 13,274 of DATBGA010000080.1, read as the reverse complement.
AGACCGAGTTGATCGACGTCGGATCCAGCTGGATCAGCCGGAGGGAGGCGTTCCGGTCGAGCGCGTGAAAGATCGAGTTGATCATCCGGGCGTGGCCGATGTACATCACCACGTTCACGACCGTCCCCCCGCGCCGGGCCAGCACGCGGAGCGCGTCGAAGCTGCCGAGGTGCGCGCCGAGGACGATCGCGCCGCGCCGTTCCTCTCGCAGCCTCGCGAAGACGCCCGCGCCGTTGAATTCGATGGCGTAGGCGTCCTCCCGGCCGAGCCAGAAGCCCACGCGGTCGAGGATGCTGAGCCCGTACTCGAGGTAGTGGCGGAAGGAGTGCCGCCACCCCGGCCGGCCGCCGAGCGCCTCGCGCCCGCCGGGCCGCACGTCCAGGCGCCGGAGGTACCGGAGCGAGGCGCGCCGCCCTCTCCGGTCGGTGAGGAAGAAGTACAGGACGACGGGCCAGATCAACACCTGACAGAAGCGCCGGCCCGCCAGCCGGTAGCACCAGACCACGAAGCGCATGCCCAGGGTCGAGCCGCGCTCGGCGACCGAGAGCCAGGAGCGCCCGGCCGGTGCCGCCGTCGTGGACGTCGCCGGCACTACGCGATCCAGCGACGAGCGGCCGCCGCGACCAGGCGCACGTATGCCCGCGTGATGAGCGCGTTGTCCTGGATCATGCGGAAGTTCGACAGGCCGCCGCGGAAGTACCGCACCCGGGTCGGGACGTTCACGACGACGCCGCCGTCCCAGGCCAATCGCACGACGATCTCGGGGTCGAACTCCATCCGGTCGCCGAAGGTCACCCGCTCCAGCAGCGGCATCACGCGGCCAAGCGGAAAGCACCGGAACCCGCAGAGGGGATCCTCGACCGCGAAGGACCCGGTCACCGCCCACACGAACGCCTGCGAGATCCGCCGGCCGTACCGCCGCGCCCGCGGCGAGTCGGCGCCGAAGATGGGCCGGCCGAGGATGAGCGCCTCCGGCTTCCGGCGGGCCGCGTCCAGGAACCGCGAGACGTCGGCCGCGTCGTGCTGGCCGTCGGCATCGAGCTGGACGACGTGGGAGAACGCCCGCTCGAACGCCCGGCGGTAGCCGTATCGAAGCGCCGCCCCGCGGCCGCGGTTGACGGGGAGACGATGAAGCTCGACCCAGGGCCATCGCTCGGCCGCCCGCCGGAGGGCGTCCCGCGTGGACTCGCCGCTCCCGTCGTCGATGACCAGGCACGGGAGCCCGACGGGAGCCAGCGCCTCGAGCACGCCGCCGATCGTCTCGCCGTGGTTGAAGATCGGAATGAGCAGACAGGGATTCAGCGCCCGCCGGGACTCCCCGGCGACGTCGATGCCGCGCGCGGCGCCGGCCGGGCGAGGTGTCGACGGCACTCTGGCGCCGGTCCTCAGGCCGCCCGGCTCGCGAAGCGCCGGCGCCGGTACGCGAGCTCCACCGCGAACAGCGCCCCCGCCAGCAGGTACGACAGGACGCCCGTGTAGATCGCCCACGCCGCGAGGCTTCCGTAGAAGGCCAGCCACATGCTGAAGCCGCCATTCAGGGCGAAGAACACGCACCAGACGCCCGTGAGCCGCCGGCAGTAGGCCACGACGTCGCCCGGCAGCTCGCCGCGCCACAGGCGCGCGATGCTCTCGACCATCGACGGGCCTCCGAGGAGCGTGCGCCCGAACGAGAGCAGCATGGCGACGTTCGCCAGGGCCGGCCAGAGGCGAAACACGTGCGCCTCGTTCACGATCGCGGCCAGCAGCAGGAAGCCCGCCATCAGGCCCACCTCGACGAGCCGCCACAGCGTCTCGCGCCGGTACCCCGAGCGCCAGGCGAAGGCCCCCAGCACGAGCAGCACCACCCCCAGCGCCATCGCGACCAATCGCGGGCGTCCGAGCGCCAGCCCGGCCGAGATCAGGAAGGGATAGCCCACCGTCAAGGCCGTCAGGAGCGTGGTCATGCCCGGGCCCCCGGCGCGGGCCCCGGGATCGGCCGGGCCGAGACGGCCCCGTCCGGGGCATCGCCACCCTCGCCGCCTCGACGCCGCCGCCGGGCGGCCATCAGCGGCTGACGTGAGGGTTGCGCTCGTAGAAGCCCTGCAGGAGCTCCGTCAGCTCGCGGGCGCCCGCGGCCTCCGGCTTGCCGGCCGCGGGAAGCTCCCCCACCCGGATCGGGTCCATCACGGTGAGCGTGAAGTGAGCCGTGGACGCGGGCACGTCGTGCCACGGCTGCCCCTTCATGAGGGTCGGCGGGGCGCAGCGGATGACGACCGGAACGAGGTCGCGTCCGCTTCGGAGCGCGATGCGCGCGGCGCCGCGGCGGAACGCCCCCAGCCGTCCTCCCGGCGAGCGGGTGCCTTCCGGGAAGATCAGCAGGGACTGGCCTCGCCGGAGGCACTCGGTGCCCGCCACGATCAGCGGGTCGGGCCGGTCATTGGCGATGTAGCCCGCGCCCCTCACGATCCGGCGAAGGAGGACGTTCCGCAGGGCGGCCGTCTTCACGATGCAGGCGGCCTGAGGCATCGCGGCCACCAGGAGCACCACGTCGATCAGCGTCGGATGGTTGGCCACGACGAGGAGGGGGCCCGCGCGCAGCCGCTCCCGGCCGCTCCAGGTGACGCGGATCAGCCCGGTCGCTTCCATGAACCACGCGAACAGCCGGAACGCATGATGGATGAGGAGCTGAACTCTCCCCTGCGAGTCGGGCCGTCGCCCCCACGTGAGCCGCAGCAGCGGCAGACCCAGCACGCTGATCACGAGCACACCGAGCCCGAACATGAGGAACGCCACCCCGGTGCGGAGCGCGCGCCACCCCCGCCGGAGCGACCACCCGCGGCGGGAGAGGGACGCGCCCCGGTTCCCGCTCCGGACGAGGTCTTCCGTCGCCGAGCTCATGGTGTCGCGTCGGGCCCGGCCGCGGGGCGGGTGACGTGCGCCGCCGGGCTGCCGGACCCCGCCCGCCCGTCCTCCGCGCGATAGGCCGCCACCGGGAACAGCTGATCGACCCGCAGGAACGTGAAGCCGCGGGCGCGGAGGCCGTCGATCACCAGCGGGAGCGCTTCCACCGTGGCCGAGCGGTCCGCGCCTCCCTGGAAGCCCCCGCCGTCGTGCAGCAGGAGCACGCCGCCGTCGACGGCTCCCTCGACGATGCGGCGCGCGATGCGCCCCGGGTCACGGACCACGTAGTCCATCGCCCGCACCTGCCAGCCGACCGCCGACATGCCGGTCTCGGCCAGGACGTCGCCGAGCGCGGGAGTCTTCACGCCGTGCGGGGAGCGAAACAGGCGGGGCTCCCGTCCGATCGCCGAGCGGATCGCCTCGTTGCACGCGCCGATCTCGCGCCGCAGCCCACTCCGGTGAAGCAGGTGAAACAGCAGCGAGTGCGTGTGGGAATGGTTTCCGAGGGCATGGCCCAGGTCATGCGCGCGCCGGATCACCTCGGGGTGGCGCTCCGCGCGCGTGCCGACCACGAAGAACGTCGCCGGGACGCGCTTCTCCTCCAGGATGTCCAGCACCCGGGGGGTGAAGTGCGCATCCGGGCCGTCGTCGAAGGTCAGCGCCACCGCCCTCGAGGATCGAGGCGACCGCGAGAGAGTCTCGATCCAGAAGCCGGAGTTGGCGTTTCCGATCGACCACGCGAACAGCGCGGTGGTCGCGACGAGGATGCCGGCCGCCCCGATCCAGGACGCCGGCGCGGGGGCGACCGCGAGACTGAGCGTGGCGCCGATGAAGGCTCCCCCCATGATCAAGCACGCCTTGAGCATCAGGCGCCGTCCGATCCGCGAGCCCGCCGCCCGACGCTCGCCGATCGCCTCGGGTCCGCCATGGCCCGACGGTCGGGACCTCCGGACGGACGTTGCTCCCGCGGCCGGGCGAGCTCAGGCACTCGACCCATGCTCGGCGTCGCCCCACCGCGGGCCGGGCGGAAGCGACCGGTAGCGCGCTCGGTACCACACCGCCAGCACGGCCACGACGAGCCCCAGGATCGCCCCGGCCAGGACGTCGATCGCCACGTGCTGCTTCGTCGCCATCGTCGAGTACACGATTCCCAGACACCACAGCCAGTTCGCCCCTCGCACGATCCTCCCGGCGCCGGTCTCGGCGAGCAGGACCTCGAGCCAGATCGCGGAGAACAGCGCCGTCGCCACGTGGAGCGACGGGCACGCGTTCCCCGCCGCATCCAGTCCCTGCAGGACGTTGAATCCCAGGTGACGCGCCCTGTCGAGGCCGGGCTGCGGCACGGCCGTGGGCCACAGGAGGAAGCAGACGAAGCCGATCAGGCACAGCCCGCCGACCGCGAAGCCGTAGTGGACCAGCTCGCGGCGGGTCTGGAGGAGCGCGGGGGGAATCGACACGTACAGCCACAGGGTGACGTAGGGCAGCAGCGAGGGCGGCCAGAACCCGATCAGATCGTCGAAGACCGTCAGCGGCATCTGGGTCACCGGAAACACCGGGTACTTCAGCAGCTGCCGGTATGCCAGGAGCAGGGCGCCGATCGTCAGGGGAGTGCAGACGCTCTTGATGAGCAGGTTCCGCCTCACCCGTCCGACGGCCCGACGGTACCAGGCCCGCCGCGGATCGCTCGCGGACACGTGGAGCGCCGTCCGTTCCCATCGGGCCTGCTCCATCAGCCGGGAACGCGACGCCCCAGCGGGGCACGACACGCGGCGACACGGGAGCGACTGGAGCCGGGAAACGCTGGGTGACGGGTTTCGAAGCTCTCCACCATGCCTGCTCCCGGGCTGTCGCCGACCCACCGGGTCGACCGCCGACGGCTATCCGTCGCGGGGCGGACGATACTAGCCCGAGCGCGCCGTGTCAAGACAGCGACCGGCCGATCCACCGGCGATGGCGCGATTCGTCCGCGCCGCCGGGCCGTCAGCGGACGGCGAGCCCGGCCGGATCGATGCCCATGAGCCCGCGCCGGCCGAGGAGCCGGAGCAGCGCGCGGCTGTAGCGAGAGGTCGTCGCGGCCCCGCTCGCCTGCAACCCGATGTGGCGCTCGATGTGACGCTGGGCTGCGACCTTCACGACGCCCGAGCCCTGCGCCATCCAGGTGCGCCCCGACTGCATGAGGGCTGCAAGCCTCCCGTCGTAGAGGTATGCGACCAGGTCCTGCCAGGCCGCCAGCATGACGGTCTGGGCCCGCGCGTAGGAGTCGAGCGACGACGCGAGCTCGGCGGGCGACGCGGGGGTCCCCCGCCGGAGGATCGGGGTGAGGCACCCGGCGACGAGCTCGGCCGAGCGCAAGGCCAGAAGGACCCCGGGCGAGAGCATGGGGTCCACGAACCCGAAGGCGTCGCCGACCATCACCCAGCCGGGCCCGTGGCCGCGCCGGGAGACGAGCTGGTAGTTGGCGTACGTGGCGACGCCCGTCACCCGCTTCGCCTCCCCGACGATGGACCGGAGCCACGGATCCCGGGCGATGGCGCGCTCGAGCCGCTCTTCCGGGGCGCGGCCGAGCGCCGCCGCGGCGTCCTGCCCCAGCACGATCCCCACCGAGAGCCGTTCTTCCAGCGGAATGCACCAGCTCCAGCCCGCCGGCCCTCGCGCGATCAGCACCTGACCGGGCGCATCGTCCCATCGGAAGCCCTCGAAGTGGGCGAAGTGCGCAACGTCCTTCCGCGGCCCGAGATGGGCTCCGATCCCGAGCGCGCGGGCCGCGTGACGCGCGCGGCCCGACGCGTCGACGATCAGATCCGGCTGGCGGCCACCCAGGATCGGCGCCGCCGCCAGCGTGTCCGGCGCGAGGGCCAGCTCCGCGCCCGTCCCGTTGACGGCCGGCTCGAGCCGGGCCCGGCCGATCACGTGGTGGACCCCCGCCGCGAGGGCCCGGTCGCGAAGCGCCTCGTCGAAGCGCGGGCGCGGGATGTTGTAGGCGTACGGGAACACGGCCGGCGCGAACCGGGCGAACGTGAAGCTGAACCGGTCCGCCGGCGACCAGACGAAGGAGACGCCCGGCTTCACGCGGCTGAAGCGCGCCATCTCCTCCTCGAAGCCGAGCCGCTGGAGGATCGGCACGACCGCCGGCACCAGGGACTCCCCGACCAGGATTTCCGGGCGACGGTCCTCGTCGAACAGGACGACCTCGGCCCCTGCCCGGGCCAGCAGCACGGACAGGACCGACCCCGACGGGCCGGCGCCGACGACCGCGACACGAAGGGGACCCCGGCCGCCCGCCGAGGCTCGAGGCGGCTCGCTCCGCACGCGCCACACGGCTACGCCCGCTCCACGGGCAGGCGCGCCGGGGCCGGCGGCGGCCGCCGGAGGATCTTCCCGCCGGGCGTCTTCGGGATGGCCGCCACCACCGTGAACTCGACCGGCACCTTGTAGGACGAGAGCTCGCGCGCGCAGTGCGCCAGAAGCGCGTCCAGATCCACGGCGGGCGAATCGAGCACGATCTGCGCGCGCGGCACCTCGCCCAGGCGCGCGTGGGGGTGCCCGTGCACCCGAGATTCCCGGATCCCCGGAAAGGCGTTGATGCAGGCCTCGACCTCCTCCGGGAAGAACTTGAGCCCGGCCGCGAAGATGACGGCCTTCTTGCGGCCTTCGAGCTGGAGCGCGCCGGATCCGTCCAGCCGACCCACGTCGCCGGTGAGGAACCAGCCGTCCCGCACGACCTGCTCCCGGACCTGCCAGGGCGCGTAGTACGCGGAGAAGAGGCCGTCGCCGCGGAGCGCGACCTCCCCGGCGGCGCCGGCGGGCATGGTCGCCCCGGTGTCGCCGAGCACGGCGACCTCGTATCCGGGCACGGCGCGGCCCACCGAGGTCGAGGGCAGCCCATCGGCAGGGATGTTGATGCACGGCAGGCCCGCCTCGATGATCCCGTACGCCTGGGCCACGGGGACCCCGTGGGCGGACTCGAACTGCTCCATCACCGCGCGCGCGATCGGAGCGCTGGTCGACAGCGCCAGCCGCAGGCTCGTCAGCGGCCCGGTCGACGGCAGACCGGCGAGACGCTGGAAGTGGAGCGGCGAGGCATAGAAGACCGTCGCCCGCTGTCTCCGGATCGCGTCGATCACCGTCCCGGGCAGGCTGTCCGGGCACAGCAGGATGTGCGCTCCGGCCCGGACGTACGCCACGATGGTCACCGCGAAGTGGTACGCGAGCGGCAGAACCCAGAGGACCCGGTCGTCCTCGCTGAAGCGGAGGAGCCGGTCGGCGGCCACGACGCGGGCGGCCGTGGCCTCGTGGGAGAGGACGACGCCCTTGGAAGCCGCGGTGGTCCCCGAGCTGAACCGGATGAAGGCCGGATTCAGCCGCTCGAGCCCCGCCGCGCCGGCCGCGTCGCGATCGATCCAGCGAAACTGGAATCCCTCGCAGACCCCCCCGGCGAGGACGGCGGCATCGTCCGACGCCGACCGCGAGGCCGCGCGCGGCCACGCGAGACATCCGTTCACCTCCACCCGGCTCAGGATCTCGGCGACCTCGCTCGGCGTGAGGCTCTCGGCCACCGGGACGAGGCAAGCCCCGGTCCGGAGGAGGCCGAAGGCCGCGGGCACGTAGGCCAGGGCATTCGGGGCGAGGAGACCGATCCGCTGGCCGGGCCGGACGCCCCGGGCCCGGAGGAACCCGGCGACGCGCTCCGCCTCACCGGCGAGCTCGGCATAGGTCAGGGCCCGGCCGGACCGGACGTCGGTCACCGCCGGGCGGCCGGGCCAACGGGCGGACGTCGCGTCGAGGAGCTCCGCGAGGTTCACTCCGCGGCCCCTTCGGCTCGCCCGTCGGCGTGGCCCGCGGCCGCCCGGCCGACCGCCTCGCCCGCGGCCAGGCAGAGGCCGATCACGCGCGTCGAGCCGAGCGCGTCGTGCGTCGCGCTCATGCATCGTCCGGCCACGAACAGGTTCTCCACGTCTCGCGCCCGGAGGCAGCGCAGCGGGATGTCGTACGTCTGGCCGTCGTCGAGGTACTCGTACGTGGCGCCCAGACGTCCCTCTTCCCAGAGCTCGATCGGCCAGCTCGCGCGCGCCACGCCGTCCTCGAACCGCCGGCCCGCCAGCACGTCCTCGCGGGTGAGCCGATAGCGGCCGATCACCCGGCGGCTCTCCCGCACGCCCACCTGAGGGGCGGCGTGGGACACGAAGGCCCGCGCGAACGGGGGGAGCGTCTTCAGGAACTCCGTGACGGCGAGGGCGCGCCGGCGCCCCTCCTGCTCGGCGGCGGTGAGGAGGTCGCGCCCGGGGGCGAGCTTGTCCGAGATGCCCCCCACGGCGAGCTTCAGCACCGCCTCGCCGGGTTGCGGCGACAGTCCGATCTGGAGATTCGAGGCGCCCGCCGGCAGGAGCCCCCGGCGCTCGGCGGCCACGAGCGCCCTCAGGAGCCCGACGCGAGGCCCCGGCCCGAGGGCCTGGGTGTCCACGCCCTGGACGACGAAGACGAGCGACGGCAGCTGCCGGTCGGACGCCGGCGAGATCTCCGTCGCAGCCCCCGCGTGGTGCGCGACCATCGCGTCGCCGCTCGCATCGACCACGGCCGCGGCCGACAGCTCGAGGGTCCGCTCCCACGTCGCGACACGCAGCGTTTCGATCCCCTTCGCGCCGGTCCCGGCCCCCGTCAGGTACGCGTGGAGGTAGACGTCGAGGCACGGGACATCAGCCGTGAGCTCGTCGCACACGCAGGCGAAGGCGAACGGCGTGTACGGCAGCACGAAGGTCCGGCCGCGCCGGACCGGCTTCTCGCACCCGGGCATGGCGGCGAGCCGCCGGGCGAAGGCCTCGGGAAATCCCTCGTTCAGCGGCTCCGGAGGGCCGGAGGACGCCGTGTGATAGAGCCCGCAGATGGTGCTGACCATGCCGGCGGTGGCCATGCCGCCGAGGAAGCCGTACCGCTCGACCAGGGCGGTCCGCGCGCCGGCACCGGCGGCCGCCACCGCCGCGGCCAGCCCGGCGGCTCCGCCGCCCACCACGACGACGTCGTAGCTCAGGATCTCGCGCGCCATCCCATGCCCTCGGCCACGGCCTCGACGATGTCCGTCACCTCGGCGTCGCACACCACCCCCTCGATCCACGACACCACGAGGTTGTTCCGCCCTCGACAGCGGTTGAAGAAGACCCCGATGCCCGGCCGCGGAGGCACCGCGGGCACGTGGTAGGCGTTCACGACGCGGCGGCCGAAGCAGCGGTCGAGGGACGACGGGAAGTCCGCGACGTCCGCGCAGTTGAAGGAGAACAGCTCGCCGTCCCTCGCCCAGGGCAGATCCCTGAGCATCCGGGACACCCGCCGGTACCGGAGGAACTCCATGCCGACGGCGTTGGCGTCGATCTGCCCGTCGCGCACCGCCTCCGCCATCTGATGGCGCAGGATCCGGGCCAGCGCGGGGACGTCGGCGGTGTCGGACGGCCGGAAGCGGGCAAAGTGGAACGCGAGCAGGTTCCCGAAGGTCGGCCCCGCCTCGCCCTTCCGCCGGAGATCCACGGCGACCGGGAGGAGAAAGGGCGCATCCGGGAGACCGCGCCGACTCCACAGCTCGGCCATGGCGCGGCCCACCACGGCGAGGCGCCAGGAGATCCCTCGACTCGCGGGCCGGCCGCCGTCCCCGGGCGGGTCCGGGAAGGTCTCGTGCCGGAAGCGCGCCGCCCCCTCCCGGCACCGCGCCGGGGCCGGCGAGACCGGAGGAATCGGGGCCAGCGTCCGCATGTACGCGAGGCTCTGCCGCCCGATCCGTCCCCGCTCCCGGAGAGGCCGGTGGTCCTCGGGCGGAACGAACGCCGGCGGGCCGGCGCTCCACGGGAACTCACCGGCGGAATCCAAGTGGCAGAGGTGCGCCAGCAGGCTCTGGCCCCCCCGCGGATCCATCAGGGGATGGAACCACGTCAGGACCAGGACGCCCCGCGCGGGGGACGGCCCCGGCTCCGCGAGCAGCAGCACGCGCAGGGGCGCATCGCGCGCGGGATCGACCGGGGCGTTCAGCTCGGCCGTCAGGGCGCACCGCAGCGCCTCCGGCGTCGCGACGACGGCGTGGCGGACCGGCGGGCTCGTGAGCCGCTCGCGCGGACCCGCGGCCCAGTGAAGCCGGCCCCAGGGAAACGGCCGGCGCAGGCGCGCGCCGGGCCACGGGCACACGTCCAGGAACCGATCGAGGGCGCGCCGAACCCGACCGGGGTCGATCGGCCCGTCGCACTCGACCACCAGGAGGGCGTTGTTGCTCGGCCCGGACGAGCCGCCGCGCGCATGCATCGCCATCAGGACGAGATCCGCGCCGCGAAGGGGAAGCCGACGACGCAACGCTCGCTCCATGAGTCGCGCGACGCCGTCCGGCCCGGTGCCGCCGAGCGCGGGGACGGGTCGCTGGGCTAGGCCAGGCTCCTCCGTCGAGACACGTAGCTGGCCAGGGCGCGGAGGGACGACACGTTCTCGGCCAGGAGGTCCGCGTCCGGCATCCAGAATCCGAACTCGCTCTCGACGAAGAGCAGGATCTTCAGCAGTCCCATCGAGTCCACGCCGGCAGCCTCCAGCTCGTCGGCGGGCTCGATCGGACGGCCCCGAGCCATGATGTGGGCGTTGACGAAGGCGGTCAGGGTCGAGGTGACCCGCGCGGCGTCGTCGACCGCCTCCGGACAGGCCGCGGGCCCAGTGCCGGCCCGATCGGCCTCCGCGGCGCGAAGGTGCAGCTCGGACGGCGACGCCTGCCCCGGCACGGCGGCACACTACCGCCTGCCCCGCCTCCCGGTCAACCGGCATCGCCCGGCACCCCTTCGCCAAACGTTGCCCGGGGCGCCCGCCAGAGGGATCATGAGGGCCGTGCGGCTTCGCTGGAAGACCCGCGACTCGCAGTGGGGCAAGGCTCCGGGGGCGGCGGAGGAGATCCAGTTCCTCCGCGGTCCCCAGCCGCGGAGCTTCGAGCTCTGGCGGGCGGTCCGGATCTTCGGCGAGTTCATGCGCGGGTTCCGGAGCCTTCACTTCGTGGGCCCGTGCGTCACGGTGTTCGGCTCCGCGCGCTTTCCCGAGACGCATCCGTACTACGTCGTGGCCCGGCAGCTCGGGGCGCGCCTGGCGCGCGCCGGCTTCACGGTCATGACCGGCGGCGGGCCCGGCATCATGGAGGCGGCGAACCGGGGCGCGAAGGAGGTCGGGGGCCGCTCGGTCGGCTGCAACATCGAGCTGCCCCAGGAGCAGAGCCCGAACCCCTACCTCGACCGCTGGATCACCTTCCGGCACTTCTACGTGCGGAAGGTCATGCTGGTGAAGTACTCCTACGCCTTCGTCGCGCTGCCGGGCGGCTTCGGCACGCTGGACGAGATCTTCGAGACGGCGGTGCTCATCCAGACGGGGAAGATCCGGGACTTCCCGCTCGTCCTCATGGGCCAGGAGTTCTGGCAGCCGATGCTGGACTTCGTCGAGACGCGCCTGGTCCGCGAGGGCGTCGTCGATCCCGCCGATCCCAAGCGATTCACGGTCACGGACTCCGTCGAGGAGGCCGTGACGGCGATCGTCGACGCCGCGACGCGCCGCTTCGGGCTGAGCTACCACCCGCCGGTCGAGCGGCACTGGTTCCTCGGCGAGTAGCGACGGCCGCCGCTCCCTTCGCCTTCCGCCCGCCGCGCGCGGCGGGCCGACCTCAGTCGAGCGTGACCACCTCGCGGTAGTCCGGGACGGACGCGTCCCAGCCGAGCTCGGCGCGGATGCGCCCGGCCAGCGTCTCGGCGGGCCCGAGCTCGCCGTGGACGACGAAGGCGCGGCGGGGCCGGCCGGCCGCCGTGCGGAGCCAGCGGAGGAGGCCGTCGGCGTCGGAGTGGGCGGAGAGCCCGTGGATCGCCTCGACGCGGGCCTGGACGGGGACCTCCTCGCCGAAGATGCGGAGGGTGCGCGCGCCGTCCTGGATGAGCCGGCCGCGCGTCCCGGGGGCCTGGAAGCCGACGAGGAGCACCGTGGTCTTCGGGTCCGGGAGCCGGCGCCGGAGGTGGTGCAGGATGCGGCCGCCCGTCGCCATGCCGCTCGCGGCGATGATGATCGCGGGGCCGCGGACGTCGTTGATCCTCCGCGACTCCTCGACGGAGCGGGTCAGCTGGAACCGCGCGGTGTGGAGCGGGCAGGCGCCCGAGAGCACGGGCTTGGCGGTGTCTGGGTCCAGGTCCTCCGGGTGCGAGCAGTACAGACCCGTCGCCTCGATCGCCATCGGGCTGTCCACGAACGTGGGCAGCTTGGGGATGCGGCCGGCATCCTCGAGCGCCCGCAGGTGATAGATCAGCTCCTGCGTCCGGCCGACGGCGAAGGCCGGCACGACGAGCGCCCCGCCCCGGTCGACCGCGCTCTTCACCACGCGCTCGAGCTGGTCGGGAATCGGCGTGGTGTCGTGCCGCCGGTCGCCGTAGGTCGACTCCACGAAGACGTAGTCGGCGTCGCCGATCGGCTCCGGGTCGAGGAGGATGGGCGCCGCGTAGCGGCCGACGTCCCCGGAGAAGACCAGGCGCCGGGGCGCCGAGCCCGCCTGGAGCTCCAGGTGGATGGACGCCGAGCCGAGGATGTGCCCGGCGCGCCGGAACGTCGCCTGGAGCCCGGGCAGGAGGCGGATCGACTTCTGGTAGTCGACGCCCTTCACCCTCTCGGCGGCCCGCGCCCCCTCCTCGGCCGTGTAGAGCGGCAGGGCCGGCGTGTGCTTCGAGGTCCCGCGGGCGTTGTGATACGCGGCCTCCTCCTCCTGGAGGTGGCCGGAGTCCGGAAGCAGGATCCGCGCGAGATCCGCGGTCCCGCGCGTCGCGGTGACCGGACCGCCGAAGCCGTCCTTGATGAGCCGGGGCAGGTAGCCGGTGTGGTCGATGTGGGCGTGCGTCAGGGCGACGGCGTCGATCTTCGCGGGGGCGATGGGCAGCGTGTCCCAGTTCCGCAGGCGGAGGCTCTTCAGGCCCTGATAGAGACCGCAGTCCACGAGGAGCTGCCGCCCATCCGTTTCCACCAGGAACTTCGAGCCGGTGACCGTCCTCGATGCCCCCAGGCACTGGACCGTCGCGATCGGCGCGCTCGTGGGAATGGCCGGCCTCCTTCCGCGGGGTGAACGGCGCCGGCCGGGCGGGCCGGTCTGTCGAGGAGCCTATGCCCGCGGGGGGGCCGCGTCAAACGAGTCGGCGCTCCGGCGACAGGAGCGCACCAGGCGACAGGAGCGCACCCTTGACGGGATGCCGGCGCGATGCGATAACCCCGAGCGATGACGGCGCGCCGCGTTCTGATCACGGTGCCCCACACCTACAAGCGCGAGGCTCCCTACCTCGGTCGCCTCGAGGCCGCGGGACTCGAGGTCGAGCGGCGCATCGGCCGCCAGGGCAAGATGACCGAGGACGAGCTGCGGAGCGCGCTCC
>DATBGA010000079.1:0-2128 GCA_036558225.1 Candidatus Methylomirabilota bacterium | reverse complement strand
CCGCCATGGGCTATAGCCCCCACACGATCCGCGGTCAGCTGCGGACGGTGATCGGCGCCGTCGGCGACGATCGGGGCAAGGACGTGCTGCGCAGCCTCGAGTCCGTCGAGTGCGTCGAATCGGTCACTCCGATCCTGAAGCCCTTCAAGCTCGCCAGCCGCGAGGTGCGCGACCAGCCCACCGAGATTCGCGTCGGCGACGTCACGATCGGCGGCAAGGCGCTGGTGGTGATGGCCGGGCCATGCTCCGTCGAGTCGCGCCCGCAGCTGCTCGAGGCCGCCGAGAAGGTGAAGGCCGCCGGAGCCCACGTCCTGCGCGGCGGCGCGTTCAAGCCGCGCACCTCGCCCTATGCGTTCCAGGGGCTCGAGGACGAAGGGCTCAAGCTCCTGGCCGAGGCGAAGCGCGAGACCGGGCTGCCGGTCGTCACCGAGGTCATGGAGCCCGACAAGGTCGACCTCGTCGCCGAGTACGCGGACATCCTCCAGATCGGCGCGCGCAACATCCAGAACTTCTCGCTGCTCCGGCGTGTCGGCGAGATCGGCAAGCCGGTCCTGCTCAAGCGCGGCATGGCGACGACGATCCAGGAGTGGCTCCTGTCGGCCGAGTACGTGCTGGCGCGCGGCAACCCGAACGTCATCCTCTGCGAGCGCGGCATCCGCACCTTCGAGACCGCCACGCGCTTCACGCTCGACCTGAACGCGGTACCCGTGGTGAAGAAGCTCTCGCACCTGCCCGTCGTGGTCGATCCGAGCCACGGGACGGGTCACTGGGACCTCGTCGAGCCGATGGCGATGGCCGGTGTGGCGGCGGGCGCCGACGGGCTCATCATCGAGGTGCATCCCCGACCGGAGGAGGCCCTGTCCGACGGCCCGCAATCGCTCAAGCCCGAGCGCTTCGCCGCCCTGATGCAGCGCGTACGGCGGATTGCTCAGGCCGTGGACCGGGATCTCTAGGAGCCCAAGGTCTATAATCGTGAAGATGCTCGCCAAGGCGTGGCGGCAGTTGCGGGAGCGCCCCTTCGCGGGGATCGCCGTGTCCCTAGCGATCCATCTGGCCATCCTGGCCGCGCTGCTCTGGGTGGGCGGTCCGTCGAGCATCTACACGGTGAAGCGCGGCGAGCCGCTCTTCGTCGAGCTGCCCCAGGCGGACGAGTCGGCCCAGCGCGGCGCGCCGCCGCCCGAGCAGAAGCCGGCGCCCCCGGCGCCCCGGGTCCGGCCGACGCCTCCGGCGCCGCGGGTCGCCGCGCCGCCCCCGAAGCCGGCGTCGCCGCCCAGCCGTCCCGAGCCGCGGGCCCCGGAGCGCCCGGCCCCCGCAACCACGCCGCCCGCCGCTCCCGAAGCGCCGTCCGGTGAGCTGCCGCGCGTGGCCTCGGCCCCGCCGAAGGCCGCCGAGATTCCTCCTCCCCCGAGCGAGCCGGCCCGCACCCCGGAGCCGCCGCGCGAGGCGACGCCACCGAGCCCCGCGCCACCCCGGGTGGCGGCCGTGCCCGAGTCCCCGCCACCGGCGCCCGACATCCGCAAGGCGCTCCGCCGGGGGGGTCCCGGTCCGGGCGGCGCCGGCGGTCGGGGCGAGGGGTGGTCGGGCATCGAGGGCGAGCCGATCCCGCTGGACTCGACCGATCCGAAGTTCAACGATTACCTCGACCGCATCCGGCGGATGATCAAGGAAAAGTGGGGCTACCCGTGCATCAAGGACCTCGCCACCGGGCACTGCGACTACAAGTCGGCCCGGCTCGTGATCGTC
The DNA here is from genome assembly GCA_036558225.1 of Candidatus Methylomirabilota bacterium. Classification (GTDB taxonomy): domain Bacteria; phylum Methylomirabilota; class Methylomirabilia; order Rokubacteriales; family DASRDR01; genus DASRDR01. Next base: position 385 of record DATBGA010000079.1, on the reverse strand, counting down.
TTCGGCATCCTCAAGGACGGCCGCGTCCCCATGCTCGAGGTGGCGCAGCAGTCGGGGTACGACGTCTACGACGACTACGCCGTCAACGCCATCAAGCTGGCGTCGCCGTTCCCGCCCGTGCCCGCCTCGCTGATGGCGAGCGCGAAGTCGGGGAGCGCCGGCGTGAAGATCGTGGCCGCGTTCCAGTACGTGCTGGTGGAAAGCTCGCTCACCAACATCCTTCGTTGAAACGCTTGTAATTCCGGGGCCTTGTCTTGACAGTCTCGCCGCGGCGCATGTAGCATGGTCGTCACTCTGGATAGGCTCGTAGCTCAGTGGGAGAGCGCCTCTCTGACGCAGAGGAGGTCGGCGGTTCGAAACCGCCCGAGCCTACCAACCACACACG
>DATBGA010000078.1:0-3357 GCA_036558225.1 Candidatus Methylomirabilota bacterium | reverse complement strand
CTGGGCCGAGGACGATCTCTTCCTGCCCGAGATCAAGCCCACCAGCGAGGAGCGGCGACGCTACGCGGAGGAGAAGCGCCAGCGTATGGCCGCGCGGGGCGGGGGCCGCGGCGGCGGACCGGGCCGGCCGGGCGGCGGTGGTGGCGGCCGGCGGGACGGGCGCGGTCACGGCCGGGGCCCCCGGCGCTAGCCTCGTTCTCCTGGCGAGAGGGCCGGGTGAGGGGCCCGGCTGAAAGCCGACGCCGGGCGCCGACGCGTTGATGTCCGCCCCTCACATCGACCTCACGCTCCCCGAGTCCGAGCGCGGCCTCCTGCGCTCGCTGCTCGCGCCGTGGCGCGACGTCCTCTACGCGCCCGGTCCCGGGCTGACCTCCCCGCTCGACCCCGGCGCCTACCGATCCAGCGTGGTGATCGTCCCCGCCGTGGGTGCCCCGGTCCGCGTCGCGTCCGTCGTGGCGCCGGCCTTCGGCAGCGAGCTGTGCCGCCTGAAGCTCGAAGCGTTGCCCCAGGCGCCGGGCACGGTGCTCGCCTCGTTCTTCGATCTCTCGCGCACCGGCGTGATCTACGCGCTGGCGCCCGCGGATGGGTCGGCGGCCGCGCGCGGACCGGATCGAGCGGAATGGCGCTACGACGGCGAATCGTTGGCGCGGCATCTCGCGCAGATCCGCGGGCTGCGCCTGATCCGCGAGCACGGACGAGGTGCCCAGGGCTCGTGGACGGCCGATCGAGGGCTCGCCGTGAGGGGCGCCGACGGCGCCCTGAGCCTGCTGCTCGCGGTCACGGAGCCGGCGGAGAGCGCGTTGTTCCTTCCTGTGCCCGGGCTCTATCGACCGCTGCTCGAGGCCGCGGCCCCAGCCCATCCCGGTGCAACCGTGCGCGAGCTGCTGGGATACGGGGACGAGGTGCGGGCGATGGACGTGAGCGTCGAGCCCATCGATCTGTAGCCGCCGCTCGAGGCGGCCATCGCCTCGCGGTGTGGGATCCATGGGCAACGCGCCGCCAGGGGTGGCGAGGCACGGACGCGGGGTGTAGGGTGGGCGATGGTCGCTTCCCCAGACAGGAAGGAGGAACTCATGGCGACGAAAACGTCCGCGAGCAAGCCGAAGAAGGTGAAGGCCATTCCCGAGGGCTACCATTCCGTCACGCCCTACCTCATCGTCGACGGAGCCGCTCGCGCCCTGGACTTCTACATGCGCGCCTTCGACGCCACGGAGCTGATGCGCATGCCGGCTCCCAGCGGCCGCATCGGGCACGCCGAGCTCAAGATCGGCGACTCGGTGATCATGCTGGCCGATGAGCATCCCGAGATGGACGCGCGCGGGCCCGCCCACTACGGCGGCTCGCCGGTCAGCCTGATGGTGTACGTCCCCGACGTGGACAAGCAGTTCAAGCAGGCCCTGGACGCGGGCGCCACCGAGGTTCGCCCGGTCGCCGACCAGTTCTATGGCGACCGCTCGGGCACCCTGAAGGACCCCTTCGGCCATAGCTGGCATCTCTCGACTCACAAGGAGGACGTCAGCACGGAGGAGGTGACCCGTCGCATGGCCGCGTTGAAGAAGGAGTAGTCAGCGGCGGGGGGCGCGGTCCGACGCGCCCCCCGGCCGCGGCACGCGAGGGGCCAGATCGTCGAACGCACGTCCCGGGTACCCGTGCGACATCGCCGCGGCCAGCTCCTCCACGAAGGCGCGGCCGTATGGAGGCAGCGTCCGCCGCGGATCCCAGTTGGCCGCCAGCCAGCCGCCCACCGCCTGCCTGTTGAGGAGGATCGGGACGACGCGGAGGCCGGGATCTGTGAACCGGAGCGTGGACGGCACGATCGCGACGCCGTAGTCGGCGCGGGCCAGTGCGACGAGCGTCTGCGCGGTGCCGCTCTCCAGCGCGATCCGCACGGGCACATGCGCGAGGCGCGCGGCGGCGTCGAACCACTGGCGCGAGCCGAAGTCGCGTCCGAGCAGCAGGAGCGGCTGCCCGGCGAGGTCCTGGATCTCGACACCGTGGCCCGAGCGGGACAACCGGGTCGCCCCCCCGACCGCGAGCAGGCGAGCCGGGAACAGCGGCCGCGAGGCGAGCTGATCGCCATGGGCCACCGAGAGAGCGACGTGCACGTCACCCCGCTCGACCCGGTGGATCAGGGCGAGTCCGCCATCCTCCACTAGCTGTATGTCCACCGTCGGATGGCGCCGGCGGAACCGGACGAGGAATCCCGCGACGACGCTCTCGAGAGTCTGGGGGGTGGCGCCTACGCTCAAGAGCCCGGTGGTGCCCTGGCTGATCTCCCGCGCGTGCTCGGCGATGGAGGCCACGTCGGTGAGCACGGACCGGCAGCGCCGCAAGAGGTCCTGCCCGGCGGTGGTCAGACGCAGCCGGCGTCCAATCCGGTCGAACAGTCGGACTCCGAGCTCGGTCTCGAGATCCCGGATCTGCCGTGACAGGGCCGGCTGGGTGATCCGGAGCCGGCGGGCCGCCGCAGAGACCCCGGCTGCGTCCACGACCGTGACGAAGTAGCGCAGGTGCCGTACCTCCATCCTCATGCCTCCTGGTCATGGATAGTAGTACGAACGATGCATTGGACGACACCATCGCAGCCCGGCTACCGTCGGACCTCACGGGCCGAGGCGCCGGCGGAGGGCCAGCCCGGGGGGGAGAACACACATGTTCACAGTAGACCGCTTCATCGAGGACTGTCGCGCGGGGCTCCGGGAAGGCGCGCCCGAGACGGCCATCCGGGAGATTCTGACGCGCGCGATGAGCGCGCCCGGTGAGATCACGGAGGTTCTGGGGACTCCGCGCGAGGGCGGCATCGCCACGCTGCACCACTCTCCCGAACTGACCGTTCTCCACGTGGTGTGGGCGCCCGGCATGGCCATCTATCCGCACGACCACCGGATGTGGGCGGTGATCGGGCTCTATCAGGGCCGAGAGGACAACACCTTTTACCGGCGCGACCCCGCCGGCCTGCAGGAGGCGGGCGGGCGACAGCTCGAATCACGCGACGCGGTGCTGCTCGGCCAGCACGTGATCCACTCGGTGAGAAACCCGGGCCGGACGTTCACCGGCGCCGTCCATGTCTACGGGGGCGACTTCTTCGCCACGCCGCGCAGCGAGTGGGAGCCGACGACGCGGCAGGAGCGGCCCTACGACGTGATGCGGGCCCGGAGAGCCTTCGCGGAGGCGAACGAACGGTGGCGCCGGGAGAGCGCCGGAGCCGAGGCGGCGGGCTAGAAGCGGCGGCGGCCGCCGAGGGCCTTCTTGCGGAGGCGGAGGGACTTCGGGGTGATCTCGAGGAGCTCGTCCTCGCGGATCCATTCGAGCGACTGCTCGAGGTTCATCAGGCGCGGCGGGGTGAGGCGCACCGCC
>DATBGA010000077.1:0-13709 GCA_036558225.1 Candidatus Methylomirabilota bacterium | reverse complement strand
TCTCCGCGTGGTCCATCGAGACGAGAATGCCGAGCTGGATGCGGCGAGTGAACCTACGCGCGGGCTCGCGGCGGAGCTCCAGCCCGACCCGTCCTTCGGGACTGATGGCATGCATGATGCGGGTCGGGAGAGTGGACGCCTCGACGTAGAAGTCAAGACGTAGGTCACCCCGCGGTGTTGCCTCACCCCAAACGCCATTGGCGGCAACCAGGCGATATCCGGGGTCGTACTCGAAATGGAATTCGATCTGGCCCCCTTCGTAGTGGTGTTCGGTCATCGTGCGGTCCTCTCCATTGCCACGGGGCACGTTCCACCGGGGGCCAGATACGAGGTCGACCGCGGACTGCTCAACCGAGGAACTCGCGGCAGAGCGCCTCCCACATCGCGGCCGAGAGCCGGAGGCTCTCCACGTCGACCCGTTCGTCGTTGCCGTGGAACATGAGCGGGTAGTCCGCGTGGGGAATGCGCGGGGAGTGGAGGCCGAACCCGTAGGCGGGGATGCCCTGGCGGCGGAAGAAGCGGGCGTCGGTCGCGCCCACCGTCAGGCGGGGCACGATCTGGCTCCCGGGCACGAGCGCCTGCGTCACGCGCCGGAGCATGTCGACCAGCGGCGTGTCCGGGGAGGTGAGCGAGCCCTCCTCGCGGCCGATGGACTCGATCGTCACGCGCCCCCGGAGGTCGCCGAGCGCCGTGTCGAGCATCGCGTCGACCTCGGCCGGCGTCACGCCGGGCAGCGCGCGGATGTCGACGTCGATCTCGACGCGATCGGGCACGGTGTTCACCTTGCTTCCGCCGCGCACCAGGTTCGGCGAGAACGTGGTGTGGGTGGAGGCATGGGCCATCTGGGCGAGGCCGAGGCTCTCCATGCGCGCGGCGGTGTCGAGCACCCGCTCGGGGTCGGTGAGGGCGGCCGCCAGCGCGGGATCGGGCTGGATCGCCTCGACGTAGCGCCGCCAGACGTCGAGGATCCGCGCCTTCGGCTGGTAGGCCGCGATCCGTCGCACGACCTCGGCCGCGGTCACGAGCGCGTTGTCGGAGCGGAACGGCCGCGAGCCGTGCCCCGGCGTGCCCCGCACGAGGATCCGCCGCCAGTTCACGCCCTTTTCGCCGACCGTGAGCGGGAGGGCGGGCCCCGACGGCGTCGGGACCGGCACGCCGCCGCTCTCGGTGATCACGTAGTCCGCGCGAACCGCGGCGAGCGCGTGCGTCGTGAGGTGCTGGGCGCCATAGTCGCCGCCCGCCTCCTCGTCGGCGACGGCGAGGTAGATGAGCGTCCCGCGCGGCCGGAACCCGGAGACCGCGAGCCGCCGCGTGGCGACGGCCATGGTCGCCGTGAGGTTCAGCATGTCGGTGGCACCGCGCCCCCAGACGATGCCGTCGACCAGGTCCCCCGCGAACGGGTCTCGGCGCCAGCCCGCGGGGTTGGCCGGGACGACGTCGGTGTGGCCCATGAGGAGCAGCGTCGGCGCCTTCGGATCGCGCCCCTCGATCCGCGCGACGAGGCTCGCCCGACCCGGCGCCGCCTCGTATCGCTGGCAGGCGAGGCCCGATCCCGAGAAGTAGTCCTCGAGGGCGCCGACGTTGCGGATCTCCTGCCCGGAGCCGACGGTGTCGTCGTTGACGCAGGCGTTGCGGATCATCGTCCGCAGAAGCTCGGTGGGCTCCGCGGTCAGCTGGTCGAGCGGCATGGCGTCTCCTCGGCCTGGTCCGGAGGTGACTCTTCGCTGACCGTCATGGTAGGAGGCCCTTCCATCGGGGTCAACCGCCGGTCGGATCGACCGAATTCGAGCCCCAGGAGGCCGCGGGAACGAACGCCGCCGGTTGCCGCGGCGCGCCGCGGGGCGGTAGACTGGCCTCATGACGAAGGCGCTCCGGATCGTGGCCGGCCCCGTCTCGGCGCGGGCGACGCTCGACGACTCGCGGACGGCGCGGGCGATCTGGGAGGCGCTGCCGATCGACGCGGCCGCGCAGACCTGGGGCGACGAGGTCTACTTCGCGATCCCGGTGTCGCTGCCCGAGGACGACGCGCGGGACGTGGTGGAGCGCGGCGATCTCGGGTATTGGCCGCCGGGCCGGGCGTTCTGCATCTTCTTTGGCACGACGCCCGCCAGCCAGGGCGACGAGTGCCGCGCCGCGAGCCCGGTGAACGTCTTCGGGCGCGTCGACGGGGATCCCGCGGCGTTCAAGGCCGTGCGAGCCGGCACGCGAGTGCGTCTCGAGCGGGTCGAGGCCGGCGGGTCCGCCACCGCCCGCCAAGAGGCGGAGACTGGATCGGTGCGGCGATCGAGCCGATGAGGACAGAGGAGGGGAGGCCATGAAGATCTTCCTGGACACCGGCAGCGTGACCGAGCTCAAGGAGGCCGCGGCGATGGGCCTCCTCGACGGCTGCACCACCAACCCCTCGCTGGTCGCCAAGGAGAAGCGCCAGTTCCGCGATCTGGTCGAGGAGATCTGCCGGATCGTCGACGGCCCCGTCAGCCTGGAGGTGGTCGCCACCGACACCAACGGCATGGTCCAGCAGGGGCGCGAGCTGGCCAAGATCGCCCCGAACGTCGTGGTGAAGCTGCCGACGACTGTCGAGGGCCTCAAGGCGCTCCGGGTCCTCAAGGGCGAGGGCCTCCGGACGAATCTCACGCTCTGCTTCTCGCCGAACCAGGCGCTCTTCGTCGCCAAGGGCGGGGCGACCTACGTCAGCCCGTTCCTGGGGCGGCTCGACGACATCTCCCACGTCGGGATGGACCTGATCCGGACGATCCGGAAGATCTACGACAACTACGGGTTCGAGACCAAGATCCTCGCCGCCTCGCTCCGCAACCCGCTCCACGTCGTGGACGCGGCGCTCGCCGGCGCGGACGTGGCGACGCTCCCGTTCGCGGTCTTCCAGCAGCTCATCAAGCACCCGCTGACCGACATCGGGCTGAAGCGCTTCCTCGACGACTGGCAGAAGGCCGGCGTGACCCTGGCGTGACGCGATAGGCGTCACGCCATGTCGGCCGAGAGCCGGGAGCTCGCCCGCGAGCTGGACGGGGCGCTCGCGCGGCGGGCCACCGCGGCCATCCTCGGCTGGCTCCCCGCGAACGCCGGGCCCCGCCAGAGCGACCTCTCGCCCCGGGGCGGCCACCGCCCTGGGCACGAATCCCGCTGACCCGGCCGATACCTTCCGGCCCTTCGCCGGACCGGGGTAGAGTGCAGGCACCATGAGCGATCCCTTCGACTTCGACCTCGTGGCGATCGGGAGTGGCCCCGCCGGCCAGCGCGCCGCCGTCCAGGCGTCGAAGCTGGGGAAGCGGGCCGCCGTCATCGAGAAGAACCGGTGCGTCGGCGGCGTCTGCGTCGAGACCGGGACGATTCCCAGCAAGACCTTCCGCGAGGCGGTGTGGGCCGTGAGCAACGGATCCGCGACCGGCGCACGCCCGACGGCCGAGCAGCTCCTCGCGCGCGTCAGCGACGTCGTGCGCCGCGAGATCGACGTGCTGGACGGCCAGCTCCGGCGCAACGACATCGAGGTGATCCGGGGCGAGGCCCGGTTCGAGGACCCGCACACGCTCGTCGTGCGGTCGGAGACCGGCGCCCGCACGGTGCGCGCGGCGACGATCGTCATCGCCGTCGGCACGCGGGCCGTCACCCCGCCCGGCGCCGTGATCGACGGCGAGGTGGCGATCACCAGCGACGACATCGTCGGGCTGAAGCGCCTGCCGCGGGCCATGACCGTGGTGGGCGGCGGCGTCGTCGGCATCGAGTACGCGTCGATCGTCGCCGTGCTCGGCATCGAGGTCACGGTGGTCGAGCGCCGGGACCGCGTCCTCGACTTCGTGGACCGGGAGATCGTCGACGAGCTGGTCCACCAGATGCGGAGACGCAACGTCACCTTCCGGTTCGGCGAGAGCGTCGAGCGGTTCCAGGTGTCGGAGGGGCCGCCCCGGCGGGGCGTGCTGCTCCTCGAGTCGGGGAAGCGGATCGTCTCCGATCTCGTGCTGTTCTCGGCTGGCCGCACCGGCGCGACCGAGCCGCTGAACCTCGCCGCGGCCGGGCTCGCCGCCGACGATCGAGGCCGGCTCGCCGTCGACGCCGACTTCCGGACCGCGGTCCCGCACATCTACGCGGCGGGCGACGTGCTCGGCCATCCCAGCCTGGCCGCGACGTCGAGCGAGCAGGGGCGGCTCGCCGCCTGTCACGCCTTCGGCGTCGCCGCGGGCCCGATGGCGTCCCACTTTCCCGTCGGGATCTACGCCATCCCGGAGATCTCCATGGTCGGCGCCACCGAGCAGGAGCTGACCGCGGCCAAGACCCCGTACGAGATCGGGATCGCCCGGTACCGCGAGATCGCGCGGGGCCAGATCCTGGGCGACGACAGCGGCCTCTTCAAGATGCTCTTCCACAGGGACGACCGGCGGCTCCTGGGCGCCCACGCCATCGGGACACAGGCGACCGAGCTGATCCACATCGGCCAGGCCGTGATCGGGCTCGGCGGCGGGCTCGACTACTTCATGCGGACGGTGTTCAACTATCCCACCCTCGCGGAGTGCTACAAGGTCGCCGCCCTCGACGCGGCCAACAAGCTCGCCGTCTGACGCGGCGGACGCTACGAGGAGCGGCGCCCGAACAGCAGCAGCGCGATCCCGCCCGCCAGCGCCACGACCCCGAGGACCGGCGACAGCGGAATCGTCCTCTCGCGGTTGACCTCCGCCTTGAACGGCCCGATGTCGAGGACCTTCTCCTTGCTCGTGTAGGTGATGCCCTGGTAGACCAGCGCGATCACCCCCAGCACGATGAGCGCGACGCCGATCAGCTTGATCATGGCACCCTCCGTGGGCTCGTGGTGGACCGCTTCAGCTCCGGGTCCGCAGTGCTTCGGCGAACGCCCGTAGCTCCTCGCGGGTCGTGCGGCGCTCGAGGGCGACGTACGGCCCGAGCCGGTCGAGCAGCCCCCCGTAGCGCTCGTCGAGCGCGGCGCGGAGGCCGTCGAGCGGCGCCTCGACCGCGAAGACCCCCAGCATCTCGTCCGTGATGAGCGCGGCCATCCCTGCCCAGTCCCCTTCCACCGACTTCCGGTGGAGCCGCGGCGTCAGGTCCTGCCAGCCGTGGGCGGCGAGTACCGGCTCGTAGGTCCGCGTCGAAGCGTAGAACGCGATCTGAGTCCGGGCGTGCTCGCGGGCGCGCGCGACCTCCGCGGCGGTCTGGCCCGTGATCATGAAGACCGAGCAGGCCAGCTCGAGAATGCTCCGCGGCCGGCCGGTCCTGGCGAGCCCCGCCTCGATGTTTGGGAGGGCGAACTCGCGCAGGTACTTCACGGAGTGGAACGGATGAAGGTGGACGCCGTCGCACAGCTCGCCCGCGAGCCGGAGGTTGTAGGCGTTGACCGCGGCGATGTAGATCGGGATCCGCGGGTGCTCGATCGGCGCGGGGGCGAAGAACGGCGTGGTCAGGGTGATCGCGTAGTGCTCGCCGCGGAAGCTCACCGGCCCCCGGCTCTGCCACGCGTCCCAGAGCGCCCGCAGGGCGAGGATGTACTCGCGCAGGCGAGGACCGGGGGCGGTCCACTTCACGGAGAACCGCCGCTCCATGTGGCCCTTGACTTGGGTGCCGAGCCCGAGGATCAAGCGGCCCCCCGACGCCGCCTGGAGGTCCCAGGCGGTGTGCGCCACCACGGTGGGGCTCCGGGGAAAGGCGACCGCGATCGCGGTGCCGAGGCTCACGCGCCGGGTGTGCTCCGCGGCCAGGGCGAGGGGCAGGAACGGGTCGTGCTTCGTCTCCGCGGTCCAGAGCCCGTCGACGCCGAGCTCCTCCGCCTCCCGGGCGAGCGCCGGCACGTCCCGCAGGTCCTCGATCGCGATGTCCATGTCGAGCTTCATGTCGGCCTCCGGTAGCCCATCGCCTCGAGCCGCGCGATCCGGTCCGCGATCGGGGGGTGCGTGGCGAACAGGTCGGCGAGCCAGCCCTCGCGGTCGTTGACCGCCTTGCCGAGCGGGTCGGCGATGCAGAGATGGGCCGTGCCGCGATAGATGCGCGCCGTCGGCGCCGTCGCGGCATCGAGCTTGCGCAGCGCGCTCGCGAGGCCGAGGGGGTTGCGCGTCAGCTCCGCGCCGGAGGCGTCGGCGAGGTACTCCCGGCGGCGGGAGACCGCCGTCGCGAGGAAGCGTCCGATGAGCGGCGTCAGGAGCACGGTGAGGAGCCACGCCACGAGCAGGATGATCACGAGGGGGCCGCCCCCCGAGACGCCCCGTCGCTCCTTCGAATCCCGTGAGGACGGGATCCCCAGGCGCAGGCGCGTCGCCCAGTCGCTCAGGAGCAGGACGGCCCCCAACAGCGCGGCGACGAGGGTCATCTTCCGGATGTCGAGGTTCCGGACGTGCGACATCTCGTGGGCGATGACGCCCTGGAGCTCGTCCCGGCTCATCGTCTCGAGCAGGCCGGTCGTCACGGCGATGGACGCGTGGTCGGGGTCACGGCCGGTGGCGAACGCGTTCGGGTCAGGCTCGTCGATGAGATAGACGCGCGGCATCGGGACGCCGGCGGCGATCGCCATCTCCGTGACCACGTTCACGAGCCGTTTCACGTCGGAGCTGTCGTCGCCCTCCGTTACCGGGCGCGCGAAGCTCGAGGCGAGGACCGCGCGGTCGCCGAAGCGGTAGCCGACCCACGCCGAGCCGAGGCCGAAGAGCGCGGCGCCGCTGGCCGCGACGGGCAGGGGCAGCGGCACCCCGCCGGGATGCGCCACCCCGGCCGCGCCGAGGACGAAGAGGTCGAACCCGAAGCCGATGAAGCCGAGCAGCGCGACGAACCCCGCGACCAGGAGCCAGGTGTCGCGCCGGTTCCGGCGCTGCTCGTCGAAGAGGTTGCCCGCGGCCGGCGAGAGGGCGCCGCCGATCGGGGTGGCCGCGGCCGGCGAGTCCTCCGCCATCCCGTCACCGCGCGCCGAGGTCGACGCGGGGGAGCTCGCGGTCCGCCGCGTCCACCTGGAAGAACTCGGCGGGCCGGAAGCCGAGCGCACCGGCCGCGAGGCTCGCGGGGAAGGTCTGCTGGCGGGTGTTGTAGCGCGCGACCACGTCGTTGTAGAGCTGGCGCGCGAACCCGACCCGGTTCTCGGTCGTGACCAGCTCCTCCTGGAGCGCCAGGACGTTCTGATTCGCCTTGAGCTCGGGGTACCGCTCCATGACCGCGAGCAGGCCGCCCACCGCCTGGGTGAGCGCGCCCTCGGCCGCCCCGACCGCCCCGGCGCCGGTGGCCGAGAGCGCGCGGGTCCGCGCCGCCGTGATCCGGGCGAAGAGCTCGCGCTCGTGCCGCATGTAGCCCTGCACGGCCGCGACCAGGTTCGGGATGAGGTCGTGGCGGCGCTTCAGCTGGACGTCGATCTGGGCCCAGGCGCTGCCGACCTGGTTCCGGAGCCCCACGAGGCTGTTGTAGAGCCAGACCGCCGCGGCGAGGAGCCCAGCGACGAGGAAGAGGGCGAGGAACCCGGTCAACGACGGTCGCCGGACGCATCCGGCTCGTGACCGGCCGCCCCGGTGTGATGCAGGATCCGGTCCCCCACGCGCCCCTCGGTGACCATGGCGGCGAGGGCGGCCCGCTGGATCTTGCCGCTCGACGTCTTGGGGATTGTCTGGGGCCGGACCAGAAGGACGCGCGCGGGCCTGAGCCCGCTCCGGTGGCGCACCGCCTGCGTCACGTCGTGGGCGATGCGCGAGAGCTCCTCCGCGGCGAGCCCGTCGCCCCGGACCTCGGCGACCACGTGGAGGCGCTGAGTGCCGGTGCGCTCGCTCTCGATCCCGATGGCGGCCGAGTACCGGACGCCGGCGACGTGGTCCGCGGCCTCCTCGACGTCGGCGGGCACGACGTTCTGCCCGCGCACGATGATCACGTCCTTGATGCGCCCCGTGACGAAGAGGTAGCCCTCGGGGTCCAGGAAGCCCAGATCGCCGGTGTGGAGCCACCCGTCTCGGAGGGCGCGGGCGGTGGCCTCGGGATCGCGGTAGTAGCCCTGCATCACGCCGGGCCCCTGGACGAGGATCTCGCCCACCTCGCCGGGGCGCGCCCGGTGGCGCGTGTCCCGTCCGGCGATCTCGACGCGCACGCCGCGGCAGGGCCGCCCGACCGAGAGGAAGCTCCCGGTCGCGTCGGCGCGCACGGGTTGCCCGAAGGGCCAGACGGCGACGGCGAGCGTGGCCTCGGCCAGCCCGTACGCGGGCGCGAAGATGTCGCCCACGCCGAAGCGCTCCTGGAACGCGCGGATGGTCGACAGCCGCACCGGCTCCGCCCCGGACAGCGCCATCCGGAGGCTCGAGAGGTCGAGGCCCGTCGTGTCGTGGACGTGCCGGACGCAGTTCCGGTAGCCGAAGTCCGGGGACACCGTCACGTGGGCGCGGTGCTCGGTGATCGCCTCGAGCCACGCGCGCGGCTCACGCAGGTCCGGGGGGAGGAGCACCAGCTTCGCGCCGGTGTAGAGCGCGCCGAAGGCGAGGCCGATGAGCCCCATGTCGTGGTAGAGCGGCAGCCAGCTCACCAGCGTGTCGGTCGGCGTCACCGCCACGGCCTCGACCATCATCCGGACGGTCGCCATCACGTTCCGGTGGCTCAGCACGACGCCGCGCGGCACGGCGGTGCTGCCGGACGTGTACTGGAGGAAGCAGGTCTCGTCCTCGGCGGCCGGGACCGGCGCGGCGACGGCGCTCCCGGTGTCGAGCACGTCCGGCGTCAGGAGGTGCCGGAGGTCCGGCGCCTCGGCGCGGGCGGCCTCGACGTCGGCGCGGAACCAGTCGATCGTGACGACCGCCCGGGCCTCGGAGCTCCGGAGCACCCGGGCCTTCAGCTCGGCGTCGAGGGTGGGGTAGAGGGGGACGGGCACGGCGCCGATGGCGAGAGTGCCGAAGAACGTGAAGAAGAACTCCTCACAGGTCGGCAGGATGATGGCGACCTTGTCGCCCGGCCCGAGGCCTCGCTCGCGCAGCGCGCCGGCATAGCGGAGGCTCGTCGCGTAGAGGCGCGCGGCGGTCAGGGGCGTGCCGAAGAGCGTGAAGTAGACCCCCTCCGGCTCGACCTCGGCCCTGCTCCGGATCAGCACCGACAGGGTCGGCGCCTCCGCCGGACGCCACGGCGCAGGGGTCGTCGTCGCGGACTCTCCCGGTCGTGTCATGGGTATGGAGCAAATTTTAGCACCCACGCGGCCGGCGCCCTGCCGAGTCGGCGGTCGGCCGCTCCGATCGTCGGCGGACCGGCTCCCGAGGCGGCTGCCGGCCCGCCGGGGCCTCGCGGGTCCTACTCCACCCAGTCCGCGACGAACACGTTGAACTCGCGGGAGGCGGTCGCGCCGCGGCTCGAGCAGAAGACCAGGCGGCGGCCGGCCGGTGAGAACATCGGGAACGATGCGAACGACTCGGTGTAGGTGAGGCGCTCGAGCCGGTGCCCGTCGCGGCGGACGAGATAGAGCACGAAGTCGAATCGCCCCGGGTCGTAGAGGTTCGACGAAAACACGATCCGCTCGCGGTCGGGATGGAGGAAGGGCGCCCAGTTCGCCGCGCCGTTGGCGGTGAACTGGCGCGCCCCGGTCCCGTCGGCGGCCATCACGAACAGCTCGGCCCGGCTCGGGCGGATGAGACCCTGCGCAAGGAGCGCGCGGTACTCGGCCAGCTCCGCCGGATCGGTCGGGTGCCAGCCCCGCCAGACGATGTCGCGGCCGTCCCAGGAGAAGAACGCGCCGCCGTCGTAGCCGGGCCGGTCCTTCCCGCGGACATCGAGGCCCGCGTAGTCGTCGTACCCGAGCGGCGGCGCGGTGATCCCGTAGCCCGCGACGCCACGTCGCCCGTGACGTCCCCGTCCATCGAGAAGGTGAACGGAAGAAAATAGGATCCACCGGCGAATGCCCGCGGCGCGGCGCCGGGCGCCGTGACGTCGATCGCGCCGCAGGGGCCGAGACGCCCGCCGGTCAGCACCTCGAAGTGCTGGAGGAGGGTCCCGGCGTCGCCGGCGGGGCGAAGCCCGAGACGCCGGAACTCGGCGACGAGGTAGGCCGCCCCGCGGTCCGCGCCGGGCGTGCCGCGGGGATCGGGTCGGCCGCGCGGGCGGACTCCGGGGCGCCGGCGGTCGCCGCGAGGGCGAGGGCGAGGGTGAGGGCGAGGAGGAGCCGGGTGCCCGCGCTAGCGCGGCAGGTCGATGCTGCGGAACGCCTCGGCGTAGGTGTACCCGTGCGGCTTGCCGAGATCGGCCGCGCGCTCGCGGACCCGGCCCTCGACGCCCGGGAAGTCCCGGAGCTGGCTCGCGTGGCACCGGAGCGCCTCGAGCTTCCGGCCCATGGTGGCCGTGATGTCGAGGACGACGTCCGGCTCGTCGTGCCCCATGAGGTAGACCTGGCGCACCTTGTGGGGCTCGAATCCCTCCGCGAGCAGCTCGGGGAAGTGCATGCGATCGCGGGCGTAGGGGTAGACGGCGTCGAGCGCGAGACGGCCCGCATGGCGGTGGTCCCGGTGGCCCGAGTAGGGGTTCAGGCTCCCGAAGGGGTTCTGGGTGACGATCCGGTCGGGCCGGGCCCGCCGGATCTCGCGGACGACGTCCCGGCGGGCCTCGCGCGTGTCCTCCACCTCGCCGTCGGGGTAGCGGAGGAAGGCGACGTCCTTCACGCCGAGGGCGCGCGCGGCCGCGCGCTGCTCCGCCTCGCGCACTGCGGCCAGGCGCTCCGACGTCATCGTGGGGTCGTCCGACCCGCGGTTCCCGCTGGTGAGGAGGCAGTAGAACACCTCGCATCCGTCCGCGACCCAGCGCGCGACGCTGCCCGCGCACCCGAACTCCGCGTCGTCGGGATGGGCCACTACCACCAGGATCCGCCGGACGTCGCCCATGAGCGCTCCTCTGCGTGAGTTATGCTGCTGACGGATCACTCTATCACGCGCGCGCCGAGGGATCGGTGGCGCGCGGGGTACACTGGGCGCGGTCGGAGAGGGAGGGGCCTGATGGAGTCGGTCCTCGTCGCGGGCGGTGCCGGGTTCATCGGCTCGAACTTCGTCCGGCTCCTGCTCGCCCGCACGGATGCGCGGGTCGTGGTCCTCGATCGCCTCACCTACGCGGGCAACCTGGCGAGCCTCGAGGACGTCCAGTCCCATCCGCGCTTCTCGTTCGTCCACGGCGACATCGCGGACCACGCGGCGGTGACGGCCCTCCTCGGGCAGCACCGGCCGGACGCGGTCGTCAACCTGGCCGCCGAGACCCACGTCGACCGCTCGATCGACGGCCCGCGGCCGTTCGTCGAGACGAACCTGGTCGGCACGTTCGAGCTCCTCGACGCAGCGCGCCGGCACGTCGAGACGCTCGAGCCCGCGAGCCGGGACCGCTTCCGGCTCCTCCACGTGTCCACCGACGAGGTGTACGGCTCGCTGGGCCCCACGGGCCGGTTCGCGGAAGCGAGCGCGTACGCGCCCAACTCGCCGTATGCCGCGTCGAAGGCGGGCGCCGACCATCTCGTGCGGGCCTACTACGAGACGTACCGCCTCCCGACGCTCGTCACCAACTGCTCGAACAACTATGGTCCCTTCCAGTACCCGGAGAAGCTGATCCCCCTCATGACGCTCAACGCGAGCGAGGGCCGGTCGCTGCCGATCTACGGCGATGGCGGCAACGTGCGCGACTGGCTCCACGTGGAGGATCACTGCGCGGCGCTGCTCCTGGTCCTGCTGCACGGCAGCCCGGGGGGGCGATACAACGTGGGCGCGGGGGAGGAGCGGACGAACCTCGAGATCGTCGACGCGATCTGCGCGGCCCTCGAGTCGATCCGGCCGGCGGCGCAGAACCCCGCGCTCGCCGGCCGCGGGATTCGTCGCTACGCCGATCTCCGGAGCTTCGTCCCCGACCGCCCCGGCCACGATCGTCGCTACGCCGTCGACGCCACCCGGCTCAAGACCGAGCTGGACTGGCGCCCCGCGCACCCGTTCCAGGACGGGCTCCCCGCCACGGTGACGTGGTATCTCGAGCATCGCGAGTGGTGCCAGACGGTGCTGGCCGGCAAGTACGGCCGGGAGCGTCTCGGCCTGGGGGAGGCGGGGCCGGCGCGCAGCTGAGCGCCCCGAGCTTCGGGGCCGTCCTTCGGGACATCTCCCCACCCGTGTCGTGCTTTCTAACTCCGTTTGTCTGAAGGGGTCTCCGCCCGCAATCGAATCGGCCGCGGCACGGGTTTCTTGACTCGAGGTATAACCCTGGTTTAACCTTCTTGCTCGACTCCTGTTTGGTCTCATGAAGAAAGCCAAGTCCGACTATCTGATCCAGTCCGTCAGCCGCGCCCTCGACATCCTCGAGGCGTTCACGCCCGCGGAGGGGGAGCTCGGGGTGACGGAGCTGTCGCGCCGCCTCAAGCTCCACAAGAACAACGTCTTCCGGCTGCTCGCGACGCTGGAGACGCGGGGCTACGTCGAGCAGGACAAGGAGAGCGGCAACTACCGGCTCGGCATGAAGACCTTCGAGGTGGCGAGCATCTTCACTCACCATCTCGGGCTGGTCCGCCAGGCCCGGCCCGTTCTCGACGCGCTGGCGCAGGCGACCGGCGAGGCCGCCTATCTCGGCGTCCTCGACGGCCCCTCGGTCGTGTGCGTCGACATGGTGGACACGACGCAGCCGGTCCGCGTGGTGCCGCATCTCGGGCGGCGGCTGCCGGCCCATGCCGCGGCGCTCGGCAAGGCCCAGCTCGCGTACCGCTCCCGCGAGGAGCGCGAGGAGATGTGGAAGCGCGCGGCGCCCGCGAGCGTGACGGGCCGCACCCTCGTCGAATCCTCGCGCCTGGCCGAGGATCTCGGCCGCGCGGCCGAGCGGGAGTGGGCGCTGGAGGACGAGGAGCTCGAGCCGGGCGTCCGCGGGCTCGCCGCGCCCATCCGCGACTACGCCCGGCGCGTCGTGGGCGCGATCGGCGTGCGCGGACCGGCCTTCCGGCTGTCGCTCGAGCGCCTCGAGACCGAGCTCGCCCCCCGCGTCCGCGCGGCCGCCCGGGACGTGTCCAAGCGCCTGGGCTTCGCGGTCGTCAACGTCGATTGACCGCCCCGACGCCGGGCGCGAGCGGGCGGTGACGGAGCCCGCCGCCGGCGCTGTCCGCGACGACCGCCGCGCCTTCCTCCGGTCTCGCCACCGCGCCCTTGCGGCAAGCGGCGGGACCGCGGTCGCGCTGGCAGGGCTGGCCGCCCTCTTCCTGGCGCCGAACCGGCTCGCGACGCTCCGGATCGGCGATGTCGCCCTCGCGTGGTGGGTGGCGGGGGGCGTCGTCCTGATCGGGCTCGCGGCGCTCAGCCGCGGGTTCCGGGACGGCGGTGCGGCGGGAGCTCCCGGCAGGACGTCGCGCCTCACGCCGCTCGCGCTCGCCGTGGTCTGGGGCTCGCCCGCGCTCTGGCTCGGTCTCCCGCCGCTCGTGCTGGCCGACGGCACGCGCGGACTCTGGGCGCCTGTCGTGGTGGTCGGCGGCGCCATCGCCGCGCTGCTCCTCCTGGGGACGCCCTGGAATCGCACCGGTGGCCTCGTGGCGACGGCGACGGCCCTGGCGCGATCGCGCTGGCCCGACGCGCGCGGCTGCCGGGTGCTGCTCGGCTCGATCGAGACGATCGTCGCCGGTCTGTTCGTCTGGGCCCAGCTCGCGGCCGCGCGCGAGGTCGGCGCGATGGCCCGGTGGCCCCGGGCCACGGCGGTCGGGGTCACGCTCCTGATCATCGGGGCGCTCCTGCGGCCCGATCTCGCCCGCGTCCGGCTCG
>DATBGA010000076.1:0-35630 GCA_036558225.1 Candidatus Methylomirabilota bacterium | reverse complement strand
TCCGCCATCTTCGCGAGCAGGACTGTATGGCCGGGTCGCCCCGACGCCGCCTCGGAGACGAGGTGCCGGATCGAGCCCTCGAGCCACTCGCCGGCCGGGTCGTGGCGGACGTTGATCTTGATGAGGATCGGCAGGCCCGCGAGGAACAGCCGCTCGGCGTGGCGCTCGCACCCGAAGTACCCGCAGACGAATCGCGTCTCCTCGCCGCCGCCCCCGATCTGCATCGTGCGGAAGCCGCGCTCGGCGATCTTCTCCACGGAGACGAGGCTGTCGATCAGCCGCGACGGGCTGCCGTTCGTCATCGTGTGGGGATCGCCGTGGGGGATGATCACGAGGTCACCCGCCTCGACGGGCACCTCCGTCCCGTCCCCGATCCCGACCAGCGCGCGCCCCTGCGTCACCAGGTGATAGCTCACGAGACGCTCGGTGCCGGGCGCGATCACGCGCTCCACGTCGCGGAGCGGCGCCACCGCGAAGCCCCAGGGAGCCGTGCACACCGCCTGGAAGAAGATGGCGCCGGTCATCCGCACGGCCTTCAGCGCCTCGGACAGAGCGTCCATGACCTCTCCACCGTCGGGGAGCGCGATGCTCGGCGGGCGACTCTCGGCAAAGGAAACCGGACGGCCGGCAAAGCTCAGACCCGACACTCAGCATAGATTCGAATCTCGCGGACGCCAACCGCAAAGCGCGCGGCCCTGAGGCGGCGCGCGGGTTGGAAGCGCTCGTAGGGCGTGGGGGCGGCGCCGCCGCGCCCGCGGATTCCCACATGACGAGAGGAGAAGTCGCGATGAACATCCTGTCCGAGGCAATCCTGCGGCGCTGCGCCGAGCGGGCGCCGGGCTACGACCGGGAGAACCGATTCTTCGAGGAGGACTTCGCCGAGCTCAAGCGGGCCGGCTACCTCACCGCCCCCGTGCCCCGCGAGCAGGGCGGCGGCGGGCTCACCTTCGCCCAGATGATGCGCGAGCAGCGGCGGCTGGCCTATCACGCCCAGGCGACGGCGCTCGGGATCAACATGCACGTCTACTGGGTGGGAGTCGCCGCTGACTTGTGGCGGGCTGGCGACAAGTCGCTGAAGTGGATGCTCGAGGCCGCGGTGCAGGGCGAGGTCTTCGCGGCGGGCCACGCCGAGCGCGGCAACGACATCCCGGTGCTCTTGTCCAGCACGAAGGCCGAGCGCGTGGCGGGCGGCTACCGCTTCACGGGACACAAGTTCTTCGGCAGCCTGACGCCGGCCTGGACCTTCCTCGGACTCCACGGCCTGGACACCAGCGATCCGGCCGCGCCCAAGGTCGTGCACGGGTTCATGCACCGGCACACCGAGGGCTATAGCATCAAGGACACGTGGGACGTGCTGGGCATGCGCGCCACCGCCAGCCACGACACGATCCTCGAGGGAGCCTTCATCCCGGACCGGTACATCGCCCGGGTGGTGCCGGCCGGGTTCGCGGGCGCCGACCTCTTCATCCTGGCGATCTTCCAGTGGGCGCTCACGGGCTTCGCCAACGTGTACACGGGCCTCGCGCGGCACCTGCTCGACCTGACCGTGGAGCGGGTGAAGCAGAAGACGTCGATGGGCATCTCGCGGGGCTCGATGGCCTACCACCCGGACGTCCAGCGCGGCGTGGCGCAGATGGTGATGGAGCTCGAGGCGATCGAGCCCTATCTCGACCGACTGGCCGACGACTGGACGAACGGGGTCGACCACGGGGGCGCCTGGCCGCTGAAGATCGTGGCCGCCAAGCACCGGGCGGTGGAGAGCGCCTGGAAGGTGGCGGACCTGGCCCTCGACCTGGCCGGAGGCTTCGGCATCTTCGCGGCCTCGGGGGTCGAGCGTCTGGTCCGCGACGCCCGGCTGGGCCGGATCCACCCTGCCAACCCGGCGCTCACCCACGAGATCGTCGGGAAGCTCACGCTGGGGATCAGCCCGGACGAGCAGCCGCGGTGGGGCTAGCCGCAATCTAGGAGTCGAGCCGGTGGGGCCGCGCGCGCGGCCCCACCGCGCCCGGCCCCGAGGGCAGGCGCCCGCCCCGCCGCGCGACGCGGCGTCCGGGCGCCGGGTCCCCTACCGTGCGGTGTAGCCGCCGTCGACGGGAAGCGAGACCCCCGTGATGTAGCTGGCCTCGTCGGAGGCCAGGAAGAGGCCGGCGTGGGCCACTTCCAGCGGCGTCCCCACGCGCCCGAGGGGGACGGCCTGCTTCATGCGGGCGAGGTTCTCGTGCTTGTTCGCCTCCACGTCGGGCCGGCCCATGAAGATGTCGAGCATGGGCGTGTCGATCGGGGCCGGGCACACACAGTTGACCCGGATCTTGTCGGCGGCCAGGCGGAGCGCCAGGGACTTCGTCAGCCCGGTCACGCCAAACTTCGCCGCCGAGTAGACGGGGCTGAACGGCGAGCCGTAGATCCCCGCGATCGAGCTGGTGAAGACGATGCTCCCGCCGCCGCGGGCCCGCATCGCGGGAATGGCCTCCGACGTCGTGATGAGCACGCTGCGCACGTTGAGGGTCATCGCCATGTCGTAGTCGTCCATGAGGATGCCCTCGACCCGACCCGGCCCCGGGTGCCCGACGTTGTTCCAGAGGACGTCGAGCCCCCCGAAGGCGTCCACCGCCTCGCGCACGATGCGCCGGCTGTCGTCGTCCCGGGTGAGGTCGCAGGGAATGCCGTGCCCTCGGCCGCCGGCGGCTTTGATCTCGGCCAGGGTGTCGCCGATCCGCCCCTTGTCGATGTCCGCCACCGCGACCGCGGCGCCTTCCCGCGCGAAGAGCACGGCGGCTGCCCGGCCGATGCCGGACGCCGCCGCAGTGATGAGTGCGACCTTGCCCTTGAGCCGCATGTCGGATTCTCCTCGGCGCCCTCGGCGCGCGCTCCCGAGCTTCTATGGAGCGACCGGGTGCGCGGGAAGGGAGTCGTAGGTGAGCCGCACGCGCCGGACCTCGCCGCGCGCGAGGTCGTAGATGTCGCATTCGTCGTACGGCTTGACGTAGACGTGCAGGCTCACGGCTTCCTCGCTCACCGTCTCGACGGCGTGGATGTCGGCGGGGCCGTCGACATGGCCGGGCCCGCCCTCGAGGGGCTGCCCGAGCGGCTCGAGGCGGAGCGGGCTCCGCGACCGCTCCCGGTAGCTCGTGAAGCGCAGGCGACCCCGCTCGACCCGGGCCCAGCAGAGCTCGCCCTCGTGGCCGTGGATCGGCGCCGAGCTGCCGCGCCCCCAGCAGAGCACGAGGAGCTCCACGGCGGAGCTCTTGAAGACGAGGTGGCGCGTGTAGCGGCCGGGCGCGAAGCGGACGTAGGGCTGGATCGAGGCCGGCTCGATCAGGTGCGCGTCCAGGAACTGCTGGACCAGGCCGGCGTCGACCGCGGGCGCGGTGAGCTGCCGCATCCGGGCCACGAAGTCGCGCATCGGCAGGAGATCGGGCATCGAAGGCCTGGGGGCGCCGGCTAGCGCGCCGGCACGGAGCGGTCCGCCGTCTCTCCGATCATCGTCGTTCCGGTGACGCGGGTCACACGGACGGGGACCAGCTCGCCGATCAGGGCGTCGGGGCCCTCGAGGACGACCGTGGTGTTGCCGCGGCTCTTGCCGGTGAGCTGGCCGCGGCGGTTCCGCTCCTCCACGAGCACCTCGACCTCGCGGCCGAGCCGCGCCTCGAGCTTCTCGCGGGAGATCCGGGCCTGGAGCCCGAGGACGACCTGGTTGCGCCGCTCCTTGACGGGGTGAGGCACGTCGTCCGGCCAGCCGGCGGCCTCCGTTCCCGGGCGGGGCGAGTACTTGAAGACGAACGCGCTGTCGTAGCGCACGCGTTCCATGAGGGCGCACGAGGCCTCGAAGTCCGCCTCGGTCTCGCCGGGGAAGCCCACGATGATGTCCGTCGAGAGCGCCACGTCCGGCAACAGCTCGCGGAGGCGGGCGATCTGCCCGAGGTAGGTCTCCACCGTGTAGCCCCGCCGCATCGCCCGGAGCATCCGGTCGGCCCCCGACTGGACGGGCAGGTGGAGGAACTCGCAGGCGCTCCGGCACTCCGCCATGGCGCGGAACAGCTCCTCGTGGGCGTCGAAGGGATGGCTGGTCGTGAACCGCACTCGGTCGATGGTCGTCTTCCCGTCGATGGCGCGCAGCAGAGCGGGGAAGTCGACGAGCCGCGGCGCGTCCGGCCGGTCGGGGACGGTGGTGTCGGGATGCGCCGCGAGCTGGAGGAGCGCGCGCCGCCGCCCGGGCCCGACCCAGCCGGAGCCGTCGGGGAAGCGCTTGCCGTAGGAGTTCACGTTCTGGCCGAGCAGGGTCACCTGCCGGTAGCCGCGGCGCGCGAGCTGCTGGACCTCGTCCAGGATCTCGTCGACCGGGCGCGAGACCTCCTGCCCCCGGGTCGTCGGCACGATGCAGTACGCGCACTTCTTGTCGCAGCCTTCCATGATGGTGACGAACGCCGTGATCGGGTCCGCGCGGTAGTCGGTCGCCGGCCGGCGATCGAGCGGCCGGACCTTGCGATCGATGGCCAGGACCTGGGCGCCCGCGCCGAGCCTCGCCCGCTGGCGCCGCTCCGCGACGCCGGCCAGGAGGTCCGGCAGGTCGTAGATCTCCGCCGGCCCCGCGACCAGGTCGACCTGGGGCAGGCGCCGGAAGACCTCCTCCCGCTGGGCCTTGGCCATGCAGCCCAGGATCCCGAGGACGAGGCTCGGGCGCTCGCGCTTGAGCTTCTGCATGAGCCCCATCTTCCCGAACGCGCGCTCCTCGGCGTGCGCGCGGACCGAGCAGGTGTTCAGGAGGATCACGTCCGCCTCTTCCTCGCGGTCGACGAGGGCGTAGCCCTGAGCGGTCAGCATGCCGAGGATCTCCTCGGAGTCCCGCTCGTTCATCTGGCAGCCGTAGGTCTGGAGGTAGACGGCCTGCGCCATGGCGGCCCCGATTGTACACCGCGACCCGTGGGAGAATGCCCGGCGGGAGGGCGCCTTCAGCCCGCGAAGCCGATCCGGATCCGCCGGTTGTGGCGTCCCTTGTTGTCGACCTTCAGGATGCGCAGGGGCGGGGACTGGCCCGTCGAGGAGAGGTGGGTGCCGCCGCACGCCTGGCGATCGAGCCCCGCGATCTCGATCACCCGGATCGTCCCGTCGGCCTGCGGCGGGGGGCTGACCGAGCGACTGCGCAGGAGCCCGCGCTCGGCGCTGGCCCCCTCGGAGGGCACGTAGACCTGGACGACCGCCAGGTCCTGGCGGATCGCATCGTTGATCGCGGGCTCGAGCGCCCGCACGCGGTCGTTGTCGGCGCCCGGGAGGTCGAGGTCGATGCGGGCGGTGCCGTCCTCGCCGATCTGGGCGCCGGTGACCAGCGCGCCGTCGAACGCCCGGAACGCGAGCGCGTTGACGATGTGGAGATCCGTGTGCAGCTGGCACATCTGCCGCCGGAACGCCGCGTCCACCACGCCGAGCACCGACCCCTCGACCACCACGGGACCCGCCAGCACGTGCCAGAGGGCCCCGCCCTCCGACTCGAGCCGCTCGACCCGCACCTCCCCGCCGGCCCAGCGGAGGACGCCGCGGTCGGCGGGCTGGCCGCCGCCGCCCGGGTAGAACGCCGAGCGGCCCAGGCGGACCTTGCCGGGCCGCGTGTCGAGAACGGCGGTCTCGAACTCGAGGAGGTCGGGAGCCTCGTGGCAGAGGGCGCGGGCCGCCGTCACTGTTTCTCCACGCCCGTCAGCGGCTTTCGCTTTCGCTCCAGCTCGAGGTCCAGGCGCTTGAGCCGCTCGAGCTCCTGGGTGCGCTGCTCGAGCTCGAGATCCACGCGCCTGAGCCGTTCGACCTCCTGTGTGCGCTGCTGAAGCTCGCGCGTGCGGCGGTCGAGCTCGGCGTCCACGCCCTTGAATCGCTCGAGCTCCTGGGTGGTCCGCGCCTGCTCCTGGAGGGCCTGCTCCAGCTCCGTGTTCCGCCGCTCGAGCTCCTGGCCGCGCGCCAGGTAGCCCAGGAGCAGGTCGCGCCAGGCTCGGGCCTCGACGGCGTGATGCGAGTCGGGGTACTCGCGCACGAGGCGGTCGGCCACGAAGTAGGCCCGACGGTAGTCGTGACCGGCGTACTCCGAGTTGCAGAGGCTTCGCGTGAGCCCGATGAGCGCGCGGTCCGCGACCGGCGAGCTCGGGTTCGACGCGATCTCCTCGAAGAGGCGCACGGCCTGGTCGTGCGCGCCGGCCCGCTCCCAGGATTCGGCGAGGCCCACGAGCCGCTCCGCGTCGGAGGGCGGCGCGGCGGCGGGCGTGGCCGGGGGCGGCGTCGCCGGCCGGCCGGCGCAGGCGGCTAGGATCAGCAGGAGCGGCAGGATCCGCCAGCCCATCACGCGAGCCCGCTCGGAACCGCCGGGACGGCGACGGGAAGGGTGAACGTGAAGCGGCTGCCCCGCCCCTCCTCCGACTCGGCCCAGACGCGGCCTCCATGGGCCTCGACGAGGCTCCTCACCACGGTCAGGCCCACGCCGCTGCCGCCCCGGCCACGGTGCGCCTGCTCGTAGGGATCGAAGATCTTCGAGACGAGATCCGCGGGGATGCCCACGCCGGTGTCGGACACCTGGATCGCCACCTCTCCCCGCTCCATCGTCGCGCTGACCACCACGCGCCCCCCGGGCGGCGTGAAGCGCACGGCGTTCGCGAGGAGGTTCACCACGATCTGCTCGACCCGCTCGGCGTCGGCGGTGACGGCCGGAAGATCGCCGGGGATCTGGGCCTCCAGCCGAAGCTGACCGCGCTCGGCGAGCGGGCGCACCTCGTCGACGGCCTGGGTGACGGCGCCGCGGAGGTCCGTCGGGCGCAGATCGAGCTGGAGGCGGCCCGCCCGGAGCCGCCCGAGCTCCACGATCTGCCCGACGAGGGCGAGCAGGCGCCGGCTACTCGACTGGATGGTCTCCGCCAGGCGCATCTGCTTGGGCGTGAGCGGTCCGAGCGAGCCGGTATGCAGGAGGTCGGCGGACCAGCGGATCGCGGCGAGCGGGGTGCGGAGATCGTGCGAGACCCCGGTGAAGAACTCGTCCTTGAGGCGGTCGATCTCCCCGAGCCGGGCCGCCATCCGGTTGAAGGCTCCCGTGAGGTCACGGATCTCGCTGGGCCCGGCGATCCGGAGCGGCTCCGAGAACTCGCGCTCGGCCACCGCTTGGGTGGCCGTGCGGAGGCGGTGGAGCGGTCGCGCGACACGGAGAACGGCGAAGGCCCCGAGGGCGATCCCGATCAGGATCGCCGAGACCAGCGCCGCGCCGCCGATGGCGCGCGTGCGCCCCGCCAGCGTCTCGAGGGCTGCCTGGCGCTGCCGGAGCTCGGTCCCGGACGCCTGGTAGAGGCGGTCGAGGGTGTCCTCCAGCTCTATCGCCGGATGGATGTGGCCCGCCGGGAGCGTGCCCCCGTCCAGAAGCTGGCGATACTCCTGGAGGCACGTGCGCGCCTCCCGGAGCAGGGCCTGCTCGACCGGCGTGGCGAGGAGGACCTCCAGGCGGTCGAGGTCGCCGACCGCCGCCCGGACCCGGTCCCGAAAGATCGCGAGGAAGGCCGGATCCTTGAGGATGGCGTAGCGTCCCTCCAGCCGTCTCAGGGCGCCGACGTGCTCAAGGAGGCCGACCTCCAGGCGGACCGCCGGGATCCCGGCGTCCACCAGGCTCCGGTGGGCCTCGGTCAGCTGGCGCGTGACGATCAGGTTCCAGGCGACGAGAGACCCCACCACGAGGAGCAGGCCTCCGACGGCGATGCCAAGCTGGTAGCTGAGGCGTAGTGACGGCATCGCGGGATGCGTCAGGTGGCGTACAAGAGCGGTGCCAGGAACTTCATCATCTCGAGGTCCGGCTGAGACCCTCACACTCAACATAGCGATTTTTTGGTCGAGATGTCCATTATTGTCCGAACATGCCCCGAACCGCTCCGGCGTGAACCTGGACGAACCTTCCCGGAAGGGTGTACCGGGCGCCGGGGCGGCGAGGGTCAGATGCAGCGGCCCCCGTCGACCTCGACGCAGGCCCCCGTGATCATCGCCGCGTCATCGGACGCCAGGAAGAGGGCGGTCCGGGCGACGTCCTCGGGCCGGTTGAGCCTCCCGAGCGGGATGGTCGGCAGGTACTTGCGCATGAGCTCCTCGTCGACCCGCTCCTTGCCCGAGAATCGCGGCAGCATCGGGGTCTCCGTCGCCACGGGCGCGATGGCGACGGCGCGGACGCCGAACGGCGCGAGCTCGAGGGCGAGGCTCTTCGTCAGGGCAACGACCGCACCCTTCGACGCCGAGTAGGACTGCACGCCCGGTCGCGGGCGGAGGGCGGATGTCGACGCGGTCACCAGGATGACGCCGGCTCGCTGGCGCTTCATCACCGGCGCCGCGTGCTTGGCGCCGAGGAAGACCCCCCTGACGTTGACGGCCATGATGCGATCGAAGGTCGTCTCGTCGACGTCCTCGACGGGGGTCGGCGACTGGGGGATGCCGGCGTTGGCGTAGAAGACGTCCAGGCGTCCCCACCGCGCGACGGTAGCGGAGACCGCCGACTCGTTGTCGGCGCCGCGGCTCACGTCCGCCCGCAGCGCGAGCGCCTGCCCCCCGGCCCGCTCGATCGCCTCGGCCGTGCTCTTCGCCGCGTCCTCGTGAAGGTCGACCACGGCGACTCGACCGCCCTCGGCCGCGAAAAGCAGCGCCGCGGCGCGCCCGATGCCGGACCCGGCCCCCGTCACGAGCGTCACCTTGTCGCGGAGCTTCATGGGGATCCCCCTTCGGGTGCGAGCGGCGGGACGACCGCGCTCCACCGGCACGAGAAGCCTAGAGCAGGGGGCTGGGCCGGGGCAAGGCCGACCGGAGCGCCCCCGGGACGGCACCGTATGATGAACGTCTGGGAGGAAGCTCAGCATGCGAGACGTCCTGCGGACGGCCCTGTGCGACCTGCTCGGGATCGAGTACCCGGTCCTGCAGTCCGGGATGGGGAACATCGCCGGTCCCGACCTCGTCGCCGAGGTGTCGCGGGCCGGCGGCATGGGCATCCTGGCCGGCCTGAACGTGCCGCCCGACGAGCTGCGCAGACGGATCCGCCACGTGCGCGAGCTGACGGACCGCCCGTTCGGGATCAACCTGTGGCTTCATACGGCGCTCCGTCCCCCCGCCGATCCGGCAACGATCTCCGACGAGCGGCTGGCCGCCGTGCACTCCGTGCTGAACGAGTTCCGCGCCCAGCTCGGGATCCCGGCGCAGTCCGGCCGGCCCGCCGCGCTCCCCGATCTCATCTCGGCACAGATCGAGGTGATCCTGGAGGAGCGTCCCGCGGTCTTCAGCATCGGGCTGGGCGACCCCGGCGCCGATCTCGTGGCCCGCTGCCGGGCGCGGGGGATCAAGGTGGTCGCGATGGTGGCCACCGCGGAGGACGCGCGGGCGGTCGTCGCGTCGGGCGTCGACGCGGTCGTCGCCCAGGGCAGCGAGGCCGGCGGCCATCGCTCCACGTGGGTGAAGCGCCCGTCGCCCGAGGCCGCCAGCGTCGGGACGCTGGCGCTCGTGCCCCAGATCGTCGACGCGGTTCCGGTGCCCGTGGTGGCCGCGGGCGGCATCGTCGACGGGCGCGGGATGGCCGCCGCGCTGGCCCTCGGCGCGGTGGGCATCCTGCTGGGGACCCGGTTCGTGGCGACGCGGGAATCCATGGCGCCCGAGTTCTGGAAGAAGGCGCTCCTCGAGCGCGAGGGGGACGACACGACGGTCACCGACGCGTTCACGGGACTGTGGCTGCGCACCCTGCGCAACACCTACACCGCCGAGTACCAGGCGTCGGGGGCGCCGGTCCTGCCGCCGCTGCTCCAGACGCGGGCCGCCCAGGACGTCGTAGAGGAGGCGAGGCGGCGGGGAGACGGGGAGTATTTCCCGCTGCTGGCGGGTCAGGGGGTGGGCCTCGTCCGCGACCTGCCCGGCGCCGGCGAGGTGGTCGAGGCGATCGTCCGCGAGGCGCGGACCGTTCTGGCCGGACTCCCGCGGCGAGTTCGGCTCGTGTGACCCGGGAGGTCTCCCGGGGCGCCTTGCCGTCGCCCTCGGGCGCGTTGCCCGGCGTGGTAGCCTGAAAGCTATGGACCGCCCGATCTCGACGCTGTCCCAGACGCGCTTCCGGCTGGAGCTTCCGTCCGTCGGCTTCCCGTTCCGGATCGAGCTGAGCCTCGCTCCCCTGGTCGCCGCGTGGGAGGCGATGGCCGCCGAGCCCGGCGTCGCGGGGGAGGTGGCGCGGGCCGTCTGCCGCGGGCTGGAGGGGGCCTCCGAGCTCCGCGAGCCCATCGCGGATCCGTCCGTGCTCGACCGCCACCGCGACCTGGTCGGCATCCTGATGTCCCTGGTCTTCCCGGCGGCGTCCTGGGAGCGGGACTACGCGGCGGCCATGGTGCCGTTCCATCTCCGCGCGGTCCACGCCACCCCGAGCTTCCGCCGCCTCCTGCTGGATGCGGCCGACGTCCTGCAGGGCTCCCTGAACCTGGACGCGGACGGAGCTACCCACGGGCGGCTCCTCCACGCCTACGACAAGATCCTGCGGGCCCATTACGGCATGACGCTGGACGTGGACTACCCCCTCATCCTCAGCGCGCGCGATGCCGACTCCGGGCTCGAGCGGCAGTTCCGCCTCCAGTTCGACTCCCGCTTCGTCGACGCGCGGGCGGTCCGTCCGGTCCCGCCCCTCGACGAGACGACGCGGCGGCAGCTCCTCCAGGGTGGCACCCCGCGCGAGCGCCTGGCGGAGCTGTTCCCGCCCGACACGTTCGAGTTCTCGGGCTTCATCGTCGTGCGCGCGACCGACGTGACGGACCAGGAGGTGCTCTCCGCGATCGAGCGGGACCTGATCGACAAGGAGTCGGTCGTCTCGACCGAGCGGTTCCAGGAGCTCGAGGACAAGCTCCGGACCCTCCTCCGGCGGCCGGCCCTGCGTCTGGGCCTGGCCGCCTTCCACGACGAGCGCGTCTTCGTCCTGAACTACAACTGCGAGATGGAGCACGGGTGCATCTTCGCGGACACCGAGCACCTCCGGATGAGCGACTTCGTGGGGTCCATCCACGAGCGCGCCGTCCAGCAGGGCCGGCCCCTCGTCTTCGACGACCTCATCGACGATCCGCGGCGAACCACATACGAGGACTCGCTCCTGGCCCGCGGGGTCCGGAACATCCTGGTGGCCCCGCTGCACTACCAGGACAAGGCGATCGGCACGCTCGAGCTGAGCTCGCCGAACCCGGGCGATCTCGGCCCCGTGAGCCTGCTGAAGCTCCGCGAGGTGCTGCCGCTCTTCTCGATGGCCGTGCGGCGGAGCCTCGACGAGCTCGAGTCCCGCGTGCAGGCCGTCATCAAGGAGAAGTGCACCGCGATCCACCCCTCGGTGGAGTGGCGCTTCCGGCGGGCCGTGCTCGACAGCATCGAGGACCACGAGGGGGAGGAGGCCACGGAGCTCGAGCCGATCGTGTTCCGGGACGTCTACCCGCTCTACGCGGCGACGGACATCCGTGGGTCGTCCGTCCAGCGGAACCTCGCGGTCCAGGCGGACCTGGGCGTCCACCTGCGGCTGGCCCTGGCGGTGGTCGAGACGGCCCGCGGGATCCGGCCCCTTCCCATCCTCGACGAGACCGCCTACCGGATCGAGCGGTACGCCGGGCAGGTCGAGCAGGCGCTGAACTCGGGGGACGAGGTCGCGGTGCTCGCGTTCATCCGCCAGGACGTCGAGCCCCTCTTCGAGCAGCTGGCCGATTTCGGCCCCGAGGTCCGCGAGCGCATCGGGGAGTACCGCATCGCGCTCGATCCCGACCTCGGGACGGTGTACCGCCAGCGGCGGGACTACGAGGAGAGCATGACACTGGTCAGCGACACTATCTCCGCGTACCTCGATGCGGAGGAGGAGCTGGCGCAGTCGATGTTCCCGCACTACTTCGAGCGGCTGCGGACCGACGGAGTGGACCACACGATCTACGTCGGCCGGAGCCTGGTCGAGGATGGCCGGTTCGACGAGATGTACCTCCGGAACCTCCGCCTCTGGCAGCTGATGGTGACGTGCGGGATCGCGCGCCGGACCGAGGCGGTCCTGCCCCGCCTGACCGTGCCGCTCGCCACGACGCACCTGGTCCTCGCCCACCACGCGCCGCTGTCCATCCGCTTCCGCTTCGACGAGCGGCGCTTCGACGTCGATGGCGCCTACAACGTCCGCTACGAGGTGATCAAGAAGCGGATCGACAAGGCCCTGGTGCAGGGGACGCGCGAGCGGATCACGCAGCCGCGGAAGCTGGCGATCGTGTACTCGCAGTCCACCGAGGCGGTCGAGTACCGCAGTTACCTCGAGTACCTGAGGGCGCGGGGCTACGTGGTCGGCGAGGTCGAGGATCTGGCGCTGGAGGAGCTCCAGGGGGTCCAGGGGCTGCGGGCGCTCCGGATCGCGATCGACGTGTCGACGCCGGCGGGCGCGGTCGGCGAGGCGGCGCGGGAGGCGGGTCAGGCCCAGCTGCGCGCCTGAGCGCCCCGCCGGCGGTGTGGCGTCCTTCGGAGCTTCGCCCCGCCGCGGGCGGCGTGCCCGACGACCGCGTCCCTGAACCCCGGGACAGCCGGAGGTTCTCGATGAGAAGGGATCGCCTCAATCTGGCCCGACGGTCGAGCGTGCGGCCTCTTCTCCTCGTCGCCGCGGCCGCGTTCCTTGCGGCATGCTCGGGCGAGCAGCGACTCATCCGCGACGGGACGCTGCGCGCGGACATCGGCCAGGACGCCTTCGCCGAACAGTGGGGATTCCCCGAGCGCACCCTGTCGGTGGTGAACGAAGAACAGCTGCGCGCTCGATGGGGTCGCGCGATCCCGGCCGACCTGTTTCACGAGCACCCGCTGGACCTGTGGGTTTACCCGAAGCCGCCGGCGGAGCTTGTCTTCGACGATGGCAAGCTCGTCGCCTGGAAGACCGAGGAGAGCGCGGCTCAGCTCCAGGCGATCTCGGTGCCGCCGGGCAATCGCTTCGTGGGCAACGAGCGACACTCACTCTACAAAGGGCTGCTGCGGGTGGGCATCGGTCAGTCGACGTTCCGGTCGGCGTGGGGTCGGCCGGACCGGATGACGCGCGCCGCCGCCGTGCAGGAGCTGGAGACGCAGTGGGGCCCCGGTCTGAGCGCGAGTGTGCTTCAAGGCCATCAACCCCTGGATGTCTGGGTATACGAGAAGCGCGGAGTCGAGCTTCTCTTCGATGACGGCGACCTGGCGGCCTGGAAGACGGAGAGAACGGTCAAGGATCTGGCCGCGGTGCCGACCGGGCCGTGAGGCCCGGCGCAGGGTGGCTCCGCGGTTCAGTCGACGATGAACAGGCGCGCGCCGGTCCGCGTGGACGAGCGGTGCGCCTCGCCGCCGTCGGCGACCTGGTAGCTCATTCCCGGGCGGAGGCTGAAGCGCCGCCCGTCCTCGAGCTCGGTGTCGAGCTCGCCCTCCAGGACGAGCAAGACGTGGCCCTTCCGGCACCAGTGGTTCGCCCGGTAGCCGGGGGAATACTCCACCATCCGCACCCGGATGCCGCCGACCTCGCGGGTCCGCCAGGTGGCCGATCCCGTCTCGCCCGCGTGGTGCGTCGGCGCGACCGCGCCCCAGTCAGTCGTATCGAACGGAATACCCGCGATCCTCACGTCAACCGCCAAACTCCGGGGTCAGGCCTTAACTTTGATGTTCCAGACCGCTCGGGCGCCAAAGTTAAGGCCTGACCCCAGAGTTTGATTATCCGAGGAGGGACTTGATCGCGGCGACGATGTCCTCCTTGGTCGGGATGGTCGCGCGCTCGAGATTGTCGTTGTAGGGCATCGGGACGGTCCGGGCTGCGACCCGGGCGATCGGCGCGTCCAGCTCGTCCAGCGCCTTCTCGCTGACCATGGCCGCGACCTCGGCCCCGAACCCGCCACGCTTGACCGCCTCGTGGACGATGACCAGCCGGTGCGTCTTGCCGACCGACTCGAGGATCGCCGTCTCGTCGAGCGGCGCGAGCGTGCGCGGGTCGATGACCTCGACGCTCACGCCCTCCTTCTCGAGGTCCCCGGCCGCCTGGAGGGCGCGGGCGACCATGGCCTGGGTGGCGATCACCGTGACGTCCCGGCCGGCGCGCTTGACGTCCGCCTTGCCGATCGGGATCGCGTACGGCTCTTCCGGCACCTCCCCCTTCAGGGGGTAGAGCGCCTTGTGCTCGAGGAAGATGACGGGATTGTCGTCGCGGATGGCCGCGGTGAGGAGGCCCTTGGCGTCGTACGGAGTGGAGGGGGCGATCACGACCAGCCCCGGCACGTGCGTGAACCACGCCTCGAGGCTCTGGGAGTGCTGCGCGGCCAGGCGGATGCCGCCGCCCTGGGGGCCGCGGATCACGAGCGGCACGGTGGGCGTACCCCCCAGCATGTAGCGGAACTTGGCCGCCTGGTTCACGACCTGGTCCATGGTCATGGCGATGAAGTCCCAGATCTGGATCTCCACGACCGGGCGCATCCCGGCCACCGCCGCGCCCACCCCGGCCCCGACGAACGTCGCCTCCGAGATCGGCGTGTCGCGGACCCGGTCCTCGCCGAAGCGGTCCCGGAGCCCCTTGGTGACCTGGAAGATCCCGCCGATGAGCCCGACGTCCTCGCCCATCACGAACACGCGCGAGTCCCGGGCCATCTCTTGGTGGAACGCCTCGTTCAGCGCCTCGTTCAGCGCGAGCTGCCGCGTGCCGCGGGACGACGGCTCTCGCCCCGGCGCGTGGGGCGCGTACACCGACGACTCCATCAGCTCGACCGTCGGCTCCGGGCTCCCCATCCCGAAGCGCACCGCCTCGTCGAGGGACACCTCGACGGCCTGCTCGAGATCCTTGAGGCGCATCGGCGTCAGGACCTTCTTGTCGACGACCGAGTGGCCGAACCGCACGATGGGATCGCGCTCGATCCACTCCTTTTCCTCTTCCTTCGTCCGGTAGTCGGGAAGGTTCGCGCGCATGCTGTGGCCGCCCCAGCGGTAGGTCACCGCCTCGATGAAGGTCGGCCCCTCGCCCTTGCGGGCCCGGGCCACCGCGTCCTTGACCGCCTCGTAGACGGCCAGGACGTCGTTCCCGTCCACGCGGGCGTACGGCATGTCGTAGCCCGCGGCGCGCTTCGCGATCTCGCCGGCGGTCGTCCGCTTGGTGTCCGTGGACAGGGCGTACTTGTTGTTTTCGCAGAGGAAGATGAACGGGAGCTTCCACACCGAGGCGAGGTTCATCGTCTCGTGGACCACGCCCTGGTTGGCACCGCCGTCCCCGAAGAACGTGAGCGCCACGCGATCGGTGCCCTCGAGCTTCGCTGCGAGCGACGCGCCGGCCCCGATCGGCACGCCGGCCGCGACGATGCCGTTGCACCCCAGGATGTTCAGGTCGAGCGCCGCGATGTGCATCGAGCCGCCCAGGCCGCGGCAGTATCCGTCCTGCCGGCCCATCAGCTCGGCCATCATGCGGTCCATCCGGGCGCCCTTGGCGATCGTGTGGCCGTGGCCGCGGTGGTTCGAGACGATGAAGTCGTCCTCGCGCAGGTTGGCGCAGGCGCCCGCGGCGACCGCCTCCTGCCCGACGTAGCTGTGGGCCGTGCCCTTGACGATGCCCTGCTGGAAGAGCTCGGCGACCTTCTCGTCGAAGCGCCGGATCTTCACCATCGTGCTGTAGAGGCTCTCGCAGAACTCTCCCGTGAGCTTCATGGCGGATTCCTCTCGCGCGGGCTTGGGATGAAACCCGGGCGCCGGGGTCGGATGGGCCCGGCGCGGGGGCGGGTTCGGCGCTCCGGTCGGCATGCTGGGCGCCATTATACGAGGAGGCCTGCCCCGTGGGCAGACGGGTCACCCGGCGGGGCCGGCCTAGCGCCCGGCGAGTCGAGGGGAGCCGCGAGGTCGCTTCAAGGGTGGTCCCGACCTGGGCCCGGCGGGTGCGCGAGGCGATTCCAGCGTACAATGCGCGGGTGCGCGGCTGTCAGGGAAGCCCCCGACGTTGACACCCAGAACCCCCCTGCATTACGGTTCGCGATGGCATGCGCTCGTCCCAGGGAGCGCCGCCGTCGCCCGCAGTCCGCGGCTGGGGTTGGGTGGGACTCACCAATCATCGTGCAGGAAGGACGGTTCAATGAGACGCTCCCTATTGTTCACCCTCATCGCGCTATCGCTCGTCGCGCTGGTCGGCGGCACGAGCCCCTCCGTGCAGGCCCAGCCGGCCGGCGGGAAGACGCTGATCATGGCCCTCGACCAGTCGGACGTGAAGACCCTCGACCCCGGCCGTGAGTTCGAGTTCGGCGCGGCGTTCGTCGACCTGAACGTCTACGACACGCTCGTGGCCCACAAGAGCCCGAAGGAGCTGACCACCTTCGTGCCCGTCCTGGCGACCGAGTGGAAGGTCTCGCCGGACGGCAAGGAGTACACGTTCAAGCTCCGGCCGAACGTGAAGCACGCCAGCGGGAACCCCTTCACCGCCGAGGACGTGAAGTTCAGCCTGACGCGGCTCAAGAACCTCAAGGGCAACCCGGGCTGGATGATGGATCCGCTGAAGGAGGTCGTGGTCATCGACCCGATGACGGTCAAGACCATCCTGAACGAGTCCTTCGCCGACTGGTTCTCCGTGCTGTCGGGCCCGAACGCCGCCATCATGGACTCGAAGCTCGCCAAGGAGCACGGGGCCAGCGACTCGGCGACCGCCGACAAGGACGACAAGGCCGAGGAGTGGCTGAACCAGAACTCGGCGGGCGGCGGACCCTTCATCCTGAAGGGCTGGCAGAAGAACAACGTCATCATCATGGAGCGGAACCCGAACTACTGGAAGGGTCCGGCCAAGATCGCGAAGATCGAGGCGCGCGACGTGCCGTCGCCGGCCACCCAGAAGCTCCAGGTCGAGAACGGTGACGTCGACGTGGCGCTGAACGTCACGCCGGACCTCACCGCCGCCATGCGGAACAACAAGAACGTCAAGATCCAGCTCGGCCAGTCCCTGGACAACATGTACATGGGGTTGACGGTCGATCCGTCGCTCCACCCGGCGCTCGCCAAGAAGGAAGTGCGCCAGGCGATCCGTCACGCCGTGGACCGCGCGGGCATCATCAAGCTCACCAACGGGCGCGCCGTCATCGGTCCCGCCGTCTACCCGATCGGGGTGCTGGGCCTCGAAACCCAGGCGGACGCCGACAAGCTGAACCCGAAGTATGATCTGAAGCTCGCCAAAGAACTTCTGGCGAAGGCGGGCTTCCCGAACGGGTTCAAGTACCCGCTCCTGTACGGGACCGGCCCGTCACCGGCTGGCATCACCTACGAATCGGTGGCGCAGAAGATCCAGGCTGACCTGAAGAAGATCGGGATCGAGGTGCAGCTCGTGCCCGCCGAGTTCTCGGTCATGCTGTCGAAGTACCGTCAGAAGGATCAGATCGCCGTCATCTCGTACAACCAGCCGGACTACATCGGACCCAGCGACTTCACCGGACAGATGATCCTCCACACCTGGGCGCCTCGGCTCCGGTGGGACGATCCGAAGGCGAAGGACATGGCCCACAAGGCCGACGCGGAGGTCGACGCGAAGCGGCGGTCCGGGCTGTACAAGGAGCTTCTGGCATACCTGGTCGAGAACGGCCCGTACGTGAACCTCGTCCAGGGCAAGGCCGAGGTCGTGGTGCGTCCGAACATCGAGGGGTACGAGTACCTGCCACTCGGTGCCGCGCGCATCTACGGCGTGGACAAGAAGTAGCGCCGGACCGCTCTCTGATATTGACATAGAGGAAGACGGCGCGGGGACCGCGGCGGGTCGCGGTCCCCGCGTCTTTATCGGGCGATGGGCAAGTACGTCGCGCGGCGCCTCGTGCTGATGGCCGTGGCCATCGTAGGGGTGACCCTCATCTCGTTCCTCATCTCTCACGCCGTCCCCGCCGACCCCATCGTGTCGAACCTGGGGCAGCAGGCGTCCCAGCGGCCCGAGATCGTCCAGGCGTTCAAGGAAAAGTGGGGCCTCGACAAGCCCCTCTACGCCCAGTACCTCACGTTCCTCGGGAACCTGACCCGAGGGGAGCTGGGCGACTCGATCAACACCCGGCGGGCGATCACCAAGGACCTCAAGGCGTTCCTGCCGGCGACGATTGAGCTCTCCACCTTCGCCGTCTTCATGGCCGTCGTGATCGGGGTGCCGCTCGGAGTCGCGGCCGCTGTCTGGCGCGAGACCGTCGTTGATCACCTGGCGCGCCTGGTGTCGCTGATCGGCGTCTCGATCCCGACCTTCTGGTTCGCCACGGTGTCCCTGGTGCTCTTCTACGCCACGCTCCACTGGACGGTCGGGCCGAGCCGGCTCGGCCCCCAGATCGCGGCGCCGCCGTTCGTCACCGGCTTCTTCACGGTGGACAGCCTCCTCGCCCGGGACTACGGGACGTTCCGTGATGCGTTGAACCACCTGATCCTGCCCGGATTCGTCCTCGCGAGCTCGGTCATGGGCCTCGTGACCCGCGTGACGCGCGCGTCCATGCTCGACGTGCTGTCGCAGGACTACGTGCGGACCGCGCGGGCCAAGGGACTGCGGGAGGGCGCCACGATCGCCCGCCACGCACTGCGGAACGCCCTGATCCCGACGGTGACGGTGCTCGGCCTCGCCTACGGCGGCCTGCTCTCGGGTGCGGTGATGACGGAGACGATCTTCGCGTGGCCGGGGCTCGGGCGCTACGCTTTCCAGTCGGCGGTCACCAACGACTTCCCGGCCATCATGGGCGTGACGTTCGTGATCGGGTTCATGTACACCGTGGTGAACTTCGCGGTGGATCTCTTCTACGGCTGGCTCGACCCGCAGATCCGGTACTCGTAAGCGATGGCGTCGGCCGGCGCGGTGACGATTGCCGAGAGCGCTCTGGGCGACGTCGCGTCGACCCCGTCGCGGAGCGAGGGCCGCCGCGTCTTCCTGCAGCTCATCCGGAAGCCGATGGCGGTCCTCGGCGCGCTCGTCATCCTCGCGTGGATCGCGGTGTCGATCGCGGCACCGCTGCTCTCCTCGTTCGACCCGGTCGAGGTGAACGTGGACAACCGCCTCGACCCGCCCTCGGCGGAGCACTGGCTCGGCGTGGACGGCCTCGGGCGCGACGTCTTCACCCGGGTGCTGTACGGGGGACGCGTCTCGCTCCCGGTCGCGGCGGTCGTCGTGGTCGTGGCGTCGATCTTCGGGACGCTGTACGGCGCGCTCGCCGGATACCTCGGCGGCTGGTTCGACGAGGTCACCATGCGCATCGTCGACATGGTGCTCGCGTTCCCGTCGCTGATCCTGGCGATGGCGATCGCCGCCGCCCTGGGGTCGAGCATCGTGAACTCGATGCTGGCCCTCCTGGTCGTCTGGTGGCCGCCGTACGCGCGGCTGGCGCGGGGCCAGGTCCTCGCGCTCAAGGCGCGCGACTTCGTGAGCGCGGCCGAGGCGCTCGGTCTCCGCGAGCGCCGCATCCTGCTCCGGCACGTCTTGCCCAACGCGGTCGCGCCCTCGATCGTGCTCATGGCGATGGACTTCGGCAACGCCATCATCATCACCGCCGCGCTGTCCTTCCTCGGCCTCGGGGCGGTGCCGCCCACGCCGGAGTGGGGGGCCATGGTGGCGGAGGGGCGGGAGCTGACCGCCCAGTGGTGGATCTCGACCTTCCCGGGCGTCGCGATCCTCATGGTGGCGCTCGCCGCGAACTTCGTCGGCGACGGCCTCCGGGACGCGATCGACCCCAAGCTCCGCCTGCGCTGACCGTCTCCGCCGGCGAATGGCCGGAGGTGGCGGGCGTCCGTTGGCCGTTGACGGCGTGCGGTGGTTGGCGGAACGCTCGGGCGCGTGGAGCCCTCCCTCCCGGCCTTCCTGGGGATTGCCGCCCTCGTGATCGTGACGCCGGGACCGGACACCGCCCTGACGATCCGCAACACGCTCGGCGGCGGGTGGCCTGCCGGCCTCGGGACGGCGCTCGGCGTGGCGACCGGCCAGGCGGTATGGACGGTGGCTGCGAGCGCTGGCCTGGCCGCGCTGCTCGTCGCCTCGGCTCCGGCCTTCGCCGCGCTCCGGCTGGCCGGCGCGGTCTACCTGGTGTGGCTCGGCGCTCAGGGCCTGTGGGCGGCCGCCCGGGCTGACGGCCACGCGCGGCGGACGGACGACCCCGGCCGGGCGAGGCCGCTCGCGTCGCGGGCGGCCTTCCGGCAGGGCGTCCTCAGCAATCTCGGGAACCCGAAGATGGCGGTGTTCTTCACCAGCCTACTGCCGCAGTTCGCGCCGTCCGGCCGCGCGTCGCTCACGACGCTCCTGGCTCTCGGCTTCTTGTTCTGCGGCATGACGCTGGCTTGGCTGGCCGCCTATGCCCTCGTGGTGGCGCGGGTGGGCGACGTCCTCCGGCGGTCCGGCATCCGCCGGGTCATCGAGGCCGTGACCGGCCTCGTGCTCCTGGCGCTTGGCGCTCGCCTCGCGTTCGACCGCCGCTGGGCGGGGTCAGACTTCGCCTTTCGGACATTCGCGCGGTGAGGACCCTGCGCCGGGGAAGTGTCCGGAAAGCAAAGTCTGCCCCCCCCCAGCGGGATCGCATTGACCGCGCTCCGCGGGCGGGATACGCTCGGCCCGTGACGGCGCGTCCTCATCGACCATCCAGCGAGCTCCGCGCGGCGTGACCAGGGGAGGGGCATGCGACATCGGATCGCGGTGATTCCCGGCGACGGGATC
Source organism: Candidatus Methylomirabilota bacterium (assembly GCA_036558225.1). GTDB lineage: Bacteria > Methylomirabilota > Methylomirabilia > Rokubacteriales > DASRDR01 > DASRDR01. The sequence continues at coordinate 14,998 of DATBGA010000076.1, read as the reverse complement.
GGCAACGAGGTCGTGCCCGAGGGCCAGCGGGTCCTCGAGGCGGCGGCGCGGCGGTTCGGGTTCGAGCTCGCCTGGACGGAATTCGACTGGAGCTGCGAGCGCTTCCGGAAGACCGGGCGCATGATGCCCGAGGACGGCCTCGAGCAGCTCCGGGCCTGCGACGCGATCTTCCTCGGCGCGGTCGGCGCCCCCGGCGTGCCGGACCACGTGTCCCTGTGGGGGCTCCTCATCCCGATCCGCCGGACGTTCCACCAGTACGTGAACCTCCGCCCGGTCCGGCTCCTGAAAGGCGTGCGCACGCCGCTCGCCGACCGCTCGCCCGCCGAGATCGACATGGTGATCGTCCGGGAGAACAACGAGGGCGAGTACTCCGAGATCGGCGGCCGCCTCTACAAGGACACGGACGACGAGATCGCCGTCCAGCAGGCCGTCTTCACGCGGAAGGGCACGGACCGGGTGATGCGCTACGCGTTCGAGCTCGCCAGGAAGCGCGCGAGGCGCCACGTCACGTCGGCGACCAAGTCGAACGGCATCATCCACAGCATGCCGTACTGGGACGAGCGCTTCGCTGCGATGGCGAAGCAGTACCCGGACGTCAAGACCGCGCAGTACCACATCGACATCCTCACCGCCCACTTCGTGCAGCATCCGGACTGGTTCGACGTGGTGGTCGGGTCCAACCTGTTCGGGGACATCCTGTCCGATCTGGGCCCGGCGATCGCCGGCTCGATCGGGCTGGCGCCGGGCGGCAACATCAACCCGGAGAAGGAGTACCCGTCGATGTTCGAGCCCGTGCACGGCTCGGCGCCCGACATCGCGGGGAAGGGGATCGCCAATCCGGTCGCGCAGATCTGGACCGGCGCGATGCTGCTGGAGCACCTCGGGCATGCCGAGGCCGCCCACGCCATCGTGCAAGCCATCGAGACGGTGGTCGCCGACGGCAAGATGGTGACGCGCGACCTCGGCGGCAAGGCGTCGACGCGCGAGGTCGGCGACGCGCTGGCGTCCCTCATCTGACCGCCCGCGGGACCGTGCGAGACCGCGGGCCGAGAACGTAGCCTGACCGCGCCGGCGGCGCCGGCCGCCGCCGCACACCCAGGGAGGCCGTCGTGCCGGAGCGCTCCGTGTTCAAGGCGAGGCGTGTCGCGAACCCGACCGTGTCGGGATGGCTGCTCGACCATGCGGTCGTGACCGAGGGCGAGCGGATCCGGGCGGTGGTGCCCCAGCGGGAGCTACCCGCCGACGTCGGCTCGACCCACCGCGTCCACGACCTCGGCGACGTGTCGCTCCTCCCCGGCCTCGTCGACGTCCACGCCCACATGCACTGCTCCGCCACGCCCGACGCCTACCACCTGGTCACCACGGAGTCGCACGAGGCGCTCCTGCTCCGCGCCGCGACGAACGTCCGGACCGCGCTCCTGAGCGGCGTCACCACGCTCCGCGACATCGGCAGCAGGAACGAGATCGCGTTCCCGATCCGCGACGCGGTGCGGCGCGGCGTCATCCCCGGCCCGCGTCTCGTCCTGACCGGGACCCCGATCACCACGACGGCGGGCCACTGCTGGATGTTCGGGACGGAGGCGGACACGCTGGAGGAGGTCGTCACCGCCGTGCGCCGGCAGAAGAAGCTGGGGGCCGACTGCATCAAGATGATGGCCACCGGCGGCATGTTCACGCCGACGGCCAACCCGCGGACCGTCCAGTACCCCGTCGCCACCCTCCGGGCGGCCGTCCGGGAGGCGGAGCGGCTCGACATGCAGATCGTCGCCCACACGCTCTCGGCCGACGGCGTCCGGAACTGCGCCGAGGCGGGCATCCACCACCTCGTGCACGCGCGGTGGCTCTCGGCGGACCCCCGCAAGGGGCTTGAGTACGACCCCGAGGTGTCGAGCCGGATCGCCGCCAACGGCCAGGCGGTCGACGTGACCTTCGGGCTCCATCTCCTCGGCCACGAGGCGGTCGCGGCGGGCGCGCCGCCGCCCAAGCCCCACTGGTCCGTGTCCGTGGCGCCCGTTTCCATGGAGGAGCACGTCGAGGTGACGCGGGACATGCGCGCGCGCGGCGTGCGGTTCATTAACGGCCTGGACATGGGCATGGCGCACGCGCGGTTCGACGCCTCGTCGGCCAACGCCCGGGCGTTCGTGAAGTGGTTCGACTATACGCCCTGGCAGGCGGTGGCGGCCTCGACCGTGGAGTCGGCGGACGCGATGCGCCTCGGCCACGAGACCGGCGCCATCCGGCCGGGGCTCGTGGCCGACCTGATGTCCATCGCCGGCGACCCCGCGGCCGACATCGCCGCGCTCGGCGACGCGGTGGACGTCATCCAGGCCGGGCGACCCGTGAAGCTCGCGCGCCACTCGCTGGTTTGAGGAGGCGGGACGGCGCTCATCCCCGGCCGGAGACCGCCGGCCGTCACCTGGAGGTCACGATGGCATTCCGCATCAACCACATTCACCTCAAGGCCCCGGAGCCTCGGAAGACGGCGGACTGGTACGTCAGGGCGTTCAACTTCAAGATCGTCTCCGACGAGACGCGCGTGTTCGGCGACCGCTTCGTCCGGTGCATGAGCGAGGACGGCGGGATGGCCGTGAACATCTCCGGCGCCCGGACCGACGAGCGGCTGGGGGCGGGCGACGCCATGCCCCACCACGGGCTCGAGCACTTCGGCTTCGACACGGCGAACCTCGACGCCGACATTAGCCGGCTGAGCGCGCTGGGGTGCCCCCTGCTCGAGGGCCCGATCCAGGTGCCGAACGGGCCGCGCATCGCCTTCGTGCGAGGGCCCGACGACACGCGCATCGAGCTGATCGAGCCGCCCAAGAAGCCTGCGGTCTCCGGCGGCTGCTGCTAGCGGCGGAAGGAGCTGAGGGCAGCGCGGCGCGCGGAGGCGTCGACGCGACCCGCGCGGCGCGGATCAGAGGTGCCCGAGACCGCGGAGGCGCGGATCCAGCAGGTCGCGCAGGCGGTCGCCCATGAGATTGAAGGCCAGGACCAGCAGGGTGATCGCCACCCCGGGGATGGTGGGCATCCACCACGCTTGCCAGACCATCTCCTGCGAGTGACCCAGCATTTGGCCCAGGCTGGGCGTCGGCGGCTGGATCCCCAGGCCGAGGAAGCTCAGCGCGGCCTCCAGCACGATCACCACGGGCAGCTGGAGCGTCGCCAGCACCAGGATCGTCGGCACCAAGTTGCGAAGCATGTGCCGCGCGAGGATGCGCGAATCGGACGCGCCCAAGGCCCGCGCCGCGGCCACGAAGTCGCGCTCGCGGAGGGACAGCACCTCGGCGCGCACGACGCGCGCGTAGGTCGTCCAGCCGGTGATGACGAGGACGATCACGATCTGCGCGAGGCCGGAGCCCAGCGCGGCCACCACGGCGACCATGAGGAGCAGCGTGGGAATGGCGAGCTGAGCGTCCACGAGGCGCATCAGCCCGAGGTCGACCCATCCGCCGCGATACCCCGTCACCATCCCCGCGGCCATGCCCAGGAGCGTGGAGAGGGGGACCACCACGAGCGCCACCAGGAGGGAGATGCGGAGGCCCACCAGGAGGCGGCTCAGGATGTCGCGCCCGAGCTGGTCCGTGCCGAGCAGGTGGACGTTGCCGCGGACCGGCGTCAGCGAGGGCGGACGCGTCGTGGCGCCGAGGTCCTGCGCGGCGGGGTCGTAAGGCGTGGCCCAGGACGCGCCGAAGGCGGCCGCGACGAGCACGGCCAGCAGGATGGCCCCGATCGCTCCGGACGGGGTCCGCAGGATCCGGAGGGCCTGGGCCGTGCGCCCACTACGCGGGACGGTTGGACGCGCGGAGGCGAGGGTCGACCCAGCCATAGAGGAGGTCGATGAGGAGGTTCACTGCCAGGAAGATCGCCGCGCCCATGATCGCCGTGCCCTGAACCACGGGGAAGTCCCGGCCGAGCACCGACTGCACCGCCAGGCGTCCCATCCCCGGCCACGCGAAGATCGTCTCCACCACGACAGCGCCCCCCAGCATCCGGCCGAAGTCCATCCCCAGCACCGTCATCACCGGCAGCGTCGCGTTCCGTAGCACGTGCTTCAGGAGGACGGCGCGCATGGCCAGCCCCTTCGCCCAAGCCGTGCGAACGAAGTCCTGAGCCAGCACCTCGAGCAGGCTCGTCCGGGTGAGCCGGCTGATCTGGGCCGCGTAGAACCCGCCCAGGACGAACGCCGGCATCAGGAGGTGCATGAGGGTTCCGGAGCCGGAGATCGGGAGCCAGCCAAGCTCCACGCCGAATACGATGATGAGCAGGAGGCCGAGCCAGAAGCTCGGCACGCTGGTGCCCAGGAGCGCCACCGTCATGGCCGCCGTGTCCAGGGCGGATCCGTGTCGGGCGGCGGCGACGATGCCGAGCGGGATGCCCAGCATCACGGCCACCGCCAGCCCGGCCAGCGCCAGCTCGCAGGTGGCCCGGAGGCGCTCGGCGATCAGCTCCGCGACCGGGAGTCCCTGGCGGTAAGAGTAGCCGAGGTCGCCCCGGGCCGCCCGGCTCACGAAGCGCGCGTACTGCACGGAGAGCGGCTGGTCCAGCCCGTAAGCGCGGCGGATCTGCGCGATGTCCGCCTGCGTCGCGTCCTGGGACACCAGCAGGGTCGCGGGGTCGCCGCTCGCGTGCAGCAGGGCGAACACGATCGTGACCACGCCGAGCATGGCGACGATCGAGAGCAGGAGCCGCCGCAGGACATAGTCGGTCAGGGCAGTCCCCCGTTGCCGGGCATCGCCGGCCGAAGGGGGACGGGCCGACCCGTCACCGCGGTCCGGCCGCCGGCGGGACCGGTCCGGCTACCCGTGGCCCGGGCCGGCCCGCCGCGCGAGATCGGATGTCAGCGCTTCTTCCAGGCGGCGTCGAACATCGGGAGGACGAGGTCGGCCCGCGGCGTCCAGTCGAGGTCGGGGCTCATGCCGTACACGTTGGGCGCCGTGAAGAGGGCGATGGCCGGCGCCTCGTCCTTGAAGAGCATCTGCACCTTGCGGGAGACGTCGCGGATCTGGGCCTCGTCCGCGGCGGTGTTCGCCGCCTCGATCAGCTGGTCGAACTCCTTGTTGCCCGGCCGCCACAAGGACCACTCCCCGGGGGAGTAGAAGGCGCGGAACGGGATGATGGTGCTCACGCCGAAGAAGTCGGTGAATCGCGTGAACCACCCGTCATCGGCGAGCTGGCGAGCCTGGACCGTCTTGAGCTGCACGCCGTACTCGGTCACGTTCGCGCGGGCGCGCACGCCGACCTTGTTGAGCTGGTCCGCGATGGCCAGGGTGACGTCGCGATCGCCGGGGTAGGCCCCGCTGGTCGTCGAGATGGCGAAGTCGAAGCCGTTGGGGTAGCCGGCCTCGCGCAGCAGCGCCTTCGCGCGCTCGGGATCGTAGGGGAAGGGTGCGATGGCCGCGTCGCACCCGAGCATCACGTCGGTGCAGACGGTGGCCACCGGCTTTCCCACGTTGTGCATGATGCTGGCCAGGATCGCCTGCCGGTCGATCGCGTAGTTGAGCGCTTGCCGCACGCGCTTGTCCGCCAGCGGGCGCTCCTTCGCGATGTTGACCAGGTTGTAGATGACGTAGTACACGCTCAGACTCTTGCCTTCCACCAGCTTGGCCCGCGGCGAGTCCTGGATCGGCTTGAACAGCTCGGGCGGCACGGTGTTGATCAGGTGGACCGAGCCGGCCAGGAGCTCCGCCAGGCGCGACGACTCGTTCGGGATCGCGCGGAAGGTGACGCGGCCGATCCGGGGCTTGCCGCCCCAGTAGTCGGGGTTGGCCTCGAGCTCCACGCGGTCGTCCTTCACCCAGCGCACGAACTTGTAGGCCCCGGTGCCCACCGGGTGGCGGATCAGGGCGTCCTCGCTGCTCTGCGCGAGGGCCGGCGGGACGATCATCCCGTAGTAGCCGAGGTACCGCGGCAGGAGCGGCCAGGGCCGCTCGGTGGCGATCCGCACCGTGGAATCGTCCACGACGCTCACCGACTTGACCAGCCGCAGCGCGGCCGCTCCCGGCCACTTCGTCTTCGGGTCCAGCATCCGGTCGAAGGAGAACTTCACCGCCTGGGCGTTGAACGGCTCGCCGTTGTGGAACTTCACGCCCTGGCGCAGCTTGAACTCCCAGGTCGTCGGGTCGACCGACCGCCAGGAGAGCGCGAGCCCAGGCTTGAGCGCGAGGCTGGCGTCCCGCGAGACGAGCGTGTCGTAGAGGTTGACCAGGACATTGACCGCATGGGTCAGGGTCGTCTTGTGCGGATCACCGGTCTGCATGTCCACGCCTTGCGCGATCACCAGCGTGTCGGGCACCTGGGCACGCGCGATCGGGACGGCGCCCGAGAAGGAAGCGACGACGAGCAGGGCGGCCACGCACAGCGTCAGGATGGTACGCATCATCCGGCTCCTCCTTCGATCTGGTGATGCGGTGGATTATGACACGGGGAGCCCTGTCAAGCGATCCGGCTCGCCGATCTCTTCGCGTCGAGACGAGCTCCGACGGCGACCGGCGGCGCGATACCCTACGCGTCGACCCGGGACGCCGCGTTGCGGGCGTGCGTGATCAGGAACCGCGCGCCGACGGCGACGACGACGAGGGCACCGCCGCTCAGGCCCAGCGCGGCGGCGACGCCGAGCCACGAGACGAGCGCCCCGATCTGGAACTGGCCGACGGGCCCGACGCCGATCGCCACCACCCAGGCGCCGCTGGCCCGGCCGCGCAGCGCGGCCGGGACGGCGTGCTGCATGAGGCTCTGTCCCAGGACGTCCGACGTCGCCCCGACCGCGTTGACCAGAAACAGCACCAGCAGGACCGATCCGTAGCTCGGCGCGAGCCCGAGCGTGGCCACGCCCGCGCCGAACACCCCGAGCACGCCGACCCACAGCGAGGTGAGCCCGCCCATCTGGCCGAGGCGCCCCACGCCCAGCATGCCGACGATGCCGCCCGCCTGGCGGGCGGCGCTCATCACGCCGAGCCCCTCCGGTCCCACGTGCATGACGTCCCGGGCCAGGCTCGGCAGCACCGCCTGGTGGGAGAAGCCGAGCACCTCGCCGGCGGCGGTGAGCGCCATGAGCATCGGCAGGCGCCGCTCCGCGCGGGCGGCCGCGAGAAAGCCGGTCAGACCCTGCCACACCGACGGCGAGGTCGAGGGGAGCGGGGTGTGGTGCGTGGAGCGCCGGGGGAGGAGCAGCGTCCCGAGGAGGCACGCCGCCGCGGCGGCGAGATAGGCGACGGCTGGCCCCAGGCCGGCGATCAGGCGGCCGGCGAGCAGTGCGCCCGCGAGGCCGCCGATGCGCATCGCGATGCCCAGGATTCCCAGGGCCTGGGTCAATCGCGCGGGGCCGACCAGATCGTGGGTGTGTACCTGCTGCGTCACCTGCTGGAGCGCCCGCGCGCATCCGACGAAGAAGGTGATGCCGAGGATCGCCCCGATGGTCACACGCCCGAGCGCCGTGAGGGTACCGAGGGTGGTGAACGCGAGGGCCATCGTCGCGTTGGCGCCACGGAGCAGGACGAGGCGGTCCCCCCGGTCCGCCAGCACGCCGGCGGGCAGGCCCACGACGAGGAGCGGCGCCATGCGGAGGGCGAGCGCCACGCCGACCAGGAGCGGCGAGTTCGTGAGATCGAGGACGAGCCATCCGAGGGCGACCTGCTCCCCGGCGAACGCGACCGTATTGAGCAGGGTGGAGCACGCGAAGCGGAAGAAGCCGGGGAGACTGAGCAGCGCGGACTCGGCACGGGCCATCGGCCGCCCAACCGTAGCACGGCGCGCCGCCTTCGGGGCTTGCCGACGGCCGCGAAAGTCAAAGTCAGAGTCAGAGTCTGACCCCGGAGCTTGCTTTTGGCCTCCGGGAGGTCGATCAGGCCACGTTCAGGGCGACCTGCAGGCCCTGGACGTAGAGCTCCGCGACGTACCGGGGAACGGCGTGCCCGTGCGCGCCCAGGGGCTCGAAGTCGAGCGCGGAGATGCCGCACCCCGTGAGGGTGACGGTGCCGAGGATCGCCTTGCGGCCCGGATCGAGGAGCTCGATCGCGCCGGCCTTCTCGTTCCCCGCGCCGCCGTGGCCCTGGACGACGAAGTCGTCGAACCAGCCGAGCCACGGTGCCGCGTCGGCGGCGGGGAACGTGACCCGGAGGATCGAGGTCTCGAGCGTCGTTGGGCGCCGCGTCGTGCCGGGGGAGCCGCCGCCGGCGATCTCGACCATGTTCTGCGTGACCGTGAACGATTCGATACGCGCTACGCGCTTGCACGCGGCCTCGAGGCCCGCGAGCTGGAAGCGGAAGTTCGAGCGGAGCCACCGCTTCTGGCGCGCCCCGACCGTCGTCCCGAGGTCCGCGCCGTCGCCGCCGGCATAGGCGATCTGCTCGGGAGCGAGCGTGATCGCGAAGAGTGCGGCCTCCTTGCTGCCCGCGTCGAGCGCGGGGAACATGATCTCCTCGACGAGCGCGTCGCGGAAGTGGCGGTAGGCCAGGGCCTTCCCCTGGGCGCTCGCGAGCGCCAGGGAGCCGCTCTTGGACACGGGCGCCCCGCCGAGGGCCGCCTTGATCCAGGCGTACAGGGGCTGGCCCATTCCCATGCCGACGGCCAGGCGGAGTGGCTCGTACCGGACGACCCCGATTCGCTTGATCGGTGGGCCCCCGGTGCCCGTCCGGTAGGTCACGACCTCGCCCCTGATGGAGCCGCCGGCGAGCCTTTCCACCCGGGTCAGCGTGCCGTCGAGGCTCAGCAGGAAATGGCCGGCGCTGTGACGGGCTCCGGGCATGGCCTCTCTCCTTGCCGTGCGGGGGCACGGCGATCGGTCGTCGTCGACGGCCGGTGGGTCGGCGTCGAGGGGCAGGGGATGGTGCCGGGGTGGGACCTCACGTGTGGTGGCTCTGCTCCGGCTGGACGCGGCCATCCTAGCACGCGGCGCGGCGCTTGACGGGGACTGCCGCGTGGACTGCAATCGCGACATGCTCCTCGGTCGATCCCGACCCAGGCCAGGCGCGAACCGTTGCCAGAGCTCCCTGACGTCGTCGCGTACCTGACGGCCCTCGAGCCGCGCGTCCTCGGACGGCGGCTCGAGCGGCTGCGCCTGGCGAGCCCCTTCGTCCTCCGCTCGGTCGACCCGCCGGTGAGCGAGGTGGAGGGCCGGACGGTCGTAGGCCTCCGCCGCCTGGGCAAGCGCATCGTGCTCGCGCTCGAGGGCGAGCTCTTCGTCGTCATCCACCTGATGATCGCCGGCCGCCTCCACTGGCGGCCGGCGGGGGCCCGGCCGCCGGGGCGGGTCGGGCTTGCTGCCTTCGACTTCCCGGACGGCACGCTGACGCTGACCGAGGCCGGGACCCGTCGCCGCGCCTCAATCCATTTGGCGCGGGGCAAGGCCGGGCTGGCCGCGTACGACCCCGGGGGCCTCGACGTGCTCAAGGCGACGACCACGGAGCTCGGCCAGGCCCTGACCCGGGAGCGCCACACGCTGAAGCGGTCCCTCACCGATCCGCATCTCCTCGACGGCATCGGCAACGCCTATGCCGACGAGATCCTGCACCGGGCCCGGTTCTCGCCGGTCAAGATGACGGACCAGCTGAAAGGGGACGAGCTCGCGCGGCTCCACGCGGCGGCGCGCGAGGTGCTCACCGCGTGGGCCGAGCGCCTCTCCGCGGAGGCGCGGCTTGGCTTCCCGGAGAAGGTCACCGCCTTTCGCGAGGGGATGGCGGTCCACGGCCGGTACGGCCAGCCGTGCCCAGACTGCGGCGCGCCCGTGCAGCGGATCGTCCACGCCGAGAACGAGACCAACTACTGCGCGGTCTGCCAGACGGGCGGGCGGCTCCTCGCGGACCGCGCACTCTCGCGCCTGCTCCGCCAGGACTGGCCGCGCACGCTGGAGGAGCTGGAGGAGCGGCTGCCGGGCGGTGCCGCCCGCTCATCCGCGGCCGGCGCGTCGAGCTCCGGCCGTCGTCGGTCCAGGCGCTGAAGGCGCCCCCCGGTGGCGCGGCCACGGGAGATCGCGTACGGTAGCTCGCATGACGAGTCTCCTGTCCGTCCTCCTCCTGGGCTTCTTCCTCGGCATGCGGCACGCGACGGATGCCGACCACGTGATCGCCGTCACCACGATCGTGAGCCGCCAGCGCTCGGTCTGGGCCGCGGCGTGGACGGGCATCCTGTGGGGCGTCGGCCACACGCTGACGATCGTGGCCGTGGGCGGCGGGATCATCCTCTTCGGTCTCGTCATCCCGCCCCACGTGGGCCTGGGCATGGAGTTCTCGGTCGCGATCATGCTGGTCCTGCTGGGGATCCTCACGCTGACCGGTGTCACCCGGCGCATCCAGGAGGGATTCGCCGGCGCTTGGCCCGTGGAGGAAGGCGAGGAGCGCCACGCCCATCCGCACCGCCACGGCGACTACGTCCACACCCATATCCACGGGCACGGGCCGGGGGCGCACGGGCACCCGGAGGACGTGACGCCCCAGGCGCGCCTCGACTGCGCCCTCGGGCGGTTCGGGACGTATCAGGTCCTTCGCCCGCTGGTCGTCGGGCTGGTCCACGGGCTGGCGGGATCCGCGGCGGTGGCGCTGCTGGTGCTCGCGGCGATCCGCGACCCGTGGTGGGCCACGGGCTACCTCTTGATCTTCGGGCTCGGGACGATCGCCGGGATGATGCTGATCACGGCCGCGGTCGCCGTGCCCTTCGCCGTGACGGCGCGGCGCTTCGCGTGGCTCAACCGCCGTCTCGCGACCGCCTCGGGCCTCCTGAGCCTCGCCTTCGGCCTGTGGCTCGCGTACCAGATCGGCATCGTGGACGGGCTCTTCAGCGCCGCGCCCCACTGGACGCCCGAGTAGCGGAAGCCCTCGTCATCGCGCGACGGCCCCTTCCCTCGACGCGCGCGTCGCGCGCTCGAGGGCCGCTGATCGGCCGATCCGCCGCCCGGGCTAGCCGACGCCGTGCGCCACGGCCGAGGCGACGAAGATCATCACGATGACGAGCGCCATCTGCACGTGGTTCACCTGGAAGAGCGCGCGGGCGCGGCTCGTGTCCACGCGCTCGCCCCGGCGCCGGGCGGCCCGCCAGGCCATGAAGGTGAGCATCGGCCAGATCTCGAGCGCCACGATCGCCAGGAAGCACGCCATCTTCAGGTAGAAGAGCCGACTCGAGAGGTAGAAGGCCGAGCCCTTCTCGAGGCCGCCGAAGGCCCGCAGGAGACCGGTCGCCACCCAGAGCGCGGCCGCCACGCCCCACATGGTGTCGGCCGTGAAGAGCCGCCGAAAGCCGGCCTCGTCGAACGGACCCTTGAGCGCCCGCCCGCGGAGCATGACCGCCGGGAGCCCGATGGCGAGCGCCAGGTAGTGCAGCGAGGCCACGATCGCGGATGACCACATCGGCGGGCCTCCTCCGTCACGGTCGCCCCCGAGGGCCGACGTGAGAGTCGATTCGGCGAGGCGAGCGAACTTGGCGGGGCCCGCTCAGCCGCGGGCCGGGGACGCCGCGCCGAAGCGCGTGTCGACGTACTCCTCGAGGATCCGCAGGAAGTCCGCGACGATCGCGTCGCCACGGAGCGTGGTGAGGAGCTTCCCGTCGACGTAGACCGGCGCCTTCGGCTCCTCGAACGTACCCGGCAGCGAGATGCCGATGTCGGCGTGCTTCGACTCGCCGGGGCCGTTCACCACGCAGCCCATGACGGCGACCCGCAGCGCCTCGGCGCCCTGGTAGCGCTCGCGCCAGCGCGGCATCTCGGTGCGGAGATAGCCCTGGATCTCCTCCGCCATCTCCTGGAAGAACGTCGACGTCGTCCGCCCGCATCCGGGGCAGGCGGTGACCTGCGGCGCGAACACGCGCAGGCCAAGCGACTGGAGGATCTGCTGGGCGACCTGGACCTCCTCGGTCCGGTCGCCGCCCGGGCGCGGCGTGAGGGAGACGCGGATCGTGTCGCCGATGCCTTCCTGGAGCAGGATGGACAGCCCGGCCGTGCTCGCCACGATGCCCTTCATCCCCATGCCGGCCTCGGTGAGACCGAGATGGAGCGGGTGGTCGGAGCGCGGCGCGAGGCGGCGATAGACGTCGACCAGGTCCTGCACGCCCGAGACCTTGGCCGACAGGATGATGCGGTCGTGGCCGAGCCCGGTCGCCTCGGCCAGCTCGGCCGAGCGGATCGCGCTCTCGACGATCGCGTCCAGCATCACGTCACGCGCCTCGCGAGGCTCCGCGAGCTTCGCGTTCTGGTCCATCATCTCGGTCAGAAGGTGCTGGTCGAGGCTGCCCCAGTTGACACCGATGCGCACGGGCTTCCCGTGGTCCATCGCGATCCTGACGATAGTCGCGAAGTTCTCGTCGCGGTGCTTGGCGCCGACGTTGCCGGGGTTGATCCGGTACTTGGCGAGCGCGCGGGCGCACGCGGGGTACTTCGCCAGCAGGATGTGGCCGTTGTAGTGGAAGTCGCCGATGACCGGGACCTCCACCTCGCGGACGATGTCGGGCACCGCCCGCGCCGCCTCGTCGTTGTTGACCGTCACCCGGACCAGCTCGCTGCCGGACTCGGCGAGCGCCCGCACCTGGGCGATGGTCGCGGCGGCGTCCGCCGTGTCGGTGTTGGTCATGGACTGGACGACGATCGGGTGGCAGCTGCCCACCTGGACCCCGCCCACGTCCACGGTGGCGGTGCGCTTCCGCTCGGATCCCGTCATGCGCGCCCAGGGCCTCCGATGACGTTCTGCATGGCCGACATCCACTCTATCATGCAGCGCCGCGCACGCCGCCCCGGCCCGTCATCGGACCGCGACGATGAAGAGGCGGCGGAAGGGGAAGAGGGTCCGGCCGTCGGGCCGCGCGGGATACGCGCGGGCGATCCGGGTCGAGTAGTCCGCCAGGAAGCCCGAGCGCTCCGGCTCCTGGAGGCGGTCGAGGAGGGGCTTGAGCGCGGAGCCGCGGGTCCACTCGACGACCGGGTTCGGGCCCTCCAGGACGTGCAGATACTCGGTCTCCCAGATGTCGAGCCGGGAGACGTGGGGGGCGAGGATGTCGTGGTAGACGGCCGGCTCGGCGACGGGCCGGGCGCGGAGGGCCGGCCGGAGGCGCTCCCGCCAGGGGCCGGCCTCCGCGGCGGCGACCATCTCGGTATGGGACGGCGCGCCGTGGTTCCGCGGCATCTGGACCGCGAGGACGCCGCCGGCCGCGAGGTCGGCGACCAGCCGCGGGAACAGCGCCCGGTGATCGTCGAGCCAGTGGAGGGCCGCGTTCGAGAAGAGGAGGTCGGCTGGTCGGGGCGGCCGCCAGGTCGCGAGATCGGCCTCCACCCAGGTCACGCCCGGCGCCGCCGCCCGTGCCGTCTCCAGCATGGCGGCCGAGCCATCGATCCCGGTCACGTGGGCGGCCGGCCAGCGCTCGGCGAGGAGCCGCGTCACGTTGCCCGCGCCGCACCCGAGATCGTGGACGGCGGCGGGCGCCGGCAGCGGCACGCGGGCGAGGAGGTCGAGCGCCGGCCGGAGCCGCGGCCCCGCGAACTCCAGGTACTTCGCCGGATCCCACGCCGGGGTCAGGCCCGCGCTCTGATGTTCCGGCGTCACTGTTCCCCCGATATCAAAGTTAAGGCCTGACCCCGTTGTTTGGGTTTCAGAGGCGCTCGTAGAGGAGGTGATGGCGGTTCCGGGTGAACGCGCGGACCTCGGTCGGCCAGCGGCCGCGCTCGACCGCGCGGGCCCACGCGGAGGTGAGCAGGACCTCGGGCGACTCGAGCTCGTAGAGCGCGCTGTAGCGCGGCGCCCCCTGAGGATCCATGGTCTTGCGCTCCCCGCCGATCATCATCGTGAGCTCCCGGAGCTTGAAGCGCGACGCCGAGACGACGCCGGGCACCTCCAGCAGCGCCGGGATGTGCTCCTTGTCGTAGACCTCGTGGAAGAGCGCGTCCTTGGCCGGGTCGACGTCCATGGCGGCGGAGAAGAGGTAGCGCGTGCGGAGCGGCATGGGTCCTCCTGCGTGTCGAGATGTCGGTCGAGACCGCCCGGCCCCTCGCGTCGCTAGGGGGAGCCGGGACGCGGCCCGTAGTCCCGGCGCCAGAGCGCGACGTAGGAGGTCGCGTTGCGCCGGATCTCCTCGAGCTCCTCGGGGGCCATCTGGCGCACGGGCTTGGCCGGGACCCCCATCACCAGCCAGCCCGCCGGCACGACCTTGCCGGGCGGGACCACCGCGCCCGCGCCGACCTGCGCGTTCTCCTCGATCACGGCGCCGGTCAGGACGACGGCGCCGATCCCGACCCGCGCGTTGTCCTTGATGGTGCACGCGTGGACGACGGCGCGATGGCCGATGGTGACGCCGTCCCCGACGACGCACGGGAACTGGGGCGTCACGTGGAGCACGGATCCGTCCTGGACGTTCGAGTTCCGGCCGAGGCGGACGTAGTTGTCCTCGTCGCCGCGGAGTACCGCCCCGGGCCAGACGCTCGCGCCCTGCTCGATGGTGACGTCCCCGATCACCTCGGCCGACGGGTCGATCCAGGTGTCGGGATGGATGCGCGGCTTCCGCCCGGGGACCTCGCGGATCATCGCGCCGCCATCCCCGGGGCGGGGGCGGGCGCGCCGATCTCCCGCAGGATCGCCCGGCTGAGCGGCGTCCCGGGCTCGCCGGGCTCCGTGATGATCGAGAAGTGGTCGTGGCCCGCCATGTCCATCACCTCGACGGCTAGGCCGCGCCGCCGCCAGGCGGCGGCGAGCGACTCGGTCTGGCGATGGTACTCGTCGCCCTCCTTGGCCCCGACCGGCAGCACGAGCCGGCCGGCGGCGGCCGGCACCAGGTGGACCGGGCTGTTCCGGCGCGCCGTCTCCATCGTGAGCCCGAGCGTCTCGTTCAGGTAAGAGAGCCGGATCGGCTCGAGGTCGTAGAGCCCGCTGATCCCGAGCCCCGCCTTGACGACGTCGCCCGGGAGCCCGGCGAAGCGCCCCCAGTCGGTCGACATCAGCATCGCCACCAGGTGGCCGCCGGCCGAGTGCCCGGAGACCGTGAGGCGCGCGGGGTCGCCGCCGAGGGCCGCGACGTTCCGGTGGAGCCACGC
>DATBGA010000075.1:0-38219 GCA_036558225.1 Candidatus Methylomirabilota bacterium | reverse complement strand
GCTCGGGTTCGGGTTCAAGTGGAACATGGGCTGGATGCACGACGTCCTCGACTACATGGCGCGCGACCCGATCCACCGGAAGTTCCATCACAACCGGCTGACGTTCGGGCTCCTCTACGCGTGGCACGAGAACTTCGTGCTCCCCCTGTCCCATGACGAGGTGGTCCACGGCAAGGGCTCGCTCTACGGCAAGATGCCGGGGGACGACTGGCAGCGGTTCGCCGGGCTCCGCGCGCTCTACGGGTTCATGTACGGGCACCCCGGCAAGAAGCACCTCTTCATGGGCGGCGAGTTCGGCCAGGCGCGCGAGTGGAGCCACGACACGAGCCTCGACTGGCACCTCCTCGCCGAGGGGCCGTACCACCGCGGGCTCCAGAACCTCGTCCGGGACCTGAACCGCGTGTACCGGACGGAGCCCGCGCTCCACCAGGTCGACTTCGAGCCGGCCGGCTTCCAGTGGATGGACTGCTCGGATGCGGAGCAGAGCGTCGTGGCCTTCGTCCGCCGGGCGCGCGACCCCCGGGACCTGGTGCTCGTGGTCTGCAACTTCACGCCGGTCCCCCGGCGCGGCTACCGCGTCGGCGTGCCCGCCGAGGGGTTCTACCGGGAATTGCTCAATACGGACGCCGGCTACTACGGCGGGAGCAACCTGGGCAACGCAGGCGGCGTCAGGGCCGAGCGCCGGCCGTGGACCGGCCAGCCGTGGTCGGTGACGCTCACCCTCCCGCCGCTGGGGGTGGTCGTGCTGAAGCCGGGACCGGGCTGATATACTCCGGGACGCGCTGCCGGGCCTCCCGTGAGGCGCCCGGTACCCGAGGGCTCACCGATGCCGCGAGATCGCGTTCTCGCCTTGATCCTCGCCGGAGGGAAGGGCTCGCGCCTCGAGCCCCTGACGCGCGAGCGGAGCAAGCCCGCGGTGCCGTTCGGCGGGCGCTACCGGATCGTCGACTTCGTCCTGTCGAACTTCGTCAACTCGCGCATCCTCTCGCTCTACGTCCTCGTGCAGTACATGTCGCAGTCGCTGATCGAGCACCTCCGCATCGCGTGGCAGACGAGCGGCCTGGTGCCCGACCACTTCATCGCCGTCGTGCCGCCGCAGATGCGCATCGGGGAGATGTGGTACCGGGGCAGCGCGGACGCCGTGCTCCAGAACCTCAACCTGATCGACGACTTCGACCCCGACCTGGTCGCCGTGTTCGGGGCGGATCACATCTACCGGATGGACGTGAACCAGATGGTGGCATTCCACCGCGAGCACGACGCGGACGTCACGGTCGCCGCGCGCCCGGTGCCGGTGTCGGAGGCGTCGAGCTTCGGCAACCTGATCGTCGATGCGACCGGCCGCGTCATCGACTTCGTCGAGAAGCCGACGGCGCCGCAGGGGATGCCGGGGAACCCGCGGCAGGCGCTGGTGTCGATGGGCAACTACCTGTTCTCGCGGCGGGTGCTCGTCGACGCGCTGCTCGCCGACGCGCGCCAGAGCACGGACCACGACTTCGGGAAGAGCATCATCCCGGCCCTGGTCCCGGCGGCCCGCGTCTTCGCCTACGACTTCCAGGGGAACGTCGTGCCGGGGATCAAGCCCTACGAGGAGCCCGGGTACTGGCGGGACGTCGGGGAGCTCGACGCCTACTGGCGCGCGCACATGGACCTGCTGGGCGAGACGCCGGCCTTCGACCTCGACAACCGGCGCTGGCCGATCCACGCGGGCCGGTACGACGGGCCGGCGGCCCGGATCATCGGCGGCGAGTTCGAGAACGCCCAGGTCGGCGAAGGCTCCCTCGTCGTGCGGGCCACGATCCGGAACTCGATCCTCGGGCGCGGCGTGTGGGTGAACGAGGGCGCGGTGATCGAGGACTCGATCGTGATGGACTTCACGTCGGTGGGGAAGGGCGCCCACATCCGGCGTGCGATCGTGGACCGCTACAACATCATCCCGGCGGGGCAGCAGCTGGGCCTGGATCCGGCCAGCGACCGGGAACGCCACCGGGTCGATCCGTCGGGGCTCGTGGTCGTGCCGCGCGGCGGCCGGCGGGAGTTCTTCTGGAGCACCGAGCCGCCCTGAGCCCGCGTCCGCGGCTCGGGCGTCGCCGGGGGACGCGGTCGGCGGGGATCGCGACCCGGCTCGGATCGAGCGGCCTCTTCGGGCGCCGGGTCTCCGGCGTGTGCATCGTCGCCCTGCTGGCCGGATGTGCATCGACGCCGTCCAACACTGACGACGTGCCCGCCGGTCGCCGGCCGGGCATGGTCGCCGTGCTCATCACGTCGTCGGTTCGCTTGGAGCCGTTCTCCGAGGAGGAGATGCTCGATCCTCGCCTGAAAGTGGTGATCGGCGCCTGTGAGCGCAACCGCCTCCCCGACTGCCGGAGCCGGTTGGTTCCCGGGGAGCCACGCGACCAGTTCTCGCAGGCCGAGCACGACAAGGTCCACGTCTACGTCACCCTGGCGGTGGTCGAGGCGGGACGCGCCTACGACACCCGTATCCGGTGGTTCGCGCCCGACGGCGGGGTGGCGGCCCGCATGACACAGCGCCATGTCGTGCCCAGACCGAGTCTCCCGGGGCTCCGCCTCACCGGGGACTTCTGGGCGGAGGTGAAGAAGCTGAGGCCCGGCCGCTGGAGAGTGGAGGTTGCCGTCAACGACGAGGTGGAAGCGGAGCGGACGTTCGAGGTGATCGGCTCGACCCGCACCGACGGTCCGCGGAGCCGGCTCTTCGGCCGTGCCGTCTAGGAGCCACCGATCGCCCGGGCGAGGGCCTCGGCGCGCAAGGTGAGGAGCCGGTACCGCCGCATCGCCAGGTAGCCGAACGTCGCCAGGAACGCCGCGATGTTCACCAGGAGGGCCCGGAGCATCGCCGGGTCCATCGAGGGGGCCTGGGGCTTCAGCATCGTCGCCGGCTGGTGGAGCGTGCGCCACCACTCCACCGAGAAGTGGATGATCGGCACGTCGAGCGCGCCCACGATCCCCAGCACCGCCGCGTAGGTCGCCGCGCGCTCCGGATCGTCCACGACGCTCCGGAGGAGCAGGTAGCCGAGGTAGATCACGAACAGGATCGCGGTCGAGGTGAGACGCGCGTCCCAGGTCCACCACGTGCCCCAGGTAGGCTTGCCCCAGATCGAGCCGGTCGCGAGCGTCAGCCCGACGAAGCAGACGGCGAGCTCCCCGCCGGCGGCCGCCACCCGGTCCCAGGCCGCCCGCCGCGTCCACAGGTACGCGACGCTCGCCACCAGGACGAGGCCGATCGCCACGTAGCCCGTCAGGATCGCGGGCACGTGCACGTACATGATGCGCTGCACGTGGCCCTGCACCGCGTCCCGGGGGGCCCACCCGAGGCCGAGCCAGAGGCCGGCCGCGAGGAGGATCGCCGACAGCCCGCCGAGCGCCCGGCGCACCTTCAGGCCTCCAGGACGAACTCGAAGGTGAGGAGCCCGGCGACGACGAACACGACGTCGAAGCCGATGAGGAGCTGCCACCAGGGCCAGGCCGGGCCCCAGCCTTCACCCGCCAGCGCGAGGTCCGTCAGCTTCACCGCGGCGAGGAGGACCGGGACCGCGAGCGGCAGGAGCAGCACCGGCAGGAGCACCTCACGCGCGCGGAGGTGGGCGGTCATGGCGGCGAACAGGGTTCCCACCGCCGTGAACCCGACCGTGCCCCCCAGGGCGACCAGGAGCAGGCGAGGCACCGCCGCCCAGATGTCGAGGTTGTAGAAGATCCCGGTCGCGGCGATGAAGACCGCTTCCATCACCAGCATCAGCGCCGTCGTCCCCGCGAGCTTCCCGAGATAGATCGCGCCCTTGTCGGCCGGCGCCAGGATGAGCGCGTCCACGCAGTCGTTCTCCCGCTCGAGCGCGAAGGCGCGGCCGAGGCCGAGCACGCCGGCCAGGATGAAGGCGAGCCAGAACAGGCCCGGCAGGGCGGCGCGGATGCGCTCGCCGTCGGGCCCGAGGGCGAAGTAGAACAGGAAGAGAAGCAGAATCGCGAAGAATCCGAGCGCGTTGGCGCCCTCCTTCGCCCGCCGCTCGATCGCCAGGTCCTTCCAGAAGACCGCCCACGCCGTGCGAAGGAACGAGCTCATGCCCCGGCCTTCTCCTTCACGCGGTCGCCTCCGTGGCGCCGAGGTAGAGGCGCTGGAGGGCCTCCTCGGTGAGGCTCGCGCGGGTGGCCTCGGCCGCGATGCGGCCCCCGGCGAGAATCGCCACGCGATCGGCGATCGCGAGGGCGCGACCCAGGCTGTGGGTGACCACCAACGCGGCCCCGCCACCCGCCTTGAAGGCCAGGAGGTAGTCCTCGAGGCGCTTCGTGCTGTCCTGATCGAGCCCCGAGAAGGCCTCGTCGAGCAGCAGGACCCGGGGCTCGCGCAGCATGGCGCGGGCCAGGGCCACGCGGCGGCGGAGGCCGCTCGACAGCTCGCGGACGCGCGCGCCGGCCTGGCCGTCGAGGCCGACCTTCGCCAGCGCCGCGTCGACCCGGGCTGCGTCGGCCCGCCGGCCGGCGAGGGCCTCCGCGAAGGCCAGGTTCTCCCGGGGCGTGAGATCGTCGTAGAGGTGCGTGCTGTGGCCGACGACCGCGACCAGCCGGCGCACCTGGTCGCGCCCGTCGACCAGGTCGTGGCCGCCGATCCGCCCGCGACCGGCCGTCGGCCGCGCGAGGGTGGCCAGCAGGCGCACCAGCGTCGTCTTCCCGGAGCCGTTGTGGCCGAGAACGGTCAGGACCTGCCCCGACGGGACCTCCAGCGTCACCCCGCGGAGCGCGGCGTGCACCCCGTAGAGCTTCACCAGCCCGCTGGTCTCGATCATCGGAGCCTAGCGTACGGCCGACCCCTGCCAGGGTCACGCGGGAATCTCATTCCTGGAGCAGGAAGGCCGCGGGTCCCGCCGTCGGGGAGCCGCGGCCGGACGGACGAGCCCGGGAGGGCGGTGGACTCAGGCGATCCGCATCTTCCGGAGCCGGGCGATGCGCTCCTCGAGCGGCGGGTGGGTCGCGAACAGGCTCATGAGCGACCGCCCGCTGAGCGGGTTCACGATGAACAGGTGCGCGGTCGCCGGGTTGGCGTCCATCGGGAGCATCTTGGTCGCCTGGCCCAGCTTGCCCAGCGCGGACGCGAGCCCGTTCGGGTTGCGGGTCAGCTGGGCTCCGGAAGCGTCGGCCTGGTACTCGCGCGAGCGGGAGACCGCCATCTGGATGAGCATCGCGGCCAGCGGCGCCAGGATGATCGTCAGGAGCAGCGCGATCGGGTTCGTGCTCCGGCCCTCGTCGTCCCGCGAGCCGCCGCCGAACATCATGCCCCACTGGGCGATGTTGGCCAGCATCGAGATCGCCCCGGCCACGGTCGCGGCCACCGTCGAGATCAGGACGTCCCGGTTGAGCACGTGGGACAGCTCGTGGGCGAGGACGCCCTCGAGCTCCGTCTCGTCCATGATCCGGAGGATGCCGTGCGTGACGGCCACGGCGGCATGCTGGGGGCTCCGCCCGGTGGCGAAGGCGTTCGGGGACTCCGTCGGGATCAGGTAGAGCTTCGGCATGGGGATGCCGGCCCGCGTGGCCAGGTTCCGCACGATCCGGTGCACGACCGGCAGCTCGCCCTCGCCGATCGGCTGGGCGCGGTACATCTTGAGCACGATCTTGTCCGAGAACCAGTACGACACGAAGTTCATGATCAGCGCGAACACGAACGCCATGACCATGCCGCTCCGGCCCCCGAGGAGCCCGCCCACGGCGACGAACAGGCCGGTCAGGAGAGCCAGGAACAGCGTCGTCTTCAGCATGTTGCTCATCGTCCATTACCCTCGCTTCGCGGACAGGGGTTGTCCCTGGCCGCTCGTCAGGTGTCACCCCGAAACCTAGCAGACGCCCTACTGACCGTCAAACGCGGCGGGCTCTGGCGGGCCTCGGCGGAGCGCGGGCGCCGCCTTTTCGCTTGACACCCCCCAGGGGCGCCCGTATACTGCGACCGCTTTAGAAAAACTCTATTTTCTCGACACTTATCCGTTCGCTGGCGTCCAGGCGAGCTAGGCATGCAGATCCGAATTCTCGATATCCCTGACGAGGGCCTCCAGTTGCTCGATCCGGCGGCCCTCGGGAGCGTCTACCCGGACCCGGCCTGGACCCTCGACGCCGTCGAGCTCCTAGTGGAGCGGCGCGGGGAGAAGGTGGCGATCGCCGGCCGGTTCGAGGCGACCGCGCACCTCCTCTGCGGCCGGTGCCTCGATCCCATCGAGGCGCGCGTCGAGCCCACCGTGGACCTCCAGCTGGTGCCCCAGCCCAGCGGCCGCCAGTCGCAGGTCGAGCTCGGGCGGGACGACCTGGAGGTGGACTTCTACCAGGGAGACGTCCTGGACGTGGGGGCGCTCCTGCGGAGCGAGACCGACCTGGCCTTGCCGATGAAACCGCTGTGCCGTCCCGACTGCCGGGGGCTCTGCCCGGTGTGCGGCGGCAACAAGAACGTCACCGAGTGCCGGTGCGAGACGCGCGGGGTCGATCCGCGCCTGGCGCCGCTCGAGGCGCTCCGGCGCCTCCAATAGGAGATCGGACCGATGCCTCTGCCCAAGCGCCGACACTCGAAAACGCGGGGCCGCAAGCGTCGCACGCACTACAAGCTCGACGCTCCCACGCTGTCGGTCTGCCCGCAGTGCCGCGAGCCCAAGGTGCCCCACCACGTCTGCCCCCACTGCGGCTACTACCGGGGGCGCGAGGTCGTTTCGACCGAAGGCGCCTGAGAGCGCGGCGCTCGATGCCTCCGGCGGCGCCGGGTGATCGACCGATGAAGATCGCCGTCGACGCGATGGGAGGGGACGGCGGCGTGCCCGTCAGCGTCGAGGGAGCGCTCGCCGCGGCGCGGGAGTACGATCTCGAGGTCGTCCTGGTCGGGGACCGGAGCATCGTCGAGCGCGAGCTCGCCCGCCACCGGGTCGGCTCGCTCCCCATTTCGGTCCGCCACGCCTCCCAGGTGGTCGAGGCGGGCGAGCAGCCGTCCCACGCTCTCCGGCGCAAGCGCGACTCGTCGATGCGGATCGCGGCCTCGCTCGTCCGAGACGGCGAGGCATCGGCGTTCATCTCCGCCGGGAACACGGGCGCGGCGATGGCCATCGCCATGTTCACGATGGGCGTCCTGCCCGGCGTCGACCGCCCGGCCATCGCGGTGGTGCTTCCGAGTAAGCGCGGCCGGACGATCCTGCTCGACGTCGGCGCCAACATCGACCCGAAGCCGTGGCACCTCGCCCAGTACGCGGTGATGGGGCACGTCTACGCCCGCGACATCCTCGGGATTCGCGAGCCGCGCGTGGGCCTCCTGTCCGTGGGCGAGGAGGAGGGCAAGGGCAACGAGCTGGCCCGGGAGGTGTTCAAGCGGCTCGACGAGTCGCCGATCAACTTCGTCGGAAACGTCGAGGGCCGGGACCTCTACAACGGCAACACCGACGTGGTGGTCACCGACGGGTTCACGGGCAACGTGTGCCTCAAGGTCTCCGAAAGCCTCGCGGACATGCTGATCCACTTCCTGCGGGAGGAGATGAGCCGCTCGGTGGCCACGAAGCTGGCGGCGCTGCTGGTCCGCCCCGCCTTCCGTCGCCTCTGGAAGCGGGTCGACTACACGGAGACGGGCGGCGCGCCGCTCCTCGGGATCAACGGCGCCTGCATCATCGGCCCCGGGGCCTCGCCGGCCCGGGCGTTGAAGAACGGGATCCGGACCGCCGCCGAGTGGGTCAAGGCCGACGTCAACGGTCACATCCGCGCGGCGCTGGCCGGAGAGCTGGGCCAGTCCCTGGCCGAGGCGCGCAGGAGCCGCGCGGACGAGGGTCCGACCGAGCCCGACGCGTCCGGTCGCCATTGACAGCGCGCGCGGACATGTGCCCATCTATGCCCGTGGCCGCCGACGCGTGCCTGGCATTCTGCTTTCCGGGCCAGGGCTCGCAGGCCGTGGGCATGGGGCGCGCGTTCCACGACGCCTCGGCGGCCGCGCGCGCGGTCTTCGAGGAAGCCAGCGACGCGCTCGGGTTCGACGTCGCGAAGCTCTGCTTCGAGGGGCCCGAGGCGGACCTCCAGCTCACCGCCAACACCCAGCCCGCCGTGCTCACGGTGAGCGTCGCCGGCGTGCGCCTCCTCGCCGAGCGGGGGCTCGTGCCCGCGATGGTCGGCGGCCACAGCCTGGGGGAGTACGCTGCCCTCGTCGCGGCGGGGGCCCTCGAGTTCCGGGACGCCGTCGGCCTCGTCCGGCGGCGGGGCGAGTTCATGCAGGAGGCCGTGCCCGTCGGCACTGGGGCGATGGCCGCGATCCTGGGCGTGGAGCTGCCGGTGGTCGAGGAGATCTGCCGCGACGCCGCCCAGGGCGAGGTGCTCGACGTCGCCAACATCAACTCCCCGGGACAGATCGTCGTCGCGGGCCACCGCGGCGCGGTCGAGCGCGCGGTGGCGCTGGCGCCCGCGCGCGGCGGGAAGCGGAGCGTCCTGCTGCCGGTCAGCGCGCCCTTCCACTGCCGCCTCATGGCGCCGGCGGCGGAGCGGCTCGCCGCGGCGCTCGCCGGGGTGCGAGCGGCGGACCCGCGGCCGCCCGTCGTCCGCAACGTGGACGCCGAGCTCACCACGCGGGCCGACGACGTGCGGCCCTTCCTGGTCCGGCAGGTGACGGCGCCGGTCCGCTGGACGGACTGCGTCGCCCGCATGGCGCGCGAGGGATGCCGCACGTTCCTCGAGGTGGGGCCGGGCAAGGTGCTGACCGGCCTCCTCCGGCGGATCGACGGCGCGCTCACCGGCGTCGCCGTCGAGGACGCGGCCGGGCTCGACCGGGCGCTCGCGGCGATCGGAGCCGGGTCGTGAGCGACGCCGACACTCCCGGGCGGCGGCTGGAGGGCCGGGTCGCCCTCGTCACCGGCGGCACGCGGGGAATCGGCCGCGCCATCGTGGAGGCGCTCCTGGACGACGGCGCGACGGTGGCGTTCACGGGACGGGACGCCGCGAAGGTCGAGGAGGTCGCCGCCGGGCTCGAAGGCCGCGCAGGGAAGGCGGTCGGGCTGGTGGCGGAGATGAGTCGGAGCGAGGACGTCCAGCGGATCGTGGCCGAGACCGACAAGCGATTCGATCGCCTCGATCTCCTCGTCAACAACGCCGGCATCACGAAGGACGGCCTCCTGATCCGGATGAAGGACGCGGACTGGGACGCGGTGCTCGGCGTCAACCTCCGGGCTGCGTTCCAGGCGACGCGGGCGGCGGCGCGGACCATGATCCGGCAGCGGTCCGGGCGGATCGTGAACGTGACCTCGGCGGCGGGCGTCATGGGCACCGCCGGCCAGGCCAACTACGCCGCGGCCAAGGCGGGGCTGATCGGACTCACCAAGTCCACGGCACGGGAACTGGCCCATTGGGGTATTCTGGTCAACGCCGTCGCGCCGGGCCTGATCGAGACGGACATGGCCGCGGCCCTGTCCGGCGACATGCGGGAGGCGTACGTCGCCCAGGTCCCGCTGAAGCGCATCGGGACCACGCGCGAGGTGGCGGAGGTCGTCCGGTTCCTGGCCTCGGAGGGGGCGAGCTACATCACGGGCCAGGTCATCCACGTCAACGGCGGGCTGTACATGTGAGGAGGTGAGAGAGGGAGATGGCTGCGAGCGACAAGCCGGTCGAGGAGCGGGTCAAGGCGATCATCGTCGAGCAGCTCGGTGTGGAGGAGAACGACGTGGCCCCGGCCGCGAAGTTCATCGAGGATCTCGGCGCCGATTCCCTGGACACGGTGGAGCTCGTGATGGCGTTCGAGGAGGAGTTCGACATCGAGATCCCGGACGAGGACGCCGAGAAGATCACGACGGTGGGTGACGCGATCCAGTACATCAAGGAGAACACCTAGAACCTCCGGGCGGGCCGAGGCAGCGGAGGCGAGACGATGGAAGCGGACGGCGGCAAGACGCGGGTCGTGGTGACGGGACTGGGGGCGGTGACGCCGCTCGGGAACTCCGTTCCGGAGTTCTGGCGCGCCATCTGCGAGGGCCGGTCGGGGGTCGGGCCGATCACACGGTTCGACCCGAAGCGCCTGGACTGCCGGATCGCCGCCGAGGTCAGGGGCTTCGACCCGTTGAAGGTGATCGAGAAGAAGGAGCTCAAGAAGCTCGACCTCTTCATCCAGTACGCGATCGCCGCCGGGGTCGAGGCCGTCGAGGACGCCAAGATCGACTTCTCCCAGGTGGACCCGACGCGCGCCGGGGCCCTGGTCGGCTCCGGGATCGGCGGCATCCTGTCCATCCTGGAGTGGCACCGGGTGCTCCTCGAGAAGGGGCCGGGCCGCGTCTCCCCGTTCTTCGTTCCGTCCCTCATCATCAACATGGCGTCCGGGCAGCTCTCCATCCGGTACAAGCTCAAGGGGCCGAACTCCTCCGTCGTGACCGCCTGCGCCACGGGCAACCACGCGATCGGCGACGCGTTCAGGATCATCCAGCGCGGCGACGCGGACCTCATGGTCGCGGGCGGCTCGGAGGCGATCATCGACGAGCTCCCCATCGGCGGGTTCGCCCAGATGAAGGCGCTGTCGACCCGCAACGACGAGCCGACGCGGGCCTCGCGGCCCTTCGACGCCGATCGCGACGGGTTCGTGCCCGGGGAGGGTGCCGGCATCGTGGTCCTCGAGAGCCTCGAGCAGGCGCGCCGGCGCGGCGCGCGCATCTACGCGGAGATCGTCGGGTACGGCATGACCTCCGACGCCTACCACATGACCGCCCCCGATCCCGACGGGGACGGGGCGATCCGTGCGATGACGGGCGCCCTCCGGGACGCCGGCCTCCGGCCCGAGAACGTGGGGTACATCAACGCCCACGGCACCTCGACGCCCTACAACGACAAGACGGAGACGCTCGCGATCAAGCAGGTCTTCGGCGACCACGCTCGCCGCCTCCCGGTCTCCTCGACCAAGTCGATGACCGGCCATCTCCTCGGCGCCGCGGGCGGCATCGAGGCGATCGCCACGGTGCTGGCGCTCCAGCAGGGCACGCTCCCGCCGACGATCAACTACGAGACGCCCGACCCCGACTGCGACCTCGACTACGTGCCGAACGCGGCGCGGAAGGTCGAGGTCGACGCGGCCCTCTCGAACGGCTTCGGGTTCGGCGGCACGAACGCCACCCTCGCGTTCCGGCGCTGGCGCGCCTGACCCCGCGGCCGCCGGCGACGGGCTCGGCGGCCGGCCCGTCTCCGGATCGCCGGAGCCCGAGGACGCGCTGGCAGCGCTCGCCGCCCGACTCGGCCTCCCGGGGAGCTCCGGGCTCCTCCTCCAGGCGCTGACGCATCCCTCCTACGCGCACGAGCATCCGCCCGCCGAGCACAACGAGACCCTCGCCTTCCTGGGCGACGCCGTCCTCGGTCTCGCCGTCGCGGACCTCCTGGTCCGGCGGGACCCCGGCGCCGGCCCTGGCGCGCTGACGGTCCGGCGGGCGGAGGTCGTCTCGACGCGGGGGCTGGCCGCCTGGGCGCGGGCGCTGGGGGTGGACGGGTGTCTCCGGCTCGGCCGCGGTGAGGCGCAGCACGGCGGCCGGGACAAGGAATCGATGCTCGCGAGCGCGCTCGAGGCGGTGGTTGCCGCGCTCTACCTCACCGGCGGGCTCCGTGCGGTGCTCCCGGTCGTCGGCCGGCTCATGGGAGTCGGCGAGCCGGAGCCGGGCTCGGGGCGGACCTCGTGATACGCTGAGCCCGAGGAGCCCACCGTGCCCTTCTGGTCTCGCCGCACCGCCGAACAGCCCACGAGCTGGGCGGAGCTGTTCCCGCTCGAGGCCCTCGTCCGGGGCCAGCTCGACGACGTCCTGGTCATCCAGGAGCGGCGCCTGCTCGGCCGCTCGCTCGTCTTCGGCGGCCGCCTCCTCGTCGAGCCCGCCACGGCCGTCGACCGTCTCCGGCCGAGGCTGGCGCCCCACGGGTACACGCCGTTCGTCCGCGAGGACCAGGGCATCGTGTGGGTGCACGCGATCCCCCAGATCGAGGTGGCGGAGCCGTCCCGTCCGCTGGTCCATCTCCTGCTCTTTCTCGCGACGGTCGTCACGACCCTCCTCGCCGGCGCCTTCCAGAGTGGAGTGGGGCTCGACGAGCTGTGGCGGCATCCGGCGCGGCTCGCGGTGGGGCTGCCGTTCTCGGCGGCGCTGCTCGGGATCCTCGGCGTTCACGAGTTCGGTCACTACACGGTGGGGCGGCTCCACCGGATGCCGGTCTCGCTCCCGTATTTCATCCCGGTGCCGCCGCCGTTCTTCCTCGGGACGCTGGGGGCGGTGATCCGGCTCCGGGGCGCCATCCGCGACCGGCGGGCGCTGTTCGACATGGCAGTGGCGGGACCCCTCGCGGGCCTCGTGGTCGCGATCCCGGTCTACGTGCTGGGGCTCCGGCTGTCGTCGGTGGTCCAGATCCCTCAGGGGGCGGCCGAGGGCAGCTACGTGCAGTTCGGGGACGCCCTGCTCCCGAAGCTGCTTGAGTGGCTGACGCTGGGCGTCCTGCCGCCGGACTCCGACATCCTGCTCCACCCGGTCGGCATCGCCGCGTGGTTTGGGTTCCTGGTGACGGCCCTGAACCTCATCCCGGCGGGCCAGCTCGACGGCGGGCACATCGTCTATGCGCTGTTCGGCGGTCGCCACACGCTCATCTCGAAGCTCGCCGTCGGCGGCCTCGTGGTGATCGGGCTCTACTACGGCAGCCTCAACTGGCTGGTCTGGGCGGCCCTCATCGTCGGCCTCATGGGCTTCCGCCACGGCCCGACCATGGACGACATCACGCCGCTCGACCGCCCTCGGCGCGCGCTCGGGCTGTTCGCCCTGGTGCTCCTCTTCCTGCTCCTGCCGCCCGTCCCGATCTCCGTGCGCTGACCCCGCGGCGGGGCGATTTGTGACGGTGCGCCCCACGCCGGCGGAATGGCGCGGGGTGGGCCGGCGCCCGGCATCGCCCTCGGGGCCTGGGACCCCGCCGTCGGGGGGAGGCCCGGACCGAGCCTGCACCCGGGGAGCTGGCACGAGCGCTGGCGCTAGTTGTCCCTTCTCTTGAGCGGCCGCCCGCGTTAAGCGATTCGTGGCTGGGTGGTGCGGTTGCCTCCCTCCGTCCCCCCGAGCGTCTCGGGCGATGGCCCCATGGCTCCAGCGAGGTTCGGTCATCCTTGTATTCGAGCTATTCACGCTCTTCCGTAGCGTGCGCAGCTCGCCGGCGCGTGCGGGAATACGAAGGGCGGCGGCGCGATCCATGCGCCAGTGACGATTGCGCGCTCCCCCCCGTCGAACCTGCGACCGCCACTGATGCCGCTCATCGCGCGCTGGCGGACGGTCTCCAATTGCTCAAGCTTCGAGGCTCACTCGGGTGACGGCGACCGCCAGTGGGCTCAGGATCGCGTCCGACAACCAGCGCATTTCGCATGTTGCCGGCCTTGGTGATCCACCCGCGGCGCTGGCGTTCTCCGGAGTCCTGCCCGCGGGGGACGAGGCCAGTTACGCCACCTCCCCTCATGCGCCTGGTGAAGGCGTCGCGCGGTCATCGATCGTGGAGACGAAGGCCACCGCGGTCACCGGTCCCACGCCGAGGACGGTCCGCAGCCGACGCACGCTGCGCCGGGCGGTACGCCCCCCAGGCAGGCCTAGGCCCGCGCCCGGGGCACTCGCCGACCGGTCTTGACCTTCCGGGTCCGCGAGGCGTAGGTGTAAGAGGAAGAGGTACAGCATGGCGTCGCTTCGCCACTTCGCGGCCTGCATAGGCTTGCCGCAGAAGTTCTCCGTGGTTCGGGACTTCTTCGGATACGCGTCGCCGCCCCCGTGGAACCTGGCGCCGTCCCAGAACAGCCTGCCACAGTCACTCTCGCTGCTCGTGCAAGTGAAACGGCTCAAGCAGAAGCACTTCCATCTCAACGTCATCCGCGTCGGCGCCTCCACCTTCGACGGTCTCCTCAATGCGGTGGACGAGCAGAATCTCGACTGTGCCGTGCAGATCACGCGCAACATCTATGCCGCCGCGGGTATCGGCATCGGACGAGTGGAGCGCTGGTGGATGATTCAGAACACCAGCTACGAGACCATCGATGATGATTGCGAGGCGGAGGACCTGGTCGATGAGTACACCGTGCCCAACGATGGAATCGACTGCTTCTTCGTGCCGCTCTACGTTGGGTCGGTGGCAGGGCTCACTCCAGACGATGGCGTGGTGGTCGAGTCCCGCGAGAACAACTTCCTCGGCACGGCACGGACGATGGCACACGAGCTGGGACACTTTCTCGGACTGGACACCGGCGGTACCGACGGAGTGGGACATCAGAACAACAGTCCGAACAACCTGATGTGTCAGACCGTGGCCGCCAACCCGATGCCCGGTTCGACCCAGCTCGGCTCGAACCAGGTCGCGACGATCAAGGCAGATCCGGCGATGCAGCCGCCCTGCTGACTCGCGGAGGTGACATGGCTACCCGAACCGTCACCCTGGACCAGCTTCGCGAAGCGCTGCACGGCGGTCGCTCGGACATCGCCCAGGGCGAAGCGTTTGCCCTGCTGGCTGCGTCGTCGTTTCCGGAGCGGGAAGTGCTGCTGGGGAGTGTGCTGCAAGACCGGCGTGAGCCCACTGCCGTCCGGTCGGCGGCAGCCATCGCGCTCGGGAGAATCCCTACCCGTGAGTCCGAGCAGATTCTGCTGACGAACTTGGCCGCCGAGGAGTGGCGCGTCCAGGTCGAAGTTCTGCGCGCGTTGGGGAAGATCGGGGGAGCGGAGGCGCTGGCGGCGATCGACCGGCTGCGCCTGCCGGCCGAGGACCCGGGAGGGGCGGCGTTCGCGGCCTCCCTGATCGCGCACCGTTTGCGCTTGCCGGGCCATGAGCTGCCGCTCCCGCCGGGCGAGCGGCTTCTGAAGGTCCCCGAAGAGCGGGCGCACGCGATCCGAGTCTCGCCGCTCCCGCCGGAACTGGCGCGCAAGGCGATTCTGGACCTAGCGCGGCAGCCGTACGGCGTCGAGTACGACGAGAACCGGCTCGTTCGGCTGGAGTGCGTACGTCGGGTGAACGTAGTCTGTCCGAACCGCCAGCTGACCGAGGCAGGGCAGGTGGCGCGGCTAAGGGAACGGAAGGCGGTGGCGGCCGTGGTCGCGCTGCAGTCCCCCGAGACCGGCGACTATTCGGTCTCCTACATCGTGATGGTAGCGCCTGCAGGCTCGGCCGGGCGGGTTCAGATCATCGCGCCGCGCTGCTCCGGGCGTCCGGGACTGGCCGGGACCGGGAACGTGGTGGACGATCGTCTGGCGTTTGAGCTCCGCACCGTCGAGCGGCCTGGCGCCTTCCCCATGGAGCTGTCGGGGGAGTTGGTAACCGGCGAGATCCGCTTCCGTCGGGCGGTTGTGTCGCCTGAGCAGACTCCGTCGCGCAGGCCGGGGTTGCTGCGGAGGTAGGTCGCCACGGCTGCAACAGGTGCCCTGACAACCCAGGGTTGAAAGGCGCGTCCGGCGCAGTTCTGCTATTTGCCGCCGTCACTAGGGTTCGGATCGGCTTGGCGCCCAGGTGGTTGCTCAAGCCAAGGCTCCAAGGAGCGACAACGATGCGCACGTCTCATCCGCGGCGGACCCCCAAACTGTCATCGTGCCAGCCACGGCCGGTCGCTGCATGGGCGTGATGGTCGTGGACCTCCGAGCGTGCAGGAGGGCGGGTGCTGTTGTCGGACTAGCGGTCACCGACGGACAAAGGAGAAGGGACAGTGACGGAATTCAGTGACTCCAGCCTCGTAGTGCGCGATTCAACCCACAAAGTCGCCTTCAATTTCGCAGCGGAAGCAAACATGACGGGGAAGCCCGCTGGACTCTGGATCGGGCGTAGCACCGATGACGGAGGCGGCGAACAAGGGTTGCTGTTCCTGCGGAACAAGAATGGCTCCGAGGGGATCATCCTCGACGGGAGCAATGGCTTCTCAGTCCGAGACCATGACGGCAAGGTGGTGTTGAACTTCGCCGGGGAAGCGAACATGACCGGCACACCGGCAGGGCTCTGGATCGGCAAGAGTAAATCCGAGGGAGGTGTTGCGGGCAAACCCCAGGGAGGCGGTCCTGGCCTCTTGTTCCTGCGAAACAAGGATGGCTTCGAGGGGATCATCCTCGACGGGAGCAATGGCTTCTCGGTCCGAGACCATAACGGCAAGGTGGTCTTGAACTTCGCCGGGGAAGCAAACATGACCGGCACGCCGGCAGGGCTCTGGATCGGCAGGAGTCAACCTGACGGAGGTGGTCCTGGCCTTCTCGTCGTTCGGGACGCTTCTGGGAAGGATTCGGTCATCATCGACGGAAGCCAAGGAGATATTACCTTGTCGAACGCCGACTGTGCCGAGGACTTCGACGTGGATGTGGATCGCGCTGGCGAAATCGAGCCAGGATGCGTCGTGGTGGTGGATGATGACGGGAGGTTGCAGCTCACAGCCACGGCCTACGACAAACGAGTCGTGGGAGTTGCGTCTGGAGCCGGCGACAAGCGCCCGGGTCTCATCCTGGATCGTCGCCATCCTGCCGGCGGACGCCGGCCTGTGGCCCTGCTGGGCAAGGTGGATTGCCTCGTGGATGCCGACATCGCGCCCATCCAGGTGGGAGATGTCCTCACGTCGTCTTCGACACTCGGCCATGCCATGAAGGCCACGGACCCGTTGAAGGCTTTCGGCTCAGTGATCGGGAAAGCATTGCGGCCGCTGGGAGCCGGGCAGCACTTGATTCCCATCCTGATCACTTTGCAATAGGGCTCGCGGCGCGCCGGTGCGAGACGTTGGCGACAGGTCCTGAGCTGGTTACGCTGAAGTAGCGAGGAACACCCGATGGCAAGCTTGCGACAGTCGCTGAAGGGTATCGGCGCCCCCGCGAGCTATCCGTTCCACCTACGCGGTGACTTCGGGCGGCGCACGCCGCACAGCCTCCTGACCGCGATGGCTGGCATGACCGATCCTCACGTGTCGTCCTGGTCGTACCTGGGAATCGCTTTGGCTCGAGAGAACACTGACACCTCCGGCAACGCGCAGGGAGCGACCACGGATGGGACGTTCTGGTATGTGGTCTCCAACACCAACGACGGGCTCGCGCCGGTGATCGGAGTCTTCAACAATGCGCATAAAACCGTGAAGAAGCTCCACCCCACCGCCGAGATCGAGTCAAAGCTCATCGCCGCCGGCGACGGCACGCCGCACTTCGGTGCGCCGTGTTTCCGCAACGGTCACTTGCACGTGCCGATCCAGAGCCCGCAGGCCCTGTGGCGGCTGGCCTCCGATGGGGGTGACCAAACCGTGATCCTTTTGAAGGCCAAGGATCAGGTGTCCGGCGCGATGCCATGGTGCGACGTTCACCCGGTGACGGATCTCCTGTACACCAGCAAGTACGACATCTACCAGAACGACTGGCCGACCCTGTTCGCATACAAGTGGCAGGACATGACGCGGGTGCCGACGGCGGACATTCCGCTGCAGAAGGGTTCGATGTACCTCGATCAAGTGCAGGGCGGCGTCTTCACCGAACGGGGCCGGGTCATCCTCAGCCGGACCGATCCGAACCGGATCCAGTGCTACTCGACGCTGAACGGCCACTACTTCGGTGGGCGTGAGTTGAGCGAGATCGAGTCAGAGGGAGAGGGGGTGACGATCCGGGCCTGGAAGTTCGGCTCATCTCAGGCCACCGTGCACGTGATGGAGCAAGATGAGGACGCGGGTCCGAACGATTTCTATCTTCGCAGCTACGGGGTTCCCGACCCCGGGCGGCTATGACCGCCTATTCCATCGTGTCGGCGACGTCGTTGGTCGAGGAGTCGATCGATCTCCATGGCCATTCCCAGCCATGGGTAGTAGAAGCGCTCGATCTCGGCACGGTTGACCAGCGCGGCCAGCAGGGTCGGGAGGAGGGGACGCAGCAGTTTCCCGGACAGCTGATCGCTGGCCAGCCACGCCCGTTCGAGGCTCGGGGTCAGCTCCGCGCGGGTACCGACAGGGGCGGCCGGGCGCGCGTCCCGAGGGATGGGGCCAGGCCCGCAAGCGTGGGATGGCCGCCTTGCGATGACACCCGGTCGTGCGGCAGTACTCGTCGAGCAGTCGTCCGCTCCGGCTTGTCAGCCTGGGCATCACCGCGGCGTATTCCGGACGCCCTCGCTCGGTCACGGGGCCTCCTCTCCGGTGTGGGTCCGGGGTAACACTGGTCTTGAGGCACCGGCCTCCGTTTCGGTAACACATGTTTTGAGGGCGATCGCGACCTGGCGGCCGTTCCCACGACTGCGTTAGGATGGAGACCACTCCGGCGGATTGCCGGCCGGGGGATGATCGGAGGACAAGACGGTGCGTGTCTCGCTAGTCCAGATGAACAGCCGGGACGAGAAGGCGGAGAACCTCGAGCGCGCCGAGATGCTGATCGCCCAGGCCGCGGCCTGGGGCTCGGATCTGGTGGTGCTTCCGGAGCTCTGGACGTACCTCGGGCCGCGCAAGCGCCACGCCGAGGTGGCGGAGCCGATCCCCGGAGAGACCACCGAGTTCCTCGCCCGGCTCGCCGGCCGATACGGGTTCTGGCTCGTGGGCGGGTCGTTCCTCGAGGCCATCGAGGGGCAGGAGCGCGTCTTCAACACCTCGGTTGTCCTGAACCCGGACGGCGAGGTGGTCGCCCGGTACCGGAAGCTCCACCTCTTCGACGTCGAGGTCGAAGGAACGGCCTACCAGGAGTCGGCGACGATGGCGCCCGGCGAGGAGGTCGTCGTCGCCTCCCTCGCCGGCGTGCCGGTCGGCCTGACTATCTGCTACGATCTCCGCTTCCCCGAGCTCTACCGGCGTCTCGCCGCCTGGGGCGCCCGGCTGGTCACGGTGCCCGCGGCGTTCACCATGGAGACGGGGCGGGATCACTGGGAGGTCCTGCTGCGGGCCCGCGCGATCGAGAACCAGGTCTACGTGCTCGCGGCGGGCCAGTGCGGGACCCATCCTCCCGGGCACGCCTGCTACGGCAACTCGATGATCGTGGACCCGTGGGGCGTCGTGGTGGCGCGCGCCGGCTACCGGGAGGGCGTCGTCGTCGCGGACATCGACCTGGGGCACGCGGAGCGCATCCGCAAGACCTTGCCCGCCCTCGCGCACCGGCGCGGGGAGCTCTTCACCTTCTAGACCGGCCGGCCCGCCCCGTCTCGGGATCGGGCGCGCTCGCGTCGGGGACCGAGGGGAGCCATGCCCGGTAATCTCGACCTGAAGGAGCTGGAGGATCTCGTTCGCCGGGACGAGATCGATACGGTGCTGACGGTCTTCCCCGACGTCCAGGGCCGCCTGATGGGCAAGCGCGTGGTCGGTCGCCACTTCCTCGGGCACGTCGCCGGGGAGGGCGTCCACGCGTGCGCGTACCTCCTCACCGTCGACGTGGACATGGAGCCCTTGCCCGGCTACCGGTTCGCCTCGTGGGCCACCGGCTACCAGGACATGAAGGCGGTGCCGGACCTCACGACCCTCCGCCGGATCCCCTGGCTCGAGAAGACGGCGCTCGTGTTCTGCGACCTCCACACGGAGGAGGGCGAGCCGGTCGAGGTCAGCCCGCGGCGCATCCTCCAGCGCCAGGTGGACCGGGCGGCCAAGCAGGGATACCGGGTCATGGTCGCGTCGGAGCTCGAGCTTTACCTCTTCAAGGAGACGTTCGCGGAGGCGCGCGCCAAGCGGTACCACGGGCTCACCCCGGTCTCCCAGTACATCGAGGACTACCACATCCTTCAGACCACCAAGGAGGAAGGCCTGGTCCGGGCGATCCGCAACGGGATGGAGGCCGCGGCGGTGCCGGTCGAGTTCTCGAAGGGCGAGTGGGGCTGCGGGCAGGAGGAGATCAACCTGCGCTACGCCGAGCCCCTCGAGATGGCGGACCGCCACACGCTCTACAAGCACGGGGTGAAGGAGATCGCGCACGCGCAGGGCAGCTCGATCACCTTCATGGCGAAGTACGACATGGGCTCCGCCGGGTCCTCGTTCCACCTCCACTCGAGCCTGTGGGACCGCACGGGGAAGAAGAGCCTCTTCCACGAGAAGGGGAAGCGGCTCGGCTCGGCCCTCTACGGCCACTGGCTGGCCGGGCAGATGGCGATGGCGAAGGAGTTCGCGTACTTCTACGCGCCCTACGTCAACTCGTACAAGCGCTACCAGGCGGGCTCCTTCGCGCCGACCCGGATCGTGGCCGGCTGGGACAACCGCACCTGCGGCTTCCGGATCTGCGGCGAGGGGTCGGGCTTCCGCGTCGAGAACCGGATCCCGGGGGCCGACGCGAACCCCTACCTCGCCTTCGCCGCGACCATCGCGGCCGGGCTCCACGGCATCCAGAAGAAACTCCCGGCGCCCCGGGTCTACGAGGGCAATGCCTACCAGGACCCGAAGCTCCCCCAGGTCCCGAAGACGCTTCGCGAGGCGGTCGCCGAGCTGGAGCGGTCGCGGGTGGCGCGCGAGGCGCTCGGCGACGAGGTGATCGAGCACTACCTCCACACCGCGCGGCTCGAGCAGCAGACCTTCGACCAGGCCGTGACCGACTGGGAGCTGATGCGGGGCTTCGAGCGCATCTGACGGCTCCGGTCGTCGTCATCGTCAACCCGGCCGCCGGCGCGCTCGGGCGCCGGGCCCGGGATCGCCGGCGCGCTCTCGCGGAGGGGGCGCTCGCCGCCCGCGGCGCCGACGGGACGGTGCACCTCACCGAGGCGCCGGGCCACGCCCACGAGCTGGCCCGGGCCGCGGTGGCCGCCCGCGTGGCCCTGGTCTGCGCCTGGGGCGGGGACGGGACCGTGAACGAGATCGCGCGCGCCGTCGCGGGGACCGGCACGGCCCTCGGCGTCGTGCCTGCCGGCTCCGGCAACGGCCTCGCCCTCGAGCTCGGGATCCCGCGGGACCCGGCGGCGGCGCTGAGCGTGGCGCTCGGCCGGCGCGAGCGCGTGATCGACGTCGGGGACGTCGAGGGGCGCCTGTTCGTGAACTTGTGCGGGATCGGGCTCGACGCCCACATCGCCGCGCGTTTCAACGCCCGGCGCTCCGGCCGCCGCGGGTTCTGGCGCTACCTGGCGATCGGCGCGCGCGAGATCCTCCGGTACCGCGCCCAGGAGTACCAGATCCGAGCCGGGGCCGAGACATGGCGGGAGCGCGCGCTCGTCGTCATCTGCGCGAATGCCCGCCAGTACGGCGGGGGGGCCGTCGTCGCCCCCACCGCGCGCCCGGACGACGGACAGCTCGACGTCGTCGCGGTGGCGGCGCGCCCGCCGCTCGTGGCCATGCGCGACGCGCTGCACATGTTCCGGGGGACCCTGGACCGGGCGCCCGGAGTCCGCACGATCCGGACCCCGGCGGTGGAGATCGCCGCCTCCGAGCCCATTCTCTTCCACGTAGACGGAGAGGCCGTGACGGGCGGCCCGGTCGTCACCGTGCGGATCCGTCCGGCCGTCCTCAGGGTGCGGGTGCCCTGACTGGGGTAGGATGACGGCGTCGCCGAACTCGAACGACCGACGGGAGGACGCGTGATGGCGGTGGATGGGGCTGGCCTCGGGCCGAGGCTCGCGGGGAAGGTGGCCTTCATCACCGGGGCCGGCATGGGCATGGGGCGGGAGGCTGCCGTCCTGTTCGCCGAGCACGGCGCCCGGATCGGCGTGGCCGACATCAACAAGGCCGCGGCCGAGGAGACGGTGGCGCTCATCGAGCGCGCGGGCGGCCAGGCCGTCCCGGTGGCGGGGGACGTGGCCGTCGAGGGCGACGTCCAGCGCATGGTCGAGGAGACGGCGCGCCGGTTCGGCGCGCTGCACGTCCTCTACAACAACGCGGGCGTCCTCTGGAAGGATCGTGACCGCTCGGTGCTGGAGACCGACGACGGCTGGTGGGAGCGGGTCATGGGCGTCAACCTGAAGTCCGTCTTCTGGGTGACGAAGCACGGCATCCCCCACCTCCAGAGGGCCGGCGGCGGGTCGATCGTCAACGTGGGCTCGGTGTCGGCGCTCGTCGGCTTCACGCGGGCCCAGGACGCCTACACGTCGGCGAAGGGCGCCCTCATCTCCCTGACCAAGTCGCTCGCGATCCAGTTCGCGAAGGACCGGATCCGCTGCAACATCATCCACCCGGGCATCGTGGACACGCCGCTCCAGGCCCCGTACCTCTCCGACGCCATCCGGAAGGAGTTCGAGACCGGCATCCCGCTCGGGCGCATCGCGAAGCCGCGGGAGATCGCGTTCGCCGCGCTCTTCCTCGCCTCCGACGAGTCGTCGTTCATGACCGGCGCCGAGCTCGTCGTCGACGGAGGCTTCACCGCCGGATAGGCCGGGCTCGCCGGGGTGGGATCGGAGCGGGCCGGGATCCTGTTCGACGTCGGCTACTGCCTGATGGACGAGACGCCGCGCCTGACGCACGCCCTCGCGTGGCTGGCCGACGCGCTGGGCGCCGCGGGAACGCCGCGGGCGGCGTCGGACCTTCACGCGGCCTACCTGGCGGCCTGCCGCCGCCCTGATCCCGGCGAGCCGAGCCTGCTGGTGCAGACGCTCCGGAGCCTGGGGATCCCGACGGAGACCACGGCGGCGCTCCGCCGGGCCGTGCCGTGGGATGCCGTGCCGTTCGGCGCGTATCCCGATGCGGTCCCGGCGCTGCGCGACCTCAGGGCCGCGGGGTTCCGTCTGGGCGTGCTGGCCAACCAGCCGGCCTCGGCGCGCGCGGATCTCGACCGGGCCGGCGTGACGGACCTCTGCCACGGCGTCTGGCTGTCCGGGTCCGTCGGCCTCGCCAAGCCGGATCCCGCCTTCTTCCGGGTGGCCCTGGATGCGTGGGCGCTGGCCCCCCAACACGTCGCCTACGTCGGCGACCGCCCGGACAACGACGTCGCTCCTGCGAGGACGCTCGGGCTGACCGCGGTGCGCCTCCGCCGCGGGCCTCACGCGGAGCAGGCGCCCCGGACCGACGCCGAGCGCGCGGACATCGAAGCGCCGGACCTCTCCGACGCCGTCCGCCGCCTGGTCGCTTGGGGCGCCGCGCTCGGCGAGGCGCCCCGCTCCGGCCGTGCTAACGTACGAGGCCAGGGCTGACGATGCCGCCTCAGCACGGGCAAGTGCGCGAGTGCACGGTCGTGATCCCGGTCTACAACAGCCAGGCCACGCTTCCCGCCCTGACCGAGCGCCTGGCCATGGTCCTGCCCGGCGTCGCCGCGCGCTTCGAGGTGGTGCTGGTCAACGACGGGAGCCGCGACGGCTCCTGGGAGGCGATCGGCCAGGCCGCGCGGAAGTACCCCTGGGTGCGCGGCCTCAACCTCATGCGGAACTACGGGCAGCACAACGCGCTCCTGGCCGGGATCCGCGCCGCCCGCTACGACCTCACCGTCACGATGGACGACGACCTCCAGCACCCTCCGGAGGAGATTCCGGTGCTCCTCGGGACCCTGGGGCAGGACCACGATCTGGTGTACGGGGTCCCCGCGTCGCCGCAGCAGGGTCTCTCGCGAAAGGTCTCGTCACGCCTCACGAAGCTCTGGCTCCACCGAGTCCTGGGGGTGGCGATCGCGTCCCGGGCCAGCGCCTTCCGCGCGTTCCGGACGGTGCTCCGCGACGGCTTCGCCCACTACGAGGGGCCGGCCGTCGCCATCGATGCGCTGCTCGCGTGGACCACGACCCGCATCGCGTCGGTCGAGGTGCGCCACGAGCCGCGGCGTCACGGCCGGTCGCAGTACACCTGGCTCAAGCTCGCCCGGCTGGCGTTCGACCTGACGACGACCTTCCGCACGTGGCCGCTCCGCCTGGCCAGCCTCGTCGGGTTCGTCGTGATGCTGCTGGGGCTCGCCGCGCTCGCCTTCGTGCTCGGGTCGTACCTCGCGACCGGGCGGCCCCTGTCGGTCTTCCGCTTCCTGGCGTCGACGCTGGCGATCTTCTCGGGCGCCCAGCTGCTCACGCTGGGCATCCTGGGGGAGTACGTGGCGCGCATCCACCATCGCGTGCTGCGGGAGCCCGCGTATGTCGTGCGGGAACGGATCGGCGAGCCGGTCGACGGCGATGCCTGAGGTCTCCCTCCAGCCGCTCGACGCCGGGCAACCGGAGTGG
The DNA here is from genome assembly GCA_036558225.1 of Candidatus Methylomirabilota bacterium. Classification (GTDB taxonomy): domain Bacteria; phylum Methylomirabilota; class Methylomirabilia; order Rokubacteriales; family DASRDR01; genus DASRDR01. The sequence continues at coordinate 14,237 of DATBGA010000075.1, read as the reverse complement.
GGTCGAGTGTTCGTCGTGCCGTGGGACACCGACATCTTCGGATTTCCGGTCGGCATCTACGAGCCCGGAGAGGCGCGGGCCATCCAGACGGGCCTGGCCGCGTTCGGCGAGGGGCTTCGCGGCTGGGCGGCGGCCGAACGGGTCGAGCTCGTCGCCTGCACCGTCGGCGCCGACGATCGCCTCTGGCGGACGCTCCTGCCCGCCGTGGGGTTCACGTGCGTGGAGCAGACCCTCGACCTCACGTTTCGCGTCCAGGCGTACACGGCTTCCCCTCCGGCCCGTCCGGTGCGGCTCGCCACCGCCGACGATCACGCGCAGATCGAGGAGATCGCCGGGCACACCTTCCACCACGGGCGGTACACCGCCGATCCCCGCTTCCCGCCGGAGCTGGCGGACCGGCGCTACCGGAACTGGGTCCGGAGCGCGTGCCTCTCGACGAGCCCGGCGGACCGCGTGTACGTCGTCGGCAAGCCCGGCAACGTCAAGGGCTTCTTCCAGCTGAGGCTCGTCGAGGACCGCGCCGAGGTCGGCATCATGGGCGTGTCCGAGTCGGCCAAGGGCACGCCGGCCGCGCTGGACCTCATGACGGGGATGCATCTCGACCTGAAGGCCCTGGGGACCCGGTGGATCACGGCCAAGATCTCGGCCGGCAACACGCGGGTGATCAACCTGGTCTCGCACTTTGGCTACCGGTTCCGGAACGCCCAGGCGACCTTCCACTGGCACGCGCCGGGCGCCCCGCATCTCCTGCCGCCGGGGACGCTCCCCGGGTGAGGGCGATCAGGCGACCCAGTACCAGTGAGTGTAGAGGATCGTCAGGAAGGCGAGCAGGAGGGTCGAGACCACCACGGCGCCCGTGAACGCCAGCCGGCTCTCGAGCGCGAGCGCCCACGCCAGGAACACCGGGAACGCCGGCAGCACGTAGCGGCCCCAGCCGCCGGGCTGGAGGACGCCGGACGCCACGATCAAGAGGCTGAAGACGCCCCAGGCCAGCGGCTGCCGCCGGAACACGGGGATCAGCGAGCCGAGACAGAGCGCCGCCGCCAGCAGGTTCAGGTCGTACACCACCGGGATCTGTCCGGTCCGGAGCCTCTCGATCGAGCCGAGGGCGCGGACCGCCCGCTCGACCGGCTTCAGGCTGAATCCCCCTTGCCACCAGCCCGGGACCCGCGTCGCCTTGAAGGCGAGCCAGGGGTCGCCGAACTGGACGTAGAGGTACGCGTAGAAGACGACGGGCCCGAGCACGCTCAGCCCGAGCCAGAGGACGTCCGGGCGCACCCGCCTTGGATCGAACCGGATCCGGTCGAGGTAGAGGAGGCCCAGCGCCGGCGCGAGGGCCAGCCCGGGCGGCCGCGTGGCGCCGCAGAGCAGCGCGCAGACCGACGCCCCGGCCCAGCGCCCGCGCTCGCCCAGGAACAGCGAGGCGACGGCCAGGAGCAGGAACAGGCCCTCCGAGTACGCGGCGCTGAAGTAGAAGGAGAAGGGGAAGACCGACAAGAGGAGCACGCACCGAGAGGCCGCCTCGGCGCCGAATCGCGCGCGCGCCATCCGGTGGAGCAGCAGGAGCGCGGCGAGGAACGCCAGGTTCGAGACCAGGATGCCCGCGGCGAGCGGCGTGAGCCCGCCGAGGCTCACGAGGCGCATCGCCAGGGGATAGGCGGGGTAGAAGGCCAGGTTGCGCTGGCCGGCGGGCGCGACGGGCTGATCGACGTAGCCGTGCGTCGCGACGTGCTCGTACCATCCCGCGTCCCACCGGGCCCAGCCGTCGAGCCAGAGGTTGGCGGGGAACCCCCGCCAGGGGCTCCCGGTGGGGCCCGCGACGCCGAGATCGGGGTTGAGCGGCAGGACGGCGAGGCCGAGGTAGGCGAGGAGAAAGAGCGCCCCGCGCGTGACGGCGAAGATCAGGAGCGGCTCGCGGCTCTCGCGGATGCCGCGCCCGAGGCGGCCGAGCAGCGGCCTCATTCGGCCTGACGCGCGAGGCCCGTCGGGTGGCTCAGCGCGTCAACCCGCGAATGCCCGCAGGCTCTCGATCACGTAGGCCTGCTCCTCCTCATCGAGGTCCTTGTAGAAGGGCAGCCGGAGCACGCGATCGCTCAGGTCCTCGGTCACCGGGCAGTCGCCGGGCTTCCCGCCGAGGCGCTGGCCCATCTCGGAGAGGTGCAGGGGCAGATAGTGGAAGACCGCCAGGATCCCGCGCTGCTTGAGGTGCGCGATGAGCCGGGTGCGCTGCTCGAGCGACGCGGCGACGAGGTAGAAGAGGTGGTACGGCTGCTCGCGGTGCGCCGGGACGGACGGCAGCCCCATGCCCAGGGCGCCGGCCCAGTCCGGGAGCTCCCGGGCGTAGCACTCCCAGATCCGGCGCCGGCTCGCCTGGATGGCGGCGCGCGCCTCGAGCTGCGCGTACAGGAATGCCGCCAGGATGTCCGAGGGCAGCGCGCTCGAGCCCACGTCCACCCATGTGTACTTGTCCACGAGCCCGCGGAACATCCGGCTCCGGTTGGTGCCCTTCTCGCGGAGGATCTCGGCGCGGTCGACGTAGCGCTCGTCGTTGATCACGAGGGCGCCGCCCTCGCCGCAGCTGACGTTCTTCGTCTCGTGGAAGCTCTGGGCGGCCAGGCCGCCCAGGCTCCCGAGGGGCCGCCCGCGGTACGCGCCGAAGAGGCCGTGGGCGTTGTCCTCGATCACCTCGAGGCCGTGACGGCGGGCGAGGGCCAGGATCGCGTCCATCTCGCACGCGACGCCGGCGTAGTGGACGGGGAGGATGGCCCGCGTCCGGGGCGTGACGAGCCCCTCCAAGAGCCGCTCGTCCATGTTGAGCGTGTCCGGGCGGATGTCGACGAAGACCGGGCGGGCGCCGCGGAGCACCACCGCGTTCGCCGTGGAGACGAAGGTGAACGACGGCATGATCACCTCGTCTCCGGGGCCGAGGTCGAGAAGCAGGGCGGCCAGCTCCAGCGCCGTCGTGCAGGAGGTCGTCAGCAGGACCCGGCGGGCCCCGAGCAGCTCCTCCAGCACCCGCCGGCACTTCTCGGTGAAGACGCCGTCGCCGGAGATCCGTCCCGAGTCCACCGACTCCCGGATGTAGCGGAGCTCGTTCCCGGCCAGCCCGGGGCGGTTGAACGGGACGCGGTAGCTGGTCATGCGCTCTCGCCGGAGGATACTCCACCCGCCGGCCTGGCCGCCAGCGAGGATCTGGTGCGTCAGGCGACGGGAACGACGTCAGTCGCGCGCGAGGACGTCCGACGATGAGAAGGCGGCTACCTCCGCCATGTGGGCGGAGGCGGCACGCTACTGCCGGCTACGCGCTGTCTCGGCTTGCCGGGACCTCGAGCCTACGGTGAGCGTCTCGTTGCTTCACGAGAAAGAACGTGTTTACGGTTCTCTTATCAGAACGTGGGCGCGTCCAGTATTCCATCTACCCGATTTCCGGAGACTGGTACCGCTTGACTTGCATGGTCTGCAGCTCGCCGGATTCTGTGACGCGACACCAGTCGTCAGAGATGCCGGCAGCCGCCAAGAGAACTGCCGACGCGAGGAAGCGGCTACACTGTGTGTGCATCGTCATACCTCCTGCGTTCCGGATCTCGGCCGACGACGGTCTCACTTCTTCCTAAGGAGCCACGATGACCTTTCGCCGCAGCTCGCCTCATCGGACGAGCCGCTAGCGGTGTTTCCGACGATCTCACCCGCGAAGTTACACGGGGCGCAGCAGAGCGGATCTTGTGCGACGAGACCTCCCGTGAAGTACAGAGTGCCCTGTACCTTGGAACCGGACACAGTAGCGGCGAGAGGGCCACTTGCGACTACAACGTTTCGGAATTTCCATTCGAAGCTCGCGCTAACCCCGGGGTTGACGAAGACTAGGAAGTCTAAGGGTTGGCCCGAGATTGTGATGGTCCCGACCCACTGGTCCACCGCTTCGGCTCGGGAGACTTCGCCATCGACGGCGAGCATGAGAACAGCCGAGGCCACGACCAACCATCCGAGCCACGTCTGCGCGCGCCTACCTGGCATTTGCTCCTCCATTGGACATCGATGTGAGATCCTGACATCGTGCGTGTTATGGCCGTTGAAGGCGACTTACCTGATCTGAGCGATGGCCGCTGCGATGGGCTTGGAGGGCGAGCCCTTGGGGGCCGAAGACGCCTTCGCCTCGGCATTGGTCGAGGTCGAGGGCTTCGGCTGGCTCCCAGAGACCGAGTTGGAGTTGCACGCGGCTAGACCCAGGATCCCTGCGACTAGCAGAAGGATCAGGGAGCCGAGGAGACGAGTGCGCTGTCTGCTGTACATCGATAGACCTCCCACGTTCCAGGGCAGGTTGAGGAAACTGGGCGCGGCGCCCGATTTGTGGGGGCTTACCCTATGCTGGTCGGGAGAGTCCTGTCAAGAAGAGAGGGTCATCCTGTCGCGCCGCCGTCGCCTGCCTCAGACCACGGGTATCGATTCGCAGCCAACTGCCCGCAATCCCTGAACATCCGACGTGCCCCGGTTTGGGGGTCCGACGTGTCAGGGAAATCCCTACGTTCAGGCCGAGGAACCCGATGACGAGGGCGAGTGGGGGGGAGAGCAGGCGGAGCGGAGCGGTCAGCGGACCTGGATGGTGGGCACGACCGACATGCCCGGGACGAGGGCGTGCTTGGCCGTCTCGCCGGGCTCGAAGACCAGCTTGACCGGCACCCGCTGGACGACCTTCACGAAGTTGCCCGACGCGTTCTCCGGGGGCAGCAGGGAGAAGACGGCCCCCGAGCCAGCTTGGATCGAATCGACTCGCGCCTTGAACACGACGCCGGGATAGGTGTCGACGGTAACCGTGGCCGGCTGACCGGGCCGCACGCTCGTGAGGTCCGTCTCCTTGTAGTTGCCGACGACCCACACATTGCTGAGGTCCACGACCGACAGGAACAGCTGGCCGGGCTGGACGACCTGACCGACCTCCACCGTTTTCTTGGTCACGCGCCCGCTCATCGGCGCGCGGACCGTCGTGTACGCGAGGTTCAGCTCCGCCTGGGCCAGGTTGGCCATCGCCTGGTCCAGGCGACCCTTGGCTGCGTCGACCTGCGTCTGGCGCACGCCGACCTGCTGCCGCTGGCTGACCGCGCTGGAGAGGGTGGCCCGCGACTCGTCGACGCGCCGCGTGGCCTGGACGAGGGCCGACGCCTGGCTCTCCACCGCGGCCGCCGCCTGCTGCGCCTCGCCGTTCGCCTGGCCGAGGCGATCGCGTGCCGCGTCCAGGGCGGCGCGGGCGCTCTGGAAGGCCGCCTCGGCGTGGTCCACGTCCTGGCGCGCGACGAGCTGCCCGCGGAGCAGCTCGGCCAGGCGGTCGCGGTCGAGGCGCGCCCGGTCGAAGTCGGCGGTCGCGGCGCGGACACCCGCGTCGGCGGCGGCGACCGCCGCCTGCTTCGCGCGAAGGTCACTCCGCCGCTGCTCGAGGTCGTGGCGCGACATCTCGGCGCCCTGCTCGACCGCGGCCAGCGCCGCCGCCGCCTGGGTGGCGCCGCTGCGCGTGGTGTCGTCGGTCAGGGGAACGTTGAGCGTGGCGTTGCGCAGGTCGGCGCGCGCGGCTTCCGCGGCGGCGCGGGCCTCCGCGAGGGCCACCTCGAAGTCCCGTGGATCGAGCGTCACGAGGAGGTCGCCCGCCTGGACGTCCTGGTTGTCGTCGACGAGGACCTTGGCCACGTGGCCCGAAACCCGGGCGCTGACCGGCGCGATGCGGCCCGCGACGTACGCGTCGTCGGTCGAGACGTGCGCCTGCAGGTATCGCCACCAGGCGTGGCCGTAGATCGCCCCCGCGATGACCGCGGCGGCGATCAGCGCCAGGGACACCACACGCCTCGGCGTCCACCGGAGGCGGCGCCGGCGCGGCAGCGCGTCGAGCTCGGGATCGATGCTCACCGCGGCACCCGGGTCTCGCACGAGTCCATCGGACGGCCTTCGGCCTGTGGGCTCATGCCGAGGCCCCGGGGGAGCGCCCTCGCGGCAGGACCCCGTGGAGGAGGATGTCGAGCAGCGCCTCTCCCTCGGCCGTGAAGTCGATCCGCCGCTCCCGGAGCCCTCGCCGGATCACGGCGTGGATCAGTCCGGCGAGCGTCACCGCGAGCCGGCGCGGCGGCCGCGGCGACAGGGCGCCGCCCTCCACGCCTCGCTTGAAGACCGCCGTCAGCACGGCGACGTAGCGCTCGTAGCGGGCGTCGATCCGGTCTCCGAAGCGCTGGCGGGTCCGGGTGTCGTACCCGATCCAGCCCGAGAGGTAGAGGCGGAGGATGTCGGCGTTGTCACGGGCGAACGCGAGGTGGGTCTCCACGACGCCCCGCAGCTGATCGCGGACGTCACGCTGCCCGTCGACGGCCGCCCGCACGCGCGCGATTAGCTCGTCCATCCGGTCCTCGAGGAGGCTCCGCAGGATCGCCTCCTTGGACGGGAAGAGCTGGTAGAGCGTGCCCACCGCGAGCTCCGAGGCACGGGCGATCTCGACCATGGCGGTTTGCTGGTAGCCCTTGCGGGCGTAGAGGCGGCGGGCCGCGGCCAGCACCTCCGCGCGGCGGCGCGCGCGCTCGCGCGCCTTGCGACCGCCGGCCGGCGCCCGAGCGCGCCGTCGCTGCCCTGGATCGGAGGCCGATTTCACACTCACGTTCGCATATTGTAATGTGATTCACATGGAAGGCAAAGCGGGCTCCGATCCGCGGCCGGCGCCCTCGCCGGGCGGGACCGGGCCGATCGACTGGGTGCCCCGCTTCAACCCGTGGCTCATCGCCATCTCCGTGATGCTGGCCACGTTCATGGAGGTGCTCGACACCGCCGTCGCGAACGTCTCGCTTCCGCACATCGCCGGCAGCCTGTCCGCGACGCCCGAGGAGGCGACGTGGGTTCTCACGAGCTATCTGGTGTCGAACGCGATCGTGCTGCCGATGACGGCCTGGCTGGGCAGCCGGTTCGGGCGCAAGCGCTTCCTGATGGCGTGCATCGTCGTGTTCACCGCGGCGTCCGCGGCCTGCGGCGCCGCGACGAGCCTCGGCATGCTGGTCGCGGCGCGGATCGTCCAGGGCGCCGGCGGCGGAGCGCTCCAGCCCATCGCCCAGGCCGTCCTCATGGAGAGCTTTCCGCCGGCACGCCGCGGCGCGGCGATGGCCGCCTTCGCGATGGGCGTGATCGTCGCGCCGATCCTCGGGCCCACGCTCGGCGGCTGGATCACGGACAACTACTCGTGGCGGTGGGTCTTCTACATCAACCTTCCCGTGGGCGCCGTCGCCATCCTCATGGCGCAGGCCTTCATCGAGGACCCGCCGTACATCCGCGCCTTGCGACAGCGACGCATCGACTACCTGGGCTTCGGCCTCATGGTGGCGTTTCTCGGGACGCTCCAGCTGGTGCTCGACCGAGGCCAGGAGGTGGACTGGCTCGCCGCGCCCTGGGTGCGGTGGTGCGTCCTGATCTCGGGGACGGGGTTCGTCGCCTTCGTGATCCGGGAGCTCATGACCGACGCGCCGATCGTCAACCTGCGCGTGCTCGCGAACCGGAACTTCGCCATCGGCACCGCCCTCATCACGGTGCTCGGGGTCGTCCTCTACGGCACCACGGCCATGCTGCCGCTCTTCCTCCAGACCCTGCTGGGATACCCGGCGCTCCAGAGCGGGCTGGCCGTGAGCCCCCGGGGCCTCGGCGCGCTGACCTGCAGCATCCTTGTCGGGCGGCTGATCGGGCGGATCGACAGCCGCCTCCTGATCGGCGCGGGCTTCGCCCTGGCCGGGAGCTCGGCCCTGATCTATAGCCGCATGACCCTCGACATCGCCCAGCGCGACGTCGTCTGGACCAGCATCCTGAACGGCTTCGCGGGCCCGCTCATCTTCGTTCCCCTGACCACGATTGCCATGGGAACGCTCACCCGGGAGCAGATGGGGCAGGGCACGGGCATCTTCAACCTGATGCGGAACATCGGGGCGAGCGTCGGGATCGCCACCGTGACGACTCTCCTGACGCGGGGCACCCAGGCGCATCAGGCCCGCCTGGTGGCGCACCTCACGCCCTACGATCCGGCCTACCAGCGCTGGCTGGCCGACGCCCGGGCCCGTCTCGCCCCGCAGGTGGGGTCGGCGGGCGCGGAGTCGGCCGCGCTCGGGCTCCTGTACCGGACGCTCGTCAGGCAGGCGACCTTGCTCTCGTTCCTGGACTGCTTCCGGATGCTGGCGCTCATGGCCCTGGCGTGCCTGCCGCTGGTCTTCCTGTTCCGGCGCATCCGGACCCGGCCCACTCCGGTCGCCGCCGACTAGCGGCCGCCGGCCCCGGCGCCAAAATGGCCCTGGGAGACAGACCGGAAGCGGCTCTTTACAGGGGCCACCCCTCCGCCGTTAGGATTGCCTGGACGATCCCGGCCCGGGCCCACCCGGCCGGAGGAGGGAGTCCCGCGTGACGACGGCGACGGTGATCCGCACGGTGTGCGCCCACGACTGCCCCGACATGTGCTCGATCCTCGCCCACGTGGAGGACGGGCGCCTGGTTCGCGTGGAAGGGGACCCCGACCAGCCGTTCACCGCGGGCTTCGTGTGCGCGAAGGTGCGGCGCGAGCCCGAGCTCGTGCACTCGGCCGACCGCGTGCGGACGCCGCTCCGCCGGACGGGGGCGAAGGGTGCCGGAGAGTTCCGGCCGGTGAGCTGGAACGAGGCGCTGGACGAGCTGACGGGTCGCTGGGAGGCGATCCGCCGCGAGGACGGGCCGCTGGCGATCCTCGGCTACTGCTACAGCGCGCACCAGGGGCAGCTGAACCGCTGGCTCCCGATGGCCCTGTTCCACGCCCTCGGCACGACCCGCCTCCAGCCCGGGACGATCTGCGATACCTGCGCCGACGTCGCGTGGGAGACGACGTGCGGCCCCGTCGGGGGGGCCGATCCGGAGACGATGATCGACTCGGACCTGATCGTCTCCTGGAGCGCCGACCTGGTCACGACGGCGGTGCACGCGTGGGCCAAGGTGGAGGAGGCCCGCGCGCGGGGGACGCAGTTGGTGGTGATCGATCCCCGGCGGAGCCGCACCGCTGCCCAGGCCGACTGGCACGTCGTCCCGCGGATCGGGACCGACGCCGCGCTCGCGCTCGGGCTCATGCACGTGCTCGCGCGGGATGGGCTGGCCGACCGCGACTACCTCGCGCGCCACACGCTCGGGTTCGACCGCCTCGAGCGGGAGGTCCTCCCGCGGTTCGCTCCCGACCGCGTCGCCGGGATCACCGGGCTGCCGCGCGCCGACATCGAGCGGCTGGCCCATCTCTACGGGCGGGCGCGGGCGCCGTACATCCGGATCGGGTTCGGGATGTCGCGGAGCAGCCAGGGCGGCCAGGCGGTGCGCGCGGTCGCCTGCCTGCCCGCGGTCGTGGGCGCCTACGGGAAGCGCGGGGGCGGCGCTCTCCTGGCGACCGTCGGCGGCTTCGGCTTCTCCTTCGAGGCGGTGCGCCGGCCGTCGGGGCCCGCGGCGACGCGGCTCGTGAACCACTCGCGCCTCGGCCAGGCGCTCCTCGAGATGCGCGACCCGCCGATCCGGGCGCTCTTCGTGTCGGCCAACAACCCGGCCGTCACGTGCCCGGATTCCGCGACGGTCCGGCGGGGCCTCATGCGCGAGGACCTCTTCACGGTCGTGCACGACCCGTTCCTCACCGACACCGCCCGCTACGCCGATCTCGTGCTGCCGGCGACGACGTACCTCGAGACCGAGGATCTCTTTCGCGCCTACGGCGCCTACTACGTGCAGTTCGCCCCGCAGGCGGTGCCGGCGCAGGGCGAGGCGTGGTCCAACCTGAGGCTCGCCCAGGAGCTGGCCGGCCGGCTCGGAGCGCGCGACGCGGTGTTCTCGATGAGCGTTCCGGACCTGGTGCGCACCGCCTTCGTCGGCGCGACCGGGCCCGCCGCCGGCCTCGATCCCGATGCCCTGCGGACCGCCGGCCCGGTCAAGGTCGATCCCTATCCGGACGGCCAGCGATTCGGAACGCCGTCCGGGAAACTCGAGTTCTACTCGGAGACCCTCGCGAGCCGGGGGCTCTCCCCGATGCCGGACTGGCACGAGGACGCGGAGGAGACGGCGCTGGGACGGCGGTGGCCGCTGCGCCTCCTCACGGCGCCCGGATACTTCCAGAGCCACACGGCGTTCACGGGCAACCGGGTGCTCCGGCGCCGCGAGGGCGCGCCGGTCGTCATCCTGCACCCCGCCGAGGCGGGCCGGCGCGGGCTCGAGCCCGGTGACGCGGTCGAGCTCGTCAATGATCGCGGCACGGTGGGCATGCGGCTCCGGGTGTCCGACGAGGTCGCGCCGGGCGTCGTCCTGGTCCCCGGGCAGCGGCCGGCGGGCGAGGCGCTGTCCGGCACCGTCAACCTCCTCTGCGGAGATCGGCTGACCGATCTCGGCGAGGGTGCGACCTACCAGAGCACCTTCCTGGACGTGCGCCCGGCCGCCCGGGCCTGATCGGCCGGAGCGGCCAAGGCCTCGCGCGCCGAGCCGACGGCGGCGCCCGCGCCCGCCCGGCCGCGTCACCCCGTCGTGGAGTGGCGTGTCGGGTGGGATTTCCGCAGGGCACGCCCCGGATCAGTCAGGCGACCGTCTTCGAGGTCCCGCGCGGGGCCAGGCTCGACCCGCCGCGTTCAGCGTGACGAGCCCCATGGCGAGGTGGCCGGCGATGATGTGCCGGGGGTAGTAGTCGTCGACGACGTAGACGAAATGCACCCCGAGGTAGAGGAGGGGGAGGCCGAGGAGCAGCATCTTCGCGCCCGGCTCGAACCCGCGCCGCCGAAGCGCCAGGACGCAGGCGGCGAGCCAGAGGACCTGGAGCCCGCGCATCGCCGCCCGGGACAGCTCGTCGCCCCGGGGCGGCGGGTCGTCGACGGGATTCAGGTAGAAGACGTGGTCCAGCTGGTTGAGCGCCTCCTTCCGGAGCCTCGGATCGTGGAACATCCGGGGCCACAGCGCCGGCGGGAGCCTGAGCAGGTGGGGCTGGCTCTGGCCGGTCAGGGCGAGCTGTCCGCCGTAGTAGAGGTTGTGGAGGCTCGGGAGCGCGAGGATCAGCGCGGCCAGCGCGAGCGCGCCCAGGGCAAGCCGCGACCTTAGCCTCCACGTCCGCCAGACGAAGGCGCCGAGCATCCCGAGCACGCCGGGCGCCTGGTTCGATCGCGTCAGCAGCGACAGGCTCGCCAGCGCCACGCCGGCGCGCCATTGGGTGGGCGAGCGGCTGGCGAAGAGCATCGGGAAGAGCAGGATCAGGAAGATCCAGGTCGGATACTCGGACAGGCTCACCTGAACGAAGAACACGATCGGCGCCGTGCTGGCGAGGGCGAGCATCAGCAGTGCGACGCCCCCGAACAGGATCGCGCGCGGCCCGTCGGCCCGGGGCCGGGCCCACAGGCGGGCGAACGCCCAGCAGAGCGCCCAGTAGAGCACCGCGAGCGCCAAGATGCTGAGCAGCCCGTCGCCGTCGCCGAGGAGCAGCCGCTCGCCGAACCGGATGTACCGGAACAGCGGCTGGTAGATGAACAGGGGCTCGCCCCCCTCGAGCGACCACGAATCGAGGATCGAGCGCGCCTGGGACTCGTAGAAGAGGGGGTCGCCCGCCCACTCGCGCAGCGTGACGACGTCGAGCCGCCGGAACGTATGCAGGGTGACGAACCACGCGACGTAGGCCGTCGCGAGGAAGGCGCCCACCAGGCGCCGGCGCCAGCGGCGGCCGAGCACCGGGGCGGCGACCAGCGCCATCAGGAAGCAGAGGCCGAGGCTGCTCGGGAGGCCGATCCACGCCAGATCGAACCGGTCGACTAGCGGCGTCGCGCCCGCCACCAGCGCCAGGAGCCACGCGTCGTGCCACAGGAGCCCTGCGTAGAAGAGGAGGAGCGCCGCGGCGAGCGCGGCGATCGCCAGGTCTCCCGCCGCGGCGAGTCCCCGCCACGGCCACGCCGGGCGGACGGAGGTGACCGGCGCGCCGGGCTCGCGGCCTCCCGGGCCCCGCCCGCGCTCGATGCGGAGCGTGGCCCAGGGGCCCGCCGGCGGCGGCCCGTCCCACGTGGACCCGTCGTCGAAACGGTACTCGACCCTGAACGCGTGCCGCCCGGCCGGGACCGGAAGCAGGACGGTCGTCGGCGCGCCGTAGCGGGGAGCGAGCGTGGCCGCGGTGCGGCCGGCTGCCGGGCCGTCGGGATCGAGGCGGACCGTACCCTCGCCCACGTAGGTGATCCGGGCAACCCAGGGCTCCGGGCGCTCCACGTCGCCGTGCCACGCCGCGTCGATCGGGAGCCGCTGGCGCAGCCGTCCCCGGGGCCCCGCGTAGTGGCGATCGAACCGCACCGAGTTCAGGAAGCTCAGGTCCCAGTCGTGCTCCCCGAAGTCGATGGCGCGGTCCAGGCGCGTGACGGCGAACCGCGCGAGGGGATTCTCGAACGATCGCTCGCAGGGCCCGGCCAGCGGCGGCTCGAGCGGCGACCGGTAGCACGCCAGGAAGCCCTGGTGGGTGCCGGAGGCCAGCAGGACGAGCTTGACGGCGACGGCGGCCACGGCCGCCGCCACCAGGGCGAGCCTCACGGGGCGCGGCCACGCGCTCATCCACCGCGCGTGGAGGCGCCGGAGCCCGCGGCTCGCGAGGAGCGGGATGAGGAGCACGAGGCAGAGGAACTCGGGAGCGCGCGAGAGGGGGAGGCCGTCGAAGACCTGGTAGCTGGCCGACGGCAGGATCAGGAGCAGGGCGAGGAGGAGGCTCACGCGCGCCATCAGCCGACGCGTGAGCAGGCAGCCCGAGCCCGCCTCCCGCCCGGGAGCTTCCGACGGTGCACGAGCCGCATCATAGGAGCCGCGGGCGCCGCCGACAAGCTTCGGCCGAGGGGGGTTGAGGGAGGCGCGCGCTTCTGGTAGACCGGAACGCGCTCGCGCCCACATGCTGAAGGAGGGTTCATGCGCTGGAAGCGGACGCTCACCGTGGTCGGGGTGCACGCGGAGGGGGAGTACGCGAAGGTCGTGACGGGCGGGGTCGTCGATGTGCCCGGCCGCACCATGTTCGACAAGATGCAGTGGCTCGCGCATCGCCAGGACGGGCTGCGGAAGTTCCTCCTCTACGAGCCGCGCGGCGCGGCCGTGCACAGCGCGAACCTGGTCCTGCCGTCGCGCAACCCGAAGGCGGCGCTGGGGTACGTCATCATGGAGTCGACCGAGTACCCGCCGATGTCAGGGTCCAACACGATCAGCACGGTGACGGCGATCCTGGAGACGGGCATCTTGCCGATGCGGGAGCCGGAGACGCGCCTCACGCTCGAGGCGCCGGCCGGACTCATCGAGGTGCGCTGCCGGTGCGAGGGCGGCCGGGTCCTCCAGGTGAAGTTCCGCAACGTCCCGGCCTTCGTCCAGCACCTCGACGCCCGCGTCGAGGTCGACGGCGTCGGCACCGTGACGATGGACGTGGCCTACGGCGGGAGCCACCACGTCCTGGTGGACGCCGCGCGCCTCGGGTTCCGGATCACGCGGGACGAGGCGCGCGACATCTGCACCCTGGGGGAGAAGATCCGGGAGGCCGCGCGCGAGCAGCTCCGGGTTGTCCACCCCGAGAATCCAAAGATCCGGGACGTGACGATGACCGAGTTCAGGGGGCCGCTCCGTAAGAAGGGGCGCGGCTTGACGGCCCGGAACACCGTGGTCGTCTCGCCGGGCCGGCTGGACCGGTCGCCCTGCGGAACGGGGACGTCAGCCCGGCTGGCGGTGATGCACGCGCGTCGCCAGATCCGCGTCGGGCAGCCCTTCGATCACGAGTCCGTCATCGGAAGCCACTTCCTGGCCGAGATCGTCGGCACGACCCGCGTCGGACGGAAGCCCGCGGTGGTCACCACCGTCGCGGGCCGCGGGTGGGTCACGGACATCGGGCAGTACGGCTGCGACCCCGAGGATCCGTTCCCCGAGGGCTACACGCTCTCGGACACCTGGCTCCGGGCGATCTGAGGCGGGGCGGACGGGCGGGCTCGCGGCGACCGGCTCGCCGGGAGCCCGCGGTCGCCGGCGATCACATCCCCAGGTAGGCGCGCCGCACCAGATCGCTGTCGAGGAGCGCCCGGCTCGTGCCCTCGGCGACGATGCGGCCGGTCTGCAGCACGTAGCCCCGCTCGGCGGCGGCGAGGGCGGCGGGCACGTTCTGCTCCACCAGCAGGACCGTCAGGCCTTCCTGCCGGTGGAGCGTCTGCAGGACGTCGAGGATCGAGTCCACCGTTCGCGGCATGATGCCGAGGCTCGGCTCGTCC